>DFHL01000014.1:35515-36198 GCA_002371315.1 Bacteroidales bacterium UBA3724 | reverse complement strand
TGCAATTTGACCTATACGCCTAAAGAGAGGGCCGGACGCACAGCGTCCGGCCCTCTCTTTATTGTTTGTAACGTGTATTGTTATGCGTTGCTTTTTGGATTTTTGGTGGCGGCGGGTTTGGATATGGATTCGCGCATATCGGTGTCGGCCTGGATGTTCTTCATACGGTAGTAGTCCATAATGCCGAGGTTGCCGTTGCGGAAGGCTTCGGCCATTGCCAGCGGCACTTCGGCTTCGGCCTCGATGACCTTGGCGCGGGCCTCCTGGGCTTTGGCCTTCATTTCCTGCTCCTGAGCCACAGCCATAGCGCGACGCTCTTCGGCCTTGGCCTGGGCGATGTTCTTGTCGGCATTGGCCTGGTCCATCTGCAGCTGGGCGCCGATGTTCTTTCCGACGTCGATGTCGGCAATGTCGATGGAGAGGATTTCGAATGCCGTACCGCTGTCCAAGCCTTTGGTAAGCACCAGCTTGGAGATGCTGTCGGGGTTTTCGAGCACCTGCTTGTGGCTGGTGGCCGAACCGATGGAGGTGACGATGCCCTCGCCGACGCGGGCCAGGATGGTCTCTTCGCCGGCACCGCCGACGAGCTGCTTGATGTTGGTACGCACGGTGACGCGAGCCTTGGCAATCAGCTGGATACCGTCTTTGGCAACAGCGGCGACGGGCGGTGTGTCGATGACTTT
>DFHL01000014.1:0-35385 GCA_002371315.1 Bacteroidales bacterium UBA3724 | reverse complement strand
GTGCAGGTCTTGAAGTCGAGGTTCATATTGGCTTTGTCGGCCGAAATGAGAGCCTTGACGACGCTGTTGACGCGGCCGCCGGCCAGGTAGTGGGCCTCGAGCTCGTTCTGCGAAACCTTCAGGCCGGCCTTGGCTGCCGACACCATATTGGTGACGATGACGGCGGGCGGAACCTTACGGAAGCGCATAAAAATGAGCTGTATCAGCGAGGTGTGGACACCGCTGATGAGGGCTTGGAACCATATCCCGATAGGCACAAGCCACAGGAAGAGTATCAGGAAAATGATACACGCGAAAATGATTACAATAGTGATTGGGTCCATAATGTTGTTTTTTAGGGGTTTGTTTTCTTGACGATTATTCTGTAGCCTTCTGTCTCGATGACTTCAACGTCGACGCCTTCGTCGATGAATCCCTCTTCGCTGTGCACCTCAACGATTTCGTTGCCGAAAAGGGCTTTGCCTGCCGGTGCCAGACGCGAGATGGTCTTGCCTTTGGCTCCGGGCTTGATGGTGGCGTTGTCGATTTGGTTGACGCGGCTGTCGCTTTCTTCGTTGAGGCTGAAGCGTTTCCACGTGCCGCTTTTCATCAGCACCACAAGCATCAGCAAGCCCGTCAGCAGACTGGCTATCAGGGTGATGTTGCCTGCAAGGGTGCCGTAGTTGGCGTAGGTCTGCCAGATTCCGACAACGACCATAGCGCCACCGCAGATGCCGCAAATGGCACCCGGCAGGGCGACGATTTCGAGGGCAACCAGCGCCAAACCGACCAAGAGTATTATTATGATGATAGGCCAATTCATAGAGGGTGTATTATTGTATGATTTCGGATGTCAATTGCTTGTTGAGCAGCGCGGTATGCATAGGCAGCAGTTCTTCGTAGCCGCCTGTTTTGACGATGCATTTGCCTGTGTAGTGTATCATTATGGTACACTGTTCGGCCTGCTCGTAGGTGTGGCGGCAGATATCGACCAGTGCCTTGATTACGTAGTCGAAAGTGTGGTAGTCGTCGTTATGCACAACGAGTTTGCAACCGCTGTCGTCCAGCAAGTCAACGTCTTGTTCTTCTTTTTCTTTGTATTGGCTGTCGTCTTTCACGCTAAAATATTATGGTTTCTTATTTGTTGATCAATACGTTGGCAATGGCGGAAATGCCTTCTTCGCGTCCTTCGAAGCCCAGGTGCTCGGTGGTGGTGGCTTTGACCGATATGTCGTCGATGTCCATCTGCATCACGTCGGCCAGCGTTTGGCGCATCGTTGGAATGTAGGCAGCCACCTTGGGTTTCTGCATACACAGTATCGCGTCGACGTTGCCTATGTGCCATCCCTTGTCGGCAAGCAGGTTGCACACGTTGCGCAGCAGAACCTTGCTGTCGATGCCCTTGTAGGCCGGGTCGGTGTCGGGAAAATGCTTCCCGATGTCGCCAAGTGCTGCAGCTCCCAGCAGGGCGTCGCAGATGGCGTGAATCAGCACGTCGGCGTCAGAGTGGCCCACCAAGCCTTTGCTGTGTGGCACCTGGATGCCGCCAAGCCATAGCGGCAGTCCCTCTTTCAGTTGGTGCACATCGTAG
The DNA here is from genome assembly GCA_002371315.1 of Bacteroidales bacterium UBA3724. Taxonomy (GTDB): domain Bacteria; phylum Bacteroidota; class Bacteroidia; order Bacteroidales; family P3; genus Colimorpha. Next base: position 33,815 of record DFHL01000014.1, on the reverse strand, counting down.
CCTATGCCAGTCCTGATTTTCACGATTTCTTGTCTTTTTCGATGTTGAGGGTCAGCGAGATGCGTATAGTGTTGGCCAGCGGATTGGTGCTGAAGCTGGTGGTAGGCAGCAGGTAGGAGAAGTCGAATTCGAAGCGGCTGTAGCGTACACCTACGCCGAAGGTCATATACTGGCGCGCGCCTTTGGTCTTATGCTCGTAGAAATAGCCCATACGCGCAGCGAAAATATTTGAATACCAGTATTCGGCACCCAGCGAAAGGGTAATCTCGTGCAGCTCCTCTTTCAGGCCGCCGGGGGCGTCGTAAAACGACTGGAGAGCGCCAAGTACCGAGCCCGTTTGGTGGTAGTCGGCATTGTCGGTGTAGAGTCCCGACCAGGTGCCGTCCTCATTCTGTATGGGCGGTGTGGGGACAAGCATCTTGTTGAGGTCGAGCAGGACATTGACCTTGTTGTATTCGTCCACCTCGTAGGTGTAGCGTCCGCCGAGGCGCATATTGGCCGGCAGAAACTCGTTCTCGGTGTCGTCGTCCGAATAGGAGAGCTTCGAGCCGAGGTTGCTCAATGTCAGAGCTGCTGCAGCCTGCTGGCGTTTGTCGATGTCGGCCTGGAAATAGAGTCCCACATCGGCGGCCAGGGCGTTGGCGGCCTTGGTGGTCTGCTGTTCCACGTCGAGGCCTTGCGTCAGGTCGCTGTGGATGTAGCGTGCCGTGGCACCAAGAGCCAGATAGTCCGACAGTTTCATCGAATAGGTTCCGTCGAAGGCAAACTCGTTGGGACGGAACGTGCCGAGGCTGTTGCCCTGATCGTCGCGGTGCTCAATCTTGCCGAGGGTGAAATAGGTCAGCGATGCTGCAACGGCGCTACGCCTGTTGATGCGCTTGTATGCACCGAGGTAGAGGAAGTTCATTTCGGGGTCCAGCTTGCGCAGCCAGGGCGTATATGTCGTCGTGATGCTCATCTCTTTTGGGGCGAAGGCGATTTTGGCGTTGTTCCAGTGCGACGAGTATGCGTTGGGCTCATAGGCCGCAGCGGCGTCGCCCAAAGCTCCGGCAATGGCATCGGGCGATATCTGCAGGATGGGGATACCGGTGTGTATGTAATTGTTTGTCTGGCCGGTGGATTGGTTGTACTGGGCCTGGGCCAGGTTGGCAAAACACAGTGCCACCAATGCTGCAAAGATTTTTCTCGAAAGGTTTCTGTTCATTTTTCTTGCTGTAAAAAAGTGCCTCTAAAACGTTGTTTCAAAAAAAATATTGTGTTCTGTAAAGATTTTCGGCTATTTCATTTGACGATTATTTTCCCTTGGTCGGCAATTCGCTCGCCGTCCTGCGTGGTGATGGTGAAGCGTGCAATGTATACGCCTGGCGACACGCGGGTTCCGCCGTCCGAGACGAGGTCCCAGTCCACAGGCCCGGCCACATATCCGTCGGCCGATATTGGCGGCGTGCACCCTTTGACCCGGTGTCCCATCATATCGTAGATTTCGAGCGTTACGCTGGCCACCGAACCCTTGCAGTTGTGCTCCAGCCGCAGCCTTGTGTGGTCGCTGGCGGGGTTAGGCTCGGCATCGAAGCGGGTCGTCGTAGTGTCTGTCCCGTGAACATAGAAGACTATTTCCGCGTTGCTCGAGTAGTTGAATATGTTCCACGCCTTCAGCGTGATAGTGTGCCTTCCGGCAGCCAGGCCGGTCAGGTTGTACCTGATTATGCCGAGGCGCTCGTCGTTGATGTCGGTCTCGTAGAAGTCGTTGAGGATTATCAGGTTGTTGGGGTTGTCGTCTATCAGAGCCGTTATGTCGTGCCCCAGGCCGCTGCCGACGGCGTTGATGCCTATGCTGTCGCTCAGCAGGGCCAGCAAGGTGGGGTTGGCATCGGTGATGCCGCCGTTGTGGAAGTTGGTGTCGTTCATAAAGAGCCTGATTTCGGGCCTTGTCTCGCGAATGTCGACGCTTTCGTCGAATCCGCCCAGCAACAGGTTGCCGTATGCTCCGGCGGCATCGTCGCTGGCGCTTTTGGCATAGTGTGCAAGGCGAGCCTTGTCGAACTTGTAGGCCACATCGCGCGGCACGGTGAACTGGTATCTGAAGCGGCCGCCGCTAACCGTCGTGCTGCCCTTGTACAGCAGACTGTTCTGCATCGTGAAGCCCACTTCGCAGCCCTCGTTGTCGTTGGCAAGGGTGCGTGTCTGGCGGGGACGGTCGTAGACTTCGGGGTAGATGATTCCGTCGAAGTCGTCGACCAGCAGCCCCTCGGCATCCTGGATTTCGCCTTCGATGGTCACCTCCGAGAGCACCAGGGCTGTGTCGGCACGCAGGCTGTCGACGGGGCGCCCGTTGACGGCGGTGACGACGACGCTGTGGCGCGGATGGCTGAGGCGCAGCGCCGGGTCGCCCATCAGCGTCAGCGCCTGTGTCGTTGTGCGGTTGTTTTTGGCTATTCGTATGGCGTCGCCGATGGTGTTGGCGGGGTTGAGGGCCTGCAGCACCATATCGGCGTTGACCTCCTCCACGTGCGAAATGGGGCGCGATGCCGCCAGACAGGCAATGCCGGCTCCGTCGGCCAGCAGAAATTCCTCGGCCCCGCAGGTCTCGCCGGGGTCGTCGAAGCGGCCGAAGGTGCAGGTGCTGGTGATGAAAAACGGAAGCTGCAGCCGGTTGGCATAGGTGCTGATGTGTGATTTCATCATAAACCGTTCGGTACCAATATACTGTGATGAGCCGTGGCCGATGTAGTTCAGCAGCAGGCAGCCGTAGTCCATACGCTTTTTCAGGGCGTTGTTCACGTCGGGATAGAACGAGCCGTCGGCACCCGACTGCTGCACGTAGGCGTCGGCATATATCTTGTCGACAGTGAATTGCGGGTACTGGGCCGTGATGCGTCGGGCGATGAACTCCGACGAGTGCGTGAACGCCGTGTCGCCGCTGCAGCTGGGGTCGGCGTCGTCGGCCAGCAGGGCCACACAGTTGCGCCAGTCGCCGCGTATGCCTTCCTGCATCAGGTCGCGCCGCATCATATAGCCCTCAATCTTGTCGACCAGGTGCGCGGCCTCGGCGGCGTTCTTGGCCGGCAGGCGACCCACCGAGACATCCATCGTCGACGAAAGCGAAAGGCCCTCGCCGTCGTCGAGGTAGGTCATAATGTCGTCGGTGCCCATCGACAGGCCGTCGTTGTCGAACGAGGCGGCGGTCTCGTAGGTTACAACGGTCGTCAGGTCGTTGTCCAGCAGGTTCTTGTTGTCGTAGGTGCCTTTGCCGAACAGCAGCAGGTGGCGCGGAGCGGCAAGGGTGGCGTCGTTTTGCGCGCGCGTGCGAAACATTCTTAACAGTTCGCGTATGGCTATCGGGTCGCGCTGCCCCGAGCTGAACTCGTTGAACACCTCGTCCTGCGTCACCACCAGCGTCGCAAGGTCGTCGTTGATGCTGTGCAGGCTGGCAAGCCGTTCGGCCTGCGCGCGCAGCGAGGGGTGGCACACTATCAGCAGTTCGGGGTTGGCGGCACCGTGCAGGTCCTGGTTGGCGAGGCGCGAAATCGAGGCCGGCGAGCGGAAAGCGCTGGAATTGAAGGCTATGTATGTGCGCCACGTGTCGGCTAAGCCATCGAATGTCAGCGTGCTGCCGCTTCGGGTGACGGGCATCTCCACGACGCCGTTGTATTCGGTAACGTCCCAAACCCTTGTCTGCGAGCTCGTTCCCTCGACGCGGTACCTCTTCGCGGTCGCTCCGATTGCCTCGGTGCGCATTGCGGTAAAGCTGCCGCTCATCGCCATTGGCGTCAGGGCGTCGACTTCGATATAGTCGAGGTAGCCGGCAGCCATACTTTCGGCGTAACTGTATGTCAATGTGAATGTCAGCGCAGGACTTGAGCTCCCGGCAAACTCTTCGAGGGTCGTCGTGTGGCGGGCGCCGCTGTTGAAACGGACGTTGCGCGTCGAGCCGTTCAGGGCGATGTCGAAAGCGCTTGCCGCCGTCGAAACCGTTGCCAGCGCATAGCGCACCTTGACCGCGCCCGTCGGTGTGGCAGGCAGCGTCAGGCCGATGTTGCGGCTCGGGGTGCTGCTGTTGAAGCGTTCGCCGACCCATATTTGCCCTGTCTGGTGGGTATTGGTCAGGTCGTTCTCGTGCAGGGCCACGCTGTGGCAGGTCGAAATGATGTCGCCCGTGGGCGTAAGCTGCTGGTGTTCAGCAATTCTGCGGTGTTCGCCGCTGCTGATTGTCAGGTATACGTAGTTCAGTTTGGCATAGGGATGGTTGGTGTGGACAAACCGCTGCAGGTCAGTCGAGTAGTCCCACGTAACGGCGCCGGTGGCATAGAACAGCAGGTAGTCGTTGGCATCGAAGGTGCCGTTGCCGTTTTGGTCCACAATCTGTATCGGCATCTCCGCCAGGTCGTCGGGCCGCCAGCTGCCGTTGGTTGTGGCCAGCGGACCGCTTCGGTGGCCGTAGAGGGCGATGTCGGCAACGGCGCACCCCGCCAGGGCGTCGGCGTCGTCGGGTCCCAGCCGGTAGATGCCCTCTTCGGCGATGCCAATTTTCCACCATTCGCCTTCAGCCAGCACCGAATGGGCCGCATATTGGGCGGCGGCATTGCCTGCCGATGTCAGCATCAATATGGCAATCAGTATTTTGAATAGCCTGTGTCTCGTCATTTGTCAGGGTGGATCTTTGTGGTCTGATTTGTTTTTTTTCCAGAGCTGGAAACGGCGTTTTTAATAAAATATTGTATGGGCTGCAAAAAAGTGTTGCACCTGAAACGGGAATTTAATGCACCTGGAACTGGAATTTCGAGCACCCCAAACGGGCATCGGTTGACGGTCGGCATCGGGCCGTCGCCGCCGGCGACCGAAGGCGGAGCGGACGGCCCGGTGGCCACCGACGGTCCCAAATGTTAAAATTTAACATTTCGAATGCGGTTCAAAAAAGTTTTGAAAAGGCAAAAAATGCCCAAAAATCGCCATTTCGAAACTACTGATTGACAGGACCATCTTCTTATCAAATTCTACCCAAGTTCTTACCAAATTCTTACCAGGTTTTACGCCGGTAGAAGATGGTCAGGCTTTCGTAAGTGTTAAAATACTGTTTTCTCCAGCGAAGCCGTTTTAACATTTCGGGCGGTGTCGTTTTTGCCTTTTTTCGCGTTTCCGACGCGTTGTCGATGCGTTTCCGACGTGTTGCCGATGCGTTTCCGACGCGTTGTCGACGCATTGCTGACGCGGTGTCGCTTTGTTGCAGCAAGAGCGCTGAAAAATAGGCCGATTTTCTGAATTTTGGCTGAATCAAGTGTCGGAAAAACAAAGAGAGTGCAAATGTTTTGAAAAAATAAATACCTGTAATTGTGGGTTTTGTATTTTTTTTTGAAGAAATGTGTGTTTGTTTGAAAGAAAATTCGTAATATTGCCAATTATTTTTAGGCTCATTTATATACTGATTATATGATGAAGAGACTTTCGAAAATTCTCATTGTGGCCGCTCTTTTGCTGGGCGGTGCCAAGGGTGCCAGCGCACAGGATGTGTCGTTTTCGCAGTTCTATGCCAACCCGCTGTATATGAATCCTGCATTTGCAGGCTCAAAGGTGTGTCCGCGCATTTCGCTCAACTACAGGTCGCAATGGCCGGCGTTGGTCAGCGCTTTCACCACCTTTTCGGCTTCATACGACCAGTATATCGATGCCCTTCACGGCGGCGTCGGCGCCCTGCTGATGACCGACCGCCAGGGCGACCACGGCGCGCTGTCGACAAGCTCGTTTTCAGCAATGTATGCCTTCCGCTTCCAGCTGGCTCGCGACCTTTGGGTCAATGCTGGCCTCAAGGCCGGTGTGGCCAACAGCAGCCTCAACTGGGACGGTCTCCATTTCCCCGACGAGATTGACCCTGTGGCCGGTTTCGTGCTGCAGTCGGCTGCCCAGCCCCCCGAGCATACCAATGTGTGGTACCTCGACTTCGACGCGGGTCTTCTGGTCTATGGCTCAGCGTGGTATGCCGGCTTTGCCGCTTCGCACCTCACTCAGCCCAACAATGGTTTCTATGGCGTCACCAAGCTGCCGATGAAGTTCACCGGCAATGTGGGTGCGCTTATCAATATTTCTGAAGAGGCCCGCCGCACCTCGTCGCTGGGTCTTGGCACGCCGGTGCTGTCGCCCAACTTCATTTATCAGTATCGCGCTGGTTTCCATTATTTCAACTATGGTCTCTATCTCGACTGGATGCCGTTCCTGGTCGGTGTGTGGTTCCGCAACGGCATCGAGAATGCCGATGCCTTCATCTTCCAGGTGGGTTTCCAGCAGGACTATTTCAAGATCGGCTACAGCTATGACGTGACGGTGTCGAAAATGGCAAACAACACTGCCGGCGCCCACGAGCTGTCGCTTGGCATCCTGCTGCCGTGCCCCGAGAAGAAGCACAAGGTCAAGGCAATACGCTGCCCGTCGTTCTGATCCTGATGCGCTCGGCCGCCGAATGGACGCGCGGCAAGCAAATAAAAGTGACATAAAACGAAACTTTTCAAAGCAACAAACGTAAAAAAAGGAAAATAAAATTCTATTTATATTATGAAAAACGTCAAAATCGCAACTCTGCTGTTAGTCGCCGCCCTGGTCATCACGGGCTGCAGCAAGCAGAAATCGGCTGCCACGGGTTGGAACTACAACGACCCGGAATGGGGCGGATTTGAAGTGTCTGAGTATAACGAGCAGATCACCGCTCCTGGCCTCGTGTTCATCGAAGGTGGTGCTTTCACTATGGGCCGCGTGTCGGATGATTCGCGTTTCCAGTGGAACAATGTTGCCCACAACGTCACCGTTTCGTCGTTCTATATGGACGAAACTGAGGTCACTAACCAGATGTATCGCGAATATGTATATTGGATGAAGCGTGCCTATGGCGAGGAATATCCCGAGCGCGTGCGTGCCATCTATCCCGACACCAACTGCTGGCGCGACAAGCTGGCTTGGCGCGAAGGCTTTGTGGACTATTATTTCCAGAGCCCCATCTATGACCAGTATCCAGTTGTCGGCGTCAGCTGGGAGCAGGCTCAGAAGTACTGCATCTGGCGCACCGACCGCGTCAATGAGAAAATCCTTGTCGACAAGGGTATCATTGTTCTTGACCTCACCGACCTGCGCGGCGAGACGGCTTTCCAGACCGATGTCTATCTGGCCGGCCAGTATCGTGGCGAGTCGAAGAACGAGCTCGACAACCTTGACCCGAGTGCCGGCGGCGAGCCCCGTCAGGTGCGCCGCGAGGACGGCATCCTGGTGCCTTACTACCGTCTGCCTACCGAGGCCGAGTGGGAATTTGCCGCCCTGGGTATGATCGGCAACACCTACGACGAGCGCATCGTCGAGCATAAGACCTATCCGTGGGCCGGCTCGAGCGTCCGTTCGGCCAACAAGAAATACTACGGCCAGTTCCTTGCCAACTTCAAGCGCAGCCGCGGCGACGCTATGGGCGTGGCCGGCAACCTGAACGACGGCTGGGACTACACCTGCCCCGTCAAGTGGTATTTCCCCAACGACTACGGTCTGTACAATATGGCCGGTAACGTCAGCGAGTGGTGTATGGATGTCTATCGTAAGGACCAGAACCCCGTTGGCGGCGAGGACCAGAACCCGTTCCGTGGCAATGTCTATCGCACCCCGACCTATATCGACGAGGAAATCGCCATCAACGATACCACTGGTAGCATTATCTACAAGAACGTTGACGACGACCTGAACCGCCGCAACTACCGTCAGGCTGACAATATCAACTATCTGGACGGCGACTATGCTTCGAACATCTACGACTACACCAACAACTCGAGCATCACCGAGTGGGTTGCCACGGGCGACGACGAGGAAGAGGGTGCCGCTATGGGCGAGGACAATGCCCTCTCCAACCCCGACAGCGTGACCAATATGATGTACCGCCGCAATGTGGCCAACCAGCGCAACGTCACCTCGCTGCTGAGCAACAAGGTGCGCGTGGTCAAGGGTGGTTCGTGGAACGACCGCGCCTACTGGATGCAGGCTGGCACGCGCCGCTTCTACGAGCAGGAACGCTCGACCTCGTGGATTGGTTTCCGCTGCGCTATGGACCGCCTCGGACCCCGCGCCGGCAAGTAAGCTGACTCTGATTCAATAGGAATATAACTGGGAAGGCTGGCAAGGCCTTCCCTTTTTTGTTGAGATGCATAATTGGCAGATTCATTGACTAACCATCAATATTTTATCTATATGTTAAACAAACAAACTGTAAGTATTTTTCGCAGCAACTCGTTCCGTTTCCGCCGCTTCTGCCGTGCGGCGTATGCTGTCTTCAATTCGTTGCACCGCGAGGTGACCATCGGCCGTCTGGCATCGTACATCGCCGACCGGCAACTGCGCAAGTCGGCCGCCGTGGCAGCGTTGTCGCTGGTGCTGATGCCTGCCGTGGCACAGGCGCAGGAGGACGATCCGACAGAGGAACTTTCGCTGCCGGCGGTGCAGATTCTGGCACCTGCCACGCCAACGCAGACTACCGCTGAGCCTGCGGTGGTGCTGACGGCTCAAGACATTTCAAATCATTCTGTTCACAGTGTCGGCGACCTGCTGACGCTTGTCGCTGGTATCGACCTCAGGGTTCGCGGCACGGCTGATGTGCAGGGCGACCTGTCGATGCGCGGCGGCTCGTTCGACCAGATGCTGGTGCTTGTCAACGGCATTAACCTGACAGACGCACAGACGGGGCACCATCTGATGGACATTCCCATCGACATCTCGATGGTCGAACGCATCGAAATCCTTACACCTTCTATGCTCCTTTCGCGCGGCATCGTGGCTTTCTGCGGTGCTGTCAACATTGTTGTCAACGAGAAGGCTCAAAGTCGCCTGCTGGCAGAGGCGTGTGGCGGCTCGAACGGCACGGCCAAGCTGTCGGTTCTGGGCAGCGCCGTCAAAGGACGATGGACGCATACCGTTGCCGCGTCGTACGCCCGCAGCGACGGCTATATGGACAATACCGACTACCGCCAGGCCAATGTCTATCTGCAGAGCGACCGCCACGGCGAAAGGGATGTGTGGTCGGTCAGCGCGGGTGCGCAGATGAAGGATTTTGGCAGCCAGGCGTTCTACAGCCTGTCGTACCCTGACCAGTTTGAGGCTACGCGCACGCTGACGCTGACGGCGACGAACGTGCACCGCTGGAGTGCGGCACGCCTTGAGAGTGCCGCATACGGCCGCCTGCACAGCGACCGCTTTGAACTGTTCCGCGAGGGCAGGGTGGAGGCCCCCTCGTGGTATGGCGGCCACAACTATCACCTGTCGGAAATAGCCGGAGTGCGCAGCCGTCTGGTGCGCCGCGTCGGCACGGGCGACCTGTTTGCCGGCGTGGATGTGCGGAGCGAGGGCATCGTCAGCAGTGTGCTTGGCGAGGCGGACACCTCTTTCTGGCTTTGCCGCCAGCCGTCGGAATACAACCACCTGGCCTCGCGTCTGTCGCTCAATTTCTTTGGCGGCTATCGCCTTGACTTTGACAACGGCAGCCTTGAGGCCGACCTGCTTGGTAGCCAAAACAGCGTCTTCGGTTTCAACTATGGCGCGTCGCTGGATGCCATTTGGCAGCCATCGCGCCACTGGCGCTTTGGCGCATCGCTGACGCGCACGTTCCGTGTGCCGACGTTTACGGACCTTTACTACCAGAGTGTCAATCAGGTGGCTAATCCCGACCTGAACAGCGAGCGCAGCCTTTCGGCCGAGCTGAAGGGGCGATACACGGCCACGATTGCCGACTGTCGGCTGGCACTGCTGGGTGCTGCGTACTACCGTGCGGGGCGCGACATCATAGACTGGGTGCGCCGTGCGGACGAGGAGGTGTGGTACTCGATGAATCATACCGTTCTTGACGCCATAGGGGCTGAATTGACGATGGTGCTTCACGTTGGCAAAGGCATCGACGAAGTCGGCGGATGCTATTCGTACTGCTTTGAGCGTCAGGATGCCGAGGGGATGGTCAGCAGCTACGACTTGGACTATCTGCGCCATAAAGCCAATGTCTATCTTGTGCTGAAGCCTGCCAAAGTGCTGTTTCGCAGCGATGTGCCGCTGAGCCTGAAGTGCGACGTCAACTACCGTCACCGCGAGGGCGTATATGCCGATGCCGAAGGTGAGCCGCATCCTTATCCTGATGCGGTGCTTGTCAACGCTTCGCTGGAGTATGCCTTTCCGAGAGTTGCATTCTCGTTCGACGTACACAACATCGCCAACTGCAGCTATCGCGACTTCGGCGGCGTTCCACAGCCGGAACGCACGTTTATGGCCAGGGTGCGGCTGAAGTTGTAGGGCGTTGTAAAACAATATTTTCAGCTATAATGCAACGAGCAGGTGCCCGTTTGACTTTTTTTTCGTATTTTTGCAAATTGTATCCTTTTGTAAAATGCGTTCGAACTGGCTGAAAATAATATTGTTGATTGTTTTTGGGTGTGGCACGTTACCGGTTGCCAACGGCCAAAAGATAATAGAGTACGTGGCGGGTATGGGCACGCGCGACCCGAACAATCCTGATATCTGGATCCTTTACCAGAACGTGAAGGCGATGCACGACGGTATGACGCTTTTCACCGATTCGGCCTCGTTCGACACACGAAACAATATCTTTGTCGCACACAGGAATGTCAAGATCCTGATAACCGATACGACGACGCTGTATGGCGAGACGGCCATATATGACGGCACGACGCGCATCGCCGACGTGTGGGGCGACACGGTGACGCTGATAGACGGGCGGACGGTGCTGAAGTCCGACCTGCTCAGCTATGACCGCAATACGTCGACGGCATCGTATTTCCATTGGGGGCATACGGTTCAGGGTAGCGCGGAGATGGACAGCCAGAAGGGGTATTATCATTCGGACACCCGCGACCTGTATCTGTTCGACGATGTGGTGCTGCGCGACTCGTCATCGCTGCTGGAGACGGATACCCTGCTGTACAATACGCAGACCTGTTTGGCGATTTTCATTTCGCCGACGTATATCTACAGCGACTCGTCGACGGTGTATAGCGAAGACGGGACTTACAATACCGATACGCGCGAGGCCTGCTCGTACAAGGCTACACGCCTGACAAACTGCGAGAAACGGCTGACGGCAGACACGCTTTTCTTCAATGGCAACACCGAATATGGCGAGGCTTTCGGCAATGTCGTGATTGTCGATACACTGAACAATGTCGTGTGTGCGGGCCGTGTCGGCATAACTAACCAGGAGGAGCATTATTCGTTTGTCACTGATTCGGCGCTGATTATATATATTGATAAGGGCGATTCGCTCTTTATGCACGGCGACACAATATATGCCTACAATAATGACGACCGCCAGTTTGAGGCGGCCAAGGCTTTTCGCAATGTGCGTGTCTATCGCTCTGATGCACAGGCGATGTGTGACTCGCTTTACTATTCTGCCGTCGATTCGATGCTGACGATGTACTACAAACCTGTGGTGTGGTACGAGGAGTACCAGTGTTCGGCCGATACAATCCGTTGCCTGTTTGACAGTGCTGGTGTACGTCTGATCGAGATGCGGGACAATGTTATGGCCATTGAGAAAGTCGATTCGCTGAAATTCAATCAGGTGAAGGGTCGCAATGCTGATGTCTATTGCCGGAAAAGCGAACCGCTGTATGCTGATATACTCGGTTCGGCCCGGATGGTGTATTATGTTGTTGACGAAGGTCCCGACAGTGTGGGGAAGATTGAAAAGCAGCTTATTGGCGTAAATGCCGGCATTGGGTCAGATATGCGCATTTATTTCAAGGAACGCAAGCCCCGCAGGTTTGCCACGTATGGTTCGCCGGATATGAAGATGTATCCCGTCGACCAACTGCCGAACGACGAGAGGCGTCTTCCCGGTTTTGCCTGGCTTGTGGAACTTCGTCCTATGTCACCGTCAGATGTTTTTCGCCCAAGAGGTGACAAAATGTCAGTAGACTGACAAAATGTCAGGTTGGCAAAGTTTTTGATATGACAAAAGAATATAATAAATATTGGACAAAATGGAACAGAAAGATAATGAGAAGTTCGTAGAAGAACAGGACACGATACAAAAAGAAGATTCCCCCAAGGATGAAAATACGGCAGAAGCCCAGGCGGAACACGAGGCTGAGTCGCCCGAAGACAACAGCAGACGAGGCCGTAAGAAGCGAGTGGAACGCCACAATGAGGAACTCAACGCCAAAGTGGAGGAGATGGGGCATAAGCTGGCAGAGATGAACGACAAGTATATGCGCATCTACTCTGAATATGAGAACTACCGCAAACGTACCAGCGCCGAAAAGGCCAGCCTTATCCTTAATGGCGGAAAGGATGTTATCAAGCTGATGCTTCCAATCATTGACGATATGGAGCGCGCCTTGGAGAATATGGCAGAAGGCGATGCCGCAAAAGAGGGTATGCAGCTGATTCTGAAAAATATGATGAACGCTTTGCAACAAAAAGGATTGAAGCCGATGGATGCAAAGGGATTGAAGTTCGACGAGAACTTCCACGAGGCCATCACGCAGATACCGGCCCCCACGCCCGAAGCCAAAGGTACGGTAATTGATGTCGTCAAGAAGGGTTATTTCCTTAATGACGAGGTGCTTCGCTTTGCACAGGTGGTTGTTGCGAACTGATGCAGACAGATAGAGAAAAACAAGAATTCCAAAACATATTATGTCAAAAAGAGATTATTATGAGGTATTGGGTGTCGACAAGAATGCCTCGCCAGAGGATTTGAAGAAGGCTTATCGTAAGCTGGCTCTCAAATATCACCCTGACCGCAATCCTGGCGACAAGGAGGCCGAAGAGAAATTCAAGGAGGCTGCCGAAGCATACGATGTGCTCAGCAACCCGGACAAGAAGGCTCGCTACGACCAGTTTGGCCACGCGGGTCTGGACGGTGCCGGCGGATATGGCGCACAAGGAATGAGTATGGACGACATATTCTCGAACCTTGGCAACATTTTTGGCGACCTTTTCGGAGGTGGCGGTTTCAGTTTCAGTGGGTTTGGCGACTCGCATAGCCGTGGTGGCGGTCGCCCTATGTCGCGAGGCAGCAATCTTCGCATAAAAGTGAAACTGACGCTTGAAGAGATAGACAAGGGCGTAGAAAAGAAAATCAAGGTCAACAAGTATGTAAGCTGCAAGACCTGCGGCGGTACGGGAGCACGCAACAACAGTTACGAGACCTGCTCGCACTGTCACGGCACGGGCGTTATTACCGAGTTGCGTCGTTCGCTTTTTGGCCAAATGCAGACCCAGTCGGCTTGCCCGTATTGTGGCGGACAGGGCCGTATCATCAAGGACAAATGCCCCGACTGCCACGGTGAAGGAATCGTCAAAGCCGAGGATATCATAACCATCAATATTCCTGCTGGTGTAAGCGACGGAATGCAACTGTCGATGCGTGGACAGGGCAATGCTGCTCCCCACGGTGGTATCCCTGGAGACCTTATCATACAAGTTGAAGAAATACCTAACGAGATTTTTGAACGTCAGGACAATAACCTATTTTACAACGCATTCATCACGTTCGCCGATGCGGCAATGGGTGGTTCGATAGAAATTCCAACACTCAACGGCAAAGTGCGTGTGAAAATAGAACAGGGTACCCCTTCTGGTAAAGTCATACGCTTGAAAGGTAAGGGTCTGCCCGATTTGAACGGTTATTCGCGCGGCGACTTGCTTGTCAGCATTAACGTATGGATTCCCAAGAGCTTGACGAAGGAAGAGAAATCCATACTCGAAGACCTCGGCAAGAGGCCTAACTTCCAACCCAATCCGTCGAAGCAGGAACGCGGATTCTTTGACAAAATGAAAGATCTGTTTAATTAGTAATCTGCGAGCGGATGGAACAGATGGTTTGACTCTCAATTCTTTGTACGGATGACGGAAGCTTTTCTACAATACGTTTGGCAACATCGGTTGCTTGAAGGCCCTCTTGTTACGACGGAAGGCCTTCCTGTCGTTGTGGAGCGTCCTGGAGAGTTGAATCGGGATGCGGGTCCTGATTTTTTGGATTCCCGTCTTGTTATCGGCGGCCTTCATTGGGCAGGTAATGTTGAGGTGCATACGCGTGCATCGGACTGGAATCAGCACGGACATTCGGACGACAAGGCGTATAACAATGTGATTTTGCACGTTGTATATATATATGATGCCGATATTGTTCTGGAGAATGGCAAGAAGGTTCAGACTCTCGACATATCGCAATCGCTGCCTCAGTATGTGTGGGACAATTACGATAGCCTGATGAATCCTGCCGACGACACGCAGATTCCTTGCGCCTCCAGACTTAAGGATATACCGGATTTCCTTTATCATTTGAGTCAGGATCGGCTGCTTGTTGAACGTATCGAGCGCAAATCCGGCGACGTGGAACGTATACTGAAAGAGTCGAAAGGCAGCTGGGAGCAGGCCTGCTATTGGCTTACGGCGCACTATTTTGGAGGTAAGACCAATGCTTTTGCCTTCGAATTGCTGGCCAAGGTGACGCCGATGCGTATTGTTGCCAAAATAAAGGACAACCCATTCCGTGTCGAAGCATTGTATATGGGACAGGCAGGCTTGCTCGACGGCGACTTTAACGACGAGTATCCCAAAAAGTTGCAGCGCGAATACAAGTATCTTAGTGCTGCCTACCAGCTTACGCCAATGGAAGGCCATTTGTGGAAATTCTTCCGTGTGCGACCGTCAAGTTTCCCGACGCTTCGCATCAGCCAGTTTTCCGACCTGATGTCGAAAAGCAGCAATCTTTTCTCCAAGATGCTTGATGCCGAGGACGCAGGTACGGTTAGCAAGCTCTTTGTCGTGCAGGCTTCCGAGTACTGGCAGTCGCACTACAATTTCGACAAGGAGACTGAACGCAGTTCTAAATCATTGGGCAAAAGCTTGATAAATACGATAATAATCAATGCTTGGATTCCGCTTCTTTATGAATATGGTGTGGCGCACGGAGCTGAAATGTACAAGGAGGGGGCTTTCAACCTGCTTCAGCAGCTTTCCCCGGAAGACAACCGCATAACCCGCCTGTGGGAAAGTGCCGGTATAAAAATCGGAAACGCCGCCGAATCGCAATCCGTCATTCAGCGTTATACGGAGTACTGCAGTCGGAAAAAATGCCTTGACTGCCAGCTTGCTTTCCGTATAATGAAAACCAAAAAGTGAATATGACAGCTTCTGAACTAACTTCATTCTTGAAATATACCGACTGCCGTGTCGTATCCGACGCGGCCGTGTTTACAAGCTTGCTGACCGACAGCCGCAAGCTTACAGATGCAAGCAACACTCTTTTCTTTGCCATTCGCACCAAACGCAACAATGGTGCCAACTATATTGCTGAACTATATGCAAAAGGGGTGCGTAATTTCGTCGTCAGCAGCGAACTTGATGAGGAAAAACGCGCTAAGATTGATTTGTTGAAGGATGCCAACTTCTGGTATGTGAAGGATGTTGTTGCGGCCCTGCAACGTGTCGCCGAGCAACGTCGCACGAGTGTCGACATACCAGTCGTAGGTATAACGGGCAGCAATGGTAAAACCATTGTTAAAGACTGGGTTGTGCAGCTACTTTCGTCCGATCACAATATTGTTGCAAGCCCCAAGAGCTATAATTCCCAAATCGGAGTGCCGCTTTCGGTATGGCAGATGTCCGATGCCAACGACTTCGCTGTCTTTGAGGCTGGTATCTCCGAGGCTGGCGAGATGGAGCCTCTGCGCAACGTCATTCAGCCGACAATAGGCATCTTTACGAATATCGGTCAGGCACACGACGAGAATTTCCTCACGCGTCACCAAAAAATAGCCGAGAAACTTCAGCTCTTTATTCATTGCCAGGTTCTTATCTATTGCTTGGATCATAAGGACATTCATTCGGTAATATCGGAAAAGGAGAGCCTTCGGAGCCTTAATCGCTATACCTGGGGTCGCAGCGGCGAGAATGCAATCCAACTGATGGAGGTCGATGTCAGAGACCATTCCACGTTGTTGAAAGTGAAGCATAACGGTGTCGAAATACAATCCCAGTACGATATTGAGATACCTTTTGTCGACCGTGCTTCCATCGAAAATGCGATGCACTGTATCACGCTTCTGTTCTACTTGGGCTACGACGGTGATGTCATCGCCAGCCGGTGCCGCACGCTGCTGCCGGTTGCTATGCGCCTCGAAATGGACGAGGGCGTCAACAATTGCCTCTTAATCAATGATAGCTACAGTCTCGATATAAACTCGCTCTCCATTGCTCTCGACTTTGTCCAGCACGAGCGCCAGCATTTCAACAAGACCCTAATCATCAGCGATATACTTCAGTCGGGCCTTCCCGAAGAACGCCTATATTCGCAGGTGGCATCGCTCATCGCCCAGCGTGGTATTACCAAGCTTGTCGGCATCGGTGAGGCAATAGGCCGCAACCGGGGCCAGTTTGCCGACATCAAAAGCTATTTCTACCCAACGACAGAGGACTTCTTGCTCAAGCACCCATTCTCCGATTTCCAGAACGAGACCATACTGCTGAAAGGCGCACGCGTCTTCTCGTTCGAGAAAGTCGCCAAGGTACTGCAACGCAAACGCCACGAGACTATTATGGAAGTCAATCTTGACGCTTTGGTCCATAACGCTAACTTCTACCGTTCGCGTATCGAACCCACAACAAAGCTTATGGCGATGGTCAAAGCCTCTTCTTATGGCGCGGGCAAGGTGGAGATTGCCAATACGCTGCAGTTCAACCATATCGACTATCTTACAGTGGCCTATTGCGACGAGGGTGTCGAATTGCGCCGCAACGGTATCACGTTGCCCATTATGGTTATGAACCCCGAGGAGGAGAGTTTCGACAACATAATCCGCTACAATCTCGAACCCGACATCTACAGTTTCCGCATCCTGCATCTTTTCTCCGATGTTGCGCGTGTCTATGCCGACAGCAACAAGCCTGTAGCTATTCATATAGAGCTTGATACGGGTATGCATCGCCTTGGCTTTTCCGATGCCGACATACCCCGGCTTGCCGAGATGCTCAAGCAGGACGGCTCGCCGCTGACGGTCCGTTCCATCTTCTCTCACCTTGCCTGTAGTGAAGATCCGGCGATGGACGACTTCACCAGGATGCAGATTGAGCGGATGCGCAAAGGCTCGTCGCGCCTCAAGCAACTGCTTGGCAGGGACGACATACTGTGCCACATTCTCAATTCGTCGGGCATCACGCGCTTCCCTGAGGCCCAGATGGATATGGTGCGTCTGGGCATAGGTCTCTATGGCATTTCGCCCGAGCCTGCAATCCAGCGAATGCTGCGTCCTGTCAGTACACTCAAGACGCGCATCTCGCAGGTCAAAAACATACCTTCTGGCGACTCGGTGGGCTACAACCGGCGCTGGATTGCCGAGCGCGACTCGCGTATAGCCATCATTCCCATAGGCTATGCCGACGGCTTTTCGCGCAATCTGGGCTACGGCCGCGGCTCGGTGGAAATCAACGGTATGCAGGCTCCCGTCATTGGCAGCGTATGTATGGATATGTGTTTTGTCGATGTCACCGACGTGCCCTGCAGCGAGGGCGACGAAGTGGTCGTCTTTGGCTCTGCTTCGCAGTTGTGCCGTATGGCCGAGTCGGCAGGCACCATTCCTTACGAGATTCTCACTTCCGTCTCGCCGCGTGTCAAGCGAATCTATGTCAGCGAATAGCGGCTATTCCATCAGATTGTGAATCATCGCATAGACGGCCAGACCGGCAACCGATTTGATGCCTGTCTTGTGTGTGATGTTTTTGCGATGCGAGTTGACGGTGTGGACCGAAATGCTTAACTTGTCAGCAATTTCTTTGCTGCTCAAGCCTTTGGCCACAAGCACAAGCACGTCGGTCTCGCGTTCGCTTAGCTCGTAGTTCTCAGGGCTTTCCGCCGTTTCGTCCTCGTTGTTGCTGTTGGCCATCGCCGCCTGCAGCTGCGACAACAGTGTGCTGTACGAACATCTTATGTCGATGACGAAGCGGAAGTTGGCCAAAATCGAATCCTCAACATATTGGTAAACAAGAGCCACCACCGGCATCGTCGGGCGTTCCTGTGCCATCGTCGCCAGCTGCTGCCGTGGGGCCGTCAGCAGGGTGGGGTTGAAAATCAGTATGTCGGGGCGCGCGGCCATTAGCCTTTCGGAGAGGTTTGCTGCATCGTGCAAGGGCGAAAGCACATTGTATTTGCCCGATGTCTTGAGCATAGCTTTCAGCCCCTCGCAGATGATTTCCGAGGGCTCGACAATCAGCACAGATATTAAAGGATTCATTTCAGTCTCCTTTCCAGCCACTTCATATAAGGGATAAGAATCTTGTCTTCTATGAGGGCGTGTTTCTGAATGTCGGCCGACAGCTGCAGGATGTCGAACACCACTTCCATTGTCTCTTCGGGCAGCACGTTGCCTGGCAGGTATTTGTATACAATCTGGGTCAGGTCGTTCAGCTTGTCCACCAGTCCGTTGTGCGACTTGTTTTTCCCGCTTTCCGCCTTCCGCCTTCCACCTTCCGCCTTCCGGGTTCCGTCCTGCAGGCTTCTCAGTTTCGGAAAGTCGTACTGCTCCTCTTCGCGGAAGTGCTCGGTGATTTCGCGGCGGAAGTCGGCATAGAACTTCTTAAGTATCTCGCCGTAGCGCTGTCCGATGCGGTCGGCAATGTGGTGCAGATGGACCTCGATATGCGGCAGGCGCTCGTTGGTGTAGTAGCTGTGCGACTCCTCCAGGTATTTCAGCAGCGGACGCATATCCGTCGCCGCAAGGCTCTCGATGTCGGGCAGATAGTCGTCAAAGGTATAGACGTTGCAAATCAGCAGCATAAAGTCGACTGGCACGTTGTTGGCAGTGCAGACTTCGCGAACCGACTTGTCGCCGAATCCCAGCGGAATGCCGAAACGTGGCAGCAGCAGTATGATGTTGTGGTTGGCCGTGATGATGTCGGCCAGCTTCATACGCGATGTGAACAGATTGTCAGTCGTTTCGGCTTTCATACTTCAGCGTTTTCAGGAATTCCGTGCAATCTTCGAAGGTCTTGAAGGTATGCTCTTCGGGCACAACTTCGGGAATCAGCTTCATCGTCTTCAGCATATACAGCGGCTGCGGCTGTATGATGGTCATCAGCACCATTATGCCTCTGGCCTGCAGGTCTTTGATGGCCGTTTCCATAGCGTAGAGGCCCGACTGATCCATAAAGCTGACCAGGCGCATACGTATGATGACCACCTTGGCATCCTCGGGTATGTCGTTCATCACCTCCTGAAACTTGGTGATCGAACCGAAGAAAATAGGTCCGTTCAAACGCTGTATGTATATGTGTTTCAGCATCTCGTCGGTTATTCCGCCCTCGTCGCTCCAAGGCTTCGACTTGTCGAAGTCGGCCTGCGGGGGTGCCGGCAGACCGCGGCGCAGGTCGCTGTCGGTCATCACCGACGAGCTGTAGCCGCCCTCCACCAGGTCGCTGGCGCGCTTCATAAACAGCACGCAGGCAATCACCATACCGATGCCCACGGCCGTCAGCAGGTCGACAAACACTGTCAGCAGGAACACGACGACAAGCACGAATGCGTCGGCCTTGGGGATTCTCAGCAAGTCCTTGAAACCCTTGAAGTCGATGATGCCCCAGCCCACGGTGATAAGGATGCCCGCCAATACCGACAGCGGCACGTACTTCACCAGGCTGCCCAAACCCAGCAGGATGGCCAGCAGAAACAGCGAATGGACCATACCGCTCAGCTGCGTGCGGCCGCCGCTCTTGACGTTGACCACCGTGCGCATCGTTGCACCGGCACCGGCGATGCCGCAGAACAGGCCGCTAACGATGTTGCCAATGCCCTGTCCCACAAGCTCCTTGTTGCTGTTGTGGTGCGTCTTGGTGATGTTGTCGGCCACCACCGAGGTCAGCAGGGTGTCGATCGAACCCAAACCCGCCAGGGTCAGTCCCGGTATGATGCTGGCTTTCAGTATGCCCAGCCAGTCGATGCCGGCCATTTCGATGCCCTCTTTGGCAAAGAACGGCACTGGTAGCCCGGCCGGAATGTTGCCGATGGTCAGCTTCTCAGGCAGATCCATAAAAAGCGACACGACGGTCATAACTATCAGTGCAACAAGCGTTGCCGGTATTTTCTTTGTCAGCAGCGGAAACAGGTAGATGATGGCTATGGTGCCCAGACCCAGCCACAGGGCGCTCAGCGAGATGCCGCCGGCCACGCGCGTCGGCAGCTCGGTGATCATATCGATCGTCATCACGGGCGACTTCAGGCCCACCAGCGGATACAGCTGCTGCAGGATGATGATGATGCCGATGCCGCTCATAAATCCCGACAGAACGGGGTAGGGGATATAGCGCACATATTTACCTATCTTGATGATTCCGAACAATATCTGGAACAGGCCGCAGAACATTCCCGCCAGCGACATCGCCAGCAGCACCTCGCTGAACGAGCCGTGCGACGAGGCCCACACGCCCGAAACAAGCGATGCCGTGATGACCGTCATCGGACCCGTAGGACCGCTGATTTGCGAATGCGTGCCGCCGAACAGGGCCGCAAAAAAGCCCAGCAGCGTCGCGCCGACCAGGCCCGCCAGGGCTCCCATCGAACTGGCGGCGGGGTCGTCGATGCCGCCAAATGCCTGTATGCCAAAAGCCAGCGCCAGCGGAAGGGCCACAATGCCCGCCGTTATGCCGCCGAAAATGTCACCTTTGAGGTTCTTTGTGGTTAAAAAAGCCATAATGTTGTTGTTTTTTTATTGATATTTCAAGTGTTATGCCGGAACGGATTGCCTTCCAATCCCCTTCCCCAATCGCCATTTGTTATGCCGAATGAAAAGTTGCAGACCGTTTTGTCTGTTGATTTATAGATTTTTAAGACTCTCGTGCAAATCCCATTCCTTTTGCAAAAATACTAATTTTCAGCAATATCACAGCAATTATTTTTCCTCAGTTCACCTTTCGCCACTGCTGCGGCCCGTCGGCACGGGCTTTCCCCGACGGTTTTGCTGCCTTGATTCCGCAGGGCAACCCTGTGCGGCTTCAGCAAACGGGCCGCAGAGAAAACCGCGGTCGAGGTGCCTGCGCAGCAACAGACCGACCGGGCGATGGTACGCTGCCGCCTCGCCTGCGAAACGTGTCCTGCGACCGAAAAACGGTGTGTAGGCACAAAGATGCGAAAATTGGGCAAAATGCTTTGTATTGCATTGATTTCCAATTAATAATAAATTTAGTTCAAAAAAGTTTTGAAAGTGCCGAAAACAGTCAAAAAACCGCTTTTGCAACTGCTTGATTGTCAACACCAATTACCTATCAAAGTTCACTCAAATTCCTACCATATTTTTACCAAATTCGGCGATGGTGGGGTTTGACCGGTTTTTGGTCCGACGAGGGATGGTTTTTGGCCTTGGCGGGGTGGCGGCAGCTGCACCGTCGGGGTGGCAGTTTTGCCGATGGCAATTTTTTTTCGGGTGCGGTGCAATTTTTAAGATGTTCCGGCGTTACAACATTATTTATATCCATTTGTGTCTTTCATCCCGACTGCACAGATGGGAAAGGCAAAAAACGAAAAAACACATTTGTTTATGATGCGAAAAATACGTACTGTTTTGGCTGTCATCGTCTTTGTGGCGTTGACGCTCGTGTTTCTTGATTTTACCGGCATACTGCGCGGCTGGTTTGGCTGGATTGCCAAGATGCAGCTGGTGCCTGCCGTGCTGGCTGGCAATTTTGTCGTGGTGGCCTTGGTGCTGCTGGTGACGCTGCTGTTCGGCCGCTGGTATTGCTCGATTATGTGTCCGCTGGGCGTGATGCAGGACGGTTTCAACTTCGTTGCCCGCAAGGTCAAGAAGGGCCGCTTCCATTATGTCCGCGAAAAGGCCTGGCTGCGCTATTCGCTGCTGGCAGTGTTCGTCATTCTGCTGCTGTGCGGCCTGACGGGCCTGGTGGGTCTGATCGAGCCCTACAGCGCATACGGGCGCATTGCTTCCAATCTGTTTCAGCCTGTCTACAAGTGGGTTAACAACCTGCTTGCCGGCATAGCCGAGCATCACGAGAACTATGCCTTCTACGAGGCCGACGTGTGGCTCAAGAGCGGCCTGTCGCTGGCTGTGGCTGCCGTCACGCTGGTTGTGGTGGGCTTTCTGGCTCTGCGCCGCGGCAGGACGTGGTGCAGCACGGTGTGTCCCGTGGGCACGGTGCTGGGCCTGGTGTCGCGCTTCTCGCTGATGCGCCCCGTGATCGATGCCGACAAGTGCAAGAACTGCCACAAGTGCGAGCGCGGCTGCAAGGCGTCGTGCATCGACATCGAGCACCATCGCATCGACTATTCGCGCTGCGTGTCCTGTATGGACTGCATCGACGAGTGCAAGTTTGATGCGCTGCACTATGGCAGAAAACCGAAAACGGCAAGCGCTGCACAGGGAACTGCGAAGGAGGCTGCGGCTGCGAAGAAGGGCGAGACAGTCGATGACGGCAAGCGCAAGTTTTTGGCAACCACGGCATTGGTGGCCGGCGCTGCCGCTGTGCACGCCCAGCAGGTGAAGGTGGACGGTGGCCTGGCCGCTGTGGAGCAGAAGCAGATACCGCACCGCGATGTGCCGCTGAAACCTGCAGGTGCGCTGAGCCTCAACAATTTCACGCGCCATTGCACGGCCTGCCAGCTGTGCGTTGCCGAGTGTCCCAACGGCGTGCTGCGTCCGTCGCAGAGCCTGCAGACGCTGATGCAGCCCGAAATGTCGTTCGAGCGCGGTTTCTGCCGTCCCGAATGCACGCGATGCAGCGAGGTTTGCCCCGCAGGGGCCATCCATCCTGTCAGTAAGGAGCAGAAGACTGATATCCATATAGGTTACGCTGTTGTTGTTGCCGACAATTGCCTTGCCTACCGCGACGGCGTGAAGTGCGGCAACTGTGCCCGCCATTGTCCTTCCGAGGCCATCGTGATGGTCGACCGTGAGGGGTCGGAGGTGCAGGTGCCGTCGGTCAACACCGACCGCTGTACGGGCTGCGGCGCGTGCGAGTATCTGTGTCCGTCGCGTCCCTTCAGCGCCATATATGTGAACGGCAGGGAGCGGCATTGTTAGTTGAGAGTTGAGAGTTGAGAGTTGAGAGTTGAGAGTTGCTGCGGTAGCCACTAACGCAATTGCGCAATAACGCATTAACGCAATATAATATAATTATGGCAAAAGCGAAGACATACTTTTTCTGCAGCGAGTGCGGCTACCAGTCGAGCACGTGGCTTGGCAAGTGCCCCGAGTGCGGCAAGTGGAACACCTTCAGCGAGGAGGTGGTCCAGGCGCCGAAGACGGGCTCGTCGGCGACGAGGGCTAAGGCTGGTGCTGGTGTCTCCAAGCCCAAGCGCATCGGCGAGGTTGTGGCCAACGAGACGCAGCGCATTGCAACGGGATGCGCCGAGTTCGACCGTGTCCTTGGTGGCGGCATCGTCCCGGGGTCGCTCATACTGCTGGGTGGCGAGCCGGGCATCGGCAAGTCGACGCTGCTGCTGCAGACGGCGCTGGCAATTCCCAGCAGGCGAATACTTTACGTCAGCGGCGAGGAAAGCGAGCAGCAGATAAAAATGCGCGCCGACAGGCTTGGAAACGGGGAGCAGGGGGATATGTACGTGGTGTCGGAAACGGTCACGCAGCGCATTTTTGAGCATATCGACACGGTGGCCCCCGACATCCTTGTGGTCGATTCTATTCAGACTATCTGCACCGAAAACATCGACTCGTCGGCGGGTAGCATTTCGCAGATTCGCGAATGCACCAACGAGTTTCAACGCTTTGCAAAAGAGAATAATGTGCCTGTGCTGCTGGTGGGCCACATCACCAAGGACGGTACCCTGGCAGGGCCGAAGGTGATGGAGCATATTGTGGACTGCGTGCTGCAGTTTGAGGGCGACCGCAACTATGGCTACCGCCTGCTGCGCTCGCTGAAGAACCGCTTCGGCTCGACGGCGGAGATTGGCATCTTCGAAATGCAGGGCAACGGCTTGCGCGAGGTGGCCAACCCGTCGGAATTTCTGCTTTCGCAGCGCGACGAGACCTTGAGCGGATGTGCGGTCGCCGCCACGCTCGAAGGTGTCAGGCCGATGTTCATCGAGGTGCAGTCGCTGGTTTCGTCGGCCGTATACGGCACTCCGCAGCGCAATGCCAACGGGTTTGATTTCAGACGCTTGTCGATGCTCTTGGCTGTGCTCGAGAAACGTTGCGGCTTCAAGCTCGGTGCTAAGGATGTGTTCCTCAACATTGCCGGTGGCATCCGCGTCAGCGACCCTGCCATCGACCTGGCTGTGGCCTGCTCGGTGCTGTCGTCGAATGTGGACATCCCTATTTCGCCGCGCTATTGCTTTGCGGCCGAGATGGGCTTGAGCGGCGAGGTGCGCCCGGTGAGCCGCGTGGAACACCGCATCGCCGAGGCCGACAGGCTGGGGTTCGAGAAGGTTTTTGTGTCTAAGTACAACTCGCGCGGCATCGATAAGAAACGCTTTGGAATAGAGATTGTTGAGGTCTCGGTAATAGAGGAGGCTTTTCGCGCCTTGTTTGCCTGAGACGGAGGTTTGATTTGGAAGAATTGTAATTTGGTACATAATAAAATAAAGGTTTTTTCGTTTTGGAGATATATGAATAAAAGAATTAGTGCTATATTATTGTTTTTGTGCATTGTTGTCTTGCCGACGGCACGCTCGCAGCAGGACAGCATTGTCTCGCTCAGCGACGACCTGACCGTTCAGGGTCCGGCATCGCTGCGCAACACCTCTGTGCAGCCGGCCGACAGCGTCAGGAAGTGGGACTTCCACCTGTCGATGGGTGCAACGGTGATGGGTGGTCGCAACCTTTCGGCTTCGGGCTTCTCGATTACGCCAACGGTGGTGCTCACTCCTAACGACAGACTGAAAATCAGTGCTTCGGCATCGATGATTGATTCCTATTCGCTCTATCCCGGAGGCTACAACCTGGGCGTTCGCGAGACGCGCAGCCTGGCTCCGGTGCGCAACCCGCGTGCGGCTGCGGCGGCAATCAGCATTGCGGCTTCGTACAAGGTCAACGACCGGCTGTGGGTGGCGGCATCGCTGATGCACAGCAGTGGGATGCTGGCATCGGCAGCGCTGGCCAATCCGTGGCTTGCGGGCGGCCCCGTGCCCCTCGATGCCACCGCCTTTTCGGCAGCAATGCGCTACAAGGTGGGCGAAAAGAGTTATCTTGATGTGCACCTCACTGTTGTCGACGACCGCGCCGGAACCTTCGGCCCGCTCTATTTTGGTGGTCCGTTTGGCGGATACTGTGGCGGCTATGGCTCGTTCTACGGCAGCGCTTTCGACAACCCTTTCGGAACTTTCTCGCTGCGCGGGACGCTTGGCGATATGTAGTTGAAAATCATTAATACAAGATGAACGATAAACAGATAGACAGACGAGGATTTTTGAAGCTGGCGGGTGCCGGTAGCGTTGCTGTGGCGGCTGTTGCAGCGGGCTGCAGCCCCAAGAACGAGACTGTGGCAGAGGGTGTCAGCCTTGGCGAAGTGCCTGTAGGAAAGATGACTATGCGCGAGAATCTGCACGGCGAGCTGGTGTCGCTGCTGGGCTATGGATGTATGCGTTTCCCGACCATCGAGGGCCAGAGCGGACGCGAACAGGACCTGGAGCTTGATCAGGATGCCATCAACGACCTTGTGGACTATGCCATCGAGCACGGTGTCAACCTTTTCGATACGGCTCCGCCTTACTGCAAGGGCCGTTCGGAACACGCCGTTGGCATTGCCTTGAGCCGTCATAAACGCAGCGATTATTTTGTTTCGACAAAGCTGTCTAATTTCGTGGCTGAAACCTGGCCGCGCGAAGCGAGTATCAAGATGTACCACAATTCGATGAAGGAACTGAAGGTGGACTATCTGGACTACTATATGCTTCACAGCATTGGCGGTACGCGACGCGACCTGGCCGGCAACGAACTCGACCCGATGGAAACCCTCAAGCGGCGCTTCTTCGACAACGGGATGCTCGATTTCCTCTGTGAGGAGCGCGAAAAAGGCCGTATCCACAACCTGGGTTTCTCGTATCACGGCGACATAAAGGTCTTCGATTATCTGCTTTCACTTCAGGATCAGGGTCTTTACCATTGGGACCACGTTCTGATTCAGCACAACTATGTGGACTGGAACCATTCGAAACTGATAAACGAGAGCAACACCAACTCCAGCTATCTGTACGGTGAGCTGGAGAAGCGCAATATTCCGGCTTTTGTTATGGAACCGCTGCTGGGCGGCCAGTTGGTCAACCTCAACGACCACGCTGTCAGCCTTTTGAAGGAGCGCGACCCGCAGGCGTCGGTGGCCTCGTGGGCCTTCCGCTTCGCTGGCAACCAGCCGCGCATCCTTACGGTTTTGAGCGGTATGACATACAAGGAACACCTGCAGGACAACATTCGTACCTATTCGCCGCACAAGCCGTTGAACGACGATGAGTTGCGGATGCTTGAGGAAATCGCAGACGTTTTCGCCAACTTCAAGACTGTGCCGTGTACAAATTGCAAGTATTGTATGCCTTGTCCCTATGGCATTGATATTCCCACGGTTTTTGCACATTTCAACAAGTGCCTGAATGAGGGCAACGTGATGAATGGCGACAGCGAGGCGATAAGCGAGGAACAGAAGGAGTTCCGTCGCGCGCGACGGGCTTTCCTGGTGGGATACGACCGCGCCGTGCCGTCGTTCCGTCAGGCCGACCACTGCATCGGCTGCGGCCATTGCCTGGCCGAATGTCCGCAAGGCATTGACATCCCGGGGCAGATGACCCGAATTAACGACTATGTTGAGCAGCTGAAAATGAGTATGTAATAGTGCTCCCTAAAAGTATAAAGGCTCTTTTGCATAAGCAGAAGAGCCTTTTTTTCGTTGTGTGACTTTAGTTTTGCTTTCACATCGGCATTTGCTGGCTGAGGCAGTGGAAGCTGCCCAGACCCCAGATGATGTCGGTGCTGTCGATGCCTACGATTTCGCGCGACGGGAAGCATTCTTCGAGGATGTAGGCCGCGCGCGTGTCGTTGGCGCACTTGTAGGTGGGGAAGATTACCAAACCGTTGCAGATGTAGAAGTTGGCGTATGATGCCGGCAGGCGCTGGCCTTCGTATTCCACCAGCGATGGCATCGGCAGTTCTACGACGGTGGGCTGCTTGCCACTGGCCAAACGGCAGCTGTTCAGCAGCTTGAGGTTGGCCTGCAGGGGCGCATAGTTCTCGTCGTTGCGGTCTTCTTCGACGGCGGTGACGATGATGTCGTCGTCGACAAAACGGCTCAGGTCGTCGACGTGGCCGTCGGTGTCGTCGCCGACGATGCCGTCGCCAAGCCAGATGATATTATCGACACCATAGTAGGCGCGCAGGTGCTCTTCTATCTGCTGCTGGCTCAGGTTGGGGTTGCGGTTGGGGTTTAGCAGGCAGGAGGTTGTTGTCAGCAGGTCGCCCTTGCCGTTGACGTCTATCGAGCCGCCTTCCATCACGATATTTGGCTCAAACATCGTCATTCCGAGATGCTTGGCTATGTGGGCTGGTATCTGGGTGTCGAGTTCGAAAGGATATTTGCCGCCCCAGGCATTGTGGCTCCAGTTGACTATGGCGCGCATTCCGGCCACCTTGTGGTTCAGCAGGAAGGCGGGACCGTGGTCGCGGCACCAGGCATCGTTGGTCGGAAAGCGGTGAAACTCAACGTTCACCATAAAGGCACCGATCTCTTTCAATGCATCGTGGACGCGTTTTTCCATCGCTTCGTCCTGAACGTTGATGTGGACTGTTTCAACTTCGGTCAGTGTTTTGATAAACAGATGGTAGGATGGGAAAATACTGTCGATCTTTCCCGGCCAGGAGTCTTCGTTGTGTGGATAGCTGAGCCAGGTGGCTTCGTGCTGGTGCCATTCGGCGGGCATATAGAACCCGCGGTCTTTAGGTGTGGGAGTTATTATCATAATGCGTTAGTGCGTTATTGCGTGAATGCGTTAGTGGCTGACGCAGTTATCGTTTTTGCTATTTGCAGAATATTGTCAGTCGATGTATCTTTTCAGAATTGGACTATAGCTGTCTATGCGGCGGTCGCGCAGGTAGGGCCAGTGGCGGCGGTATTTGTCGCTGTCGTCGAGGTCGAGCTCCTGGACGTGGATACACTCCTCAAGGTGCGGACCCTGCCACAGCACGCGGCCGAAGGCGTTGGTGACGAACGAGCCGCCCCAGAACTGCATATTGCCCTCGCGGCCAGTGCGGTTCACGCTGACCACGGGCACGCCGTTGGCCACCGAGTGGCTGCGCTGGATGGTCTGCCAGGCCTGGTATTGCTCGTCGTTGGTGGCCTCGTCCTGGTCGATGGCCCAGCCGATGGCGGTGGGGTAGAAGAGTATCTCGGCACCCATCAGGGCGGTGATGCGCGAAGCTTCGGGATACCACTGGTCCCAGCAGATAAGCACGCCGATGCGTGCAAAGCGGGTCTGGAACACCTTGTAGCCGAGGTCGCCGGGGGTGAAATAGAATTTCTCGTAATAGCCTGGGTCGTCGGGAATGTGCATCTTGCGATATTTGCCCAGATAGCTGCCGTCGGCGTCGATCACGGCGGTGGTGTTGTGGTAGAGGCCTTCGGCGCGCTTCTCGAAAATCGAGCAAACGATGACCACGCCAAGCTCTTTGGCGAGGGCCATAAAATGCTGCGTCGTCGGCCCTTCGGGAATGGGTTCGGCATAGCGGAAGTTGTGATAGTCCTCAGTGTCGCAGAAATATAGCGAAGCGAACAGCTCTTGGAGGCAGACAATCTGCGCCCCTTCAGCGGCCAGCTGGCGCACTTTTTCGCTGTATCGCTGTATGTTTTTTTCTTTGTCGGGGCCCGATGTCATTTGGGCCAGTCCTACTTTTACTTTTCTCATTATCTTGGTTTTAAGTTGATGCTTGGTTTGTGTTCGGCGAAAATCGGCAATCAGCCGCTAAAATGCCCTGCTCAATTCTCGATAATAAAGAATTCCACGCGAGCCTGCAGCCCTTTGGTGTCGCAGATGCGGTTCAGGGTCTGCACCATCCGGTTGCCGCTCATCCAGATGCCGTCGCCGGCAGTGGGAACCATAGGGTAGGGGGTCGCGGCTATGTCGCTCTGGGCATTGATAGTGCCCGACGATTTCTTCTTGCTGTTCATCAGTTCGGTAAGCAGGTCGTCGCTGGCGGGATAGTCCACCACAGTGTAGGTGTCCAGTCCGGCGCTGTCGGCAGCGATGCTGATGGCGTCATCCAGTCCGCCCAGTGCATCCACCAGGCCCAGCTTCAGCGCGTCGCGGCCGGTCCATACGCGTCCGCGGGCAATGCTGTCGACGAAGTCGTAGTCCAGTCCGCGTCCCTTGGCCACGCGGCTGACAAAGACGGTATAGAACTCTTCCACATTGCGTTGCATCAGTTCCAGCACCTTGGGCGACAGCGGACGCAAAACGCTCAGCGTCGTCGAGTTGGCGTTGGTGTTCACCGTGTCGGTGGTAATGCCAAGGTATTTCTTCAATGTGCCGCCAATCTCGGGCAGGGTGGCAAAAACGCCGATGCTGCCGGTCACTGTGGTCGGCTCGGCCACGATGAAGTTAGCGTTGCACGAAATCTCGTATCCTGCCGATGCCGCCACGTCGCCCATCGAAACGATGATAGGCTTCTTCTCCTTGGCGCGCATCACGGCGTTGGTCATAATCTCCGATGCCGTCACCTGTCCTCCCGGCGAGTTGACGCGCAGCACGATGGCCTTCACCTTCTCGTCGGCGGCAGCGGCATCCAGCGCCTTGGTGATCTTGTCCGAATAGACGGCCGTACCGTAGCCCGTTCCGTCCACCACGTCGCCCTCGGCGTAGATGACGGCTATTTGCTGCTTGTCCATAATGTTGGTCTTCAAGTTCTTGGCATAGTCGACAATGTCGATGACGTTCTTGCCGTCCAGCGTGTTGTTCATCGTCGTGCGGATGTCGCTCTCAAAACACAGGCGGTCCACCAGGCCGTTCTTTACGGCATCCTCGGGCAGGCAGCCGTCCAGGTTGTCGGCAATCTCGTTGAGTCGTTCGGTGCTGATGTCGCGGGCCTCGCCGATCTGCGCGGTCGCATACTCCCAGATGCTGGCGATGTATTCCCTCACCTGGCGGCGGTTGGCCTCGCTGAAATGGTCCATCGTGTAGGTTTCGCCGGCGCTCTTGAAACTGTTGCTTCTGGGCCGCACAAGGGTCATCTTCACAGCCATACGGTCAAGCAACTGCTTGAAAAACATACTCTCGGCACCGATGCCGCGAAATTCCACCATACCCGACGGGTTTAGGTAGATGCTGTCGGCAACCGAAGCCACAAAGTAGCCCTGCTGCGAATAGGCGTTGGCATAGACCAGCACGGGCTTCTCGCTGTCGCTGAAGCGTTTCAGCGCCTGGCGCAGTTCCTCGCTCTTGCCCCACGAATAGGGGAACTGGCTACCCATATACAGGTACAGGCCTTTGACGCGCTTGTCGCCGGCAGCCATCGTGATGCTGCGCAGCATATCGCTGAAACCCAGCGTCGAGCCGTCGCCCATCAGGCTCTCCAGCTCGCCGGGGGTGCGCTCGTTGACGGCCTTGGTGAGGTCTATTTTCAGAAAGCTGTTGTCGGCCACAGCTGCGCCGCTGTCGCTGCCCAGCGACCCGATGATGCCGAGCAGGACAAAGAGTTTGAACAGCCCGATAACTGTCAGCACAATCAGTGTGCCGATGCCCGAGGCAAGCATTATCTTGCCAAACGACGGGCCCTTTTTTGTAGTGTTGTTTTCGCCCATTGAGGAATTTGTTTGTTTGAATTGGTATAACGCGCGCCTGTCACAAATATTTTGTGCATCGCAAAATATTCTTCAATTTCTGGCGTTAAACGACAAATTGTGACACACTATAGCAACAAGCCGATGAACAGAACACACCGAATACTACTTGCCGCGGCCTTCATTTCGGCCGCCAGTCTCCAGCCTGCAGCATCCTTTGCGCAGACCGACTCGTCGTCGCACTTCCGCCGCATCGAACAGGTCAACAAATATATCGAGGAAAACTATGTCGAGGACCCCGACTACCTCAAGATTACCGAAAAAGCCGTCTCGTCGATGCTCGCCGAGCTCGACCCGCACAGCATCTACATCCCCGCCCGCGACGTGCAGCGCACCAACGAGGGGCTGCAGGCCAACTTCGAGGGCGTGGGCATAGCCTTCCAGATTGTCGACGACACCATCTCGGTCACCGAAGTCATCGTCGGCGGCCCGTCCGAGAAAGTGGGGCTCCAGATCGGCGACAAGCTGCTCAAGGTCGACGACACGGTGGCAACCTTCAAAGGCGTCAACAACCGTTTCGTCTTCAACCATCTGCGTGGCAAGAAAGGCACCGAGGTACGCCTTTCCGTCAAACGGCAGGGCGTTGCCGAACCGTTGCAGTTCACCATCGTCCGCGACAAAGTGCCCATCTATTCCGTCGACACCTATTTTATGATCGACGACGAGGTGGGCTACATCCGCCTGTCGCGCTTTGCCCGCACGTCGGTCAGCGAGGTGCGCAACGCCATCTCCAAGCTCAAACGCCAGGGAATGAAGCGGCTCGTCTTCGACCTGCGCGGCAATTCGGGCGGATACCTCGACATCGCCTGCGGCGTGGCCAACGAGTTCATCGGCGGCCATCGCCTGCTGGTCTATACCGAAGGCCAAAAGTCGAAGCGCCAGAACTTTAACTCCAACCGCTACGGCACCTACACCTCTGGTCCGCTGGTGGTTCTCATCGACGAGTTCTCGGCCTCGGCATCCGAAATCGTCTCCGGCGCCGTCCAGGACTGGGACCGCGGCACCCTCGTGGGCCGTCGCACTTTCGGCAAAGGCCTGGTGCAGCGTATGTTCGAAATCTACGACGGTGCCCAGATACGCCTCACCACGGCGCGCTACTACACACCATCGGGGCGCTGCATCCAGAAGCCCTACGACGACGGCACCGAAGCCTACCACCGCGAGCTGCAGCGCCGCTACGACCAGGGCGAGCTGGTCCATCCCGACTCGACGGGCTACCCCGACTCGCTC
Source organism: Bacteroidales bacterium UBA3724 (assembly GCA_002371315.1). Classification (GTDB taxonomy): domain Bacteria; phylum Bacteroidota; class Bacteroidia; order Bacteroidales; family P3; genus Colimorpha. Next base: position 1,787 of record DFHL01000014.1, on the reverse strand, counting down.
AAGTTCCAGACCTCTGAAGGCCGCACCGTCTATGGCGGCGGCGGCATTATGCCCGACATCTTCGTGCCGATGGACACCATCCGCCTGTCGGACTACTTCCTCTCGCTGCGGTCGGCGGGCACCTTCAACACCTATGCCCTCAACTATGCCGACAACCACCGCGCCGACACGCTCTACTCCGATTTCGACCGCTTCCTGCAGCACTACGACTCGGCAGCCGTGATGCGCGATTTCATCGATTATGCCGCGTCGAAGAACATCGTCCGCAGCGACGTCAAGGGCGAGTGGGTGGCATCGTGGATGAACGAGATGGCCCGCAAGACCATCAGCGACACCACCGCCACAATCCACGCCACAGACTATGAAGAATACCTCGACAAGCTGCTGCAGGACAGCCGCTTCCGCGAAAGCCTGACGGAAAAGGCACGCTCCGAGGACCGCCGCAGCGCCCTCATCAACCGCCACAGCGACATCTATATGGGCTATATGCTCAAGGCCCTCATCGCCCGCAATCTCTTTGGTATTGAGTACTATTACCGTGTGATGCGCGACTACGACCGTGGCTTGCAGGAGGGTATCAAGGCGGTGAAACAGATTGACGACTGAGGGGTTTAACAGGAATTACCAGCTTTTTTACAGTAATTATCAGCTTTTTAAACAGGAATTGCCAGAAATTGGCCAGGAATTAACCAGAAATATTTTTTATTTAAACAGCAATTATCAGCAATTGAACAGCAATTGTCAGCAATTTTTTTAAAACAGCAATTATCAGCAATTGAACAGCAATTATCAGCAATTATTTTTTGAACAGGAATTACCAGTAATTGACCAGGAATTACCATAAATGTAAAATTAGTAAAGCTACTCTGTGCGTCAGCCAATTCGCACAATTCGCGATTCCGCTTGCGGAATCAAAATTGAAAAGAAAATTCGCTTAATTCGCTTAATTCGCCGTTTTTTAAAAAAAATAACCGTCCAATTCGCCGTTTTTTAAAAATCACCGTCCAATCAGCCGAAAAACCCGTCAAGATGCAGAATAAGAGACAGAAATCCAAGTCCCCGGTTGTCGCCACCCTCAACTGGCCCGTCATTGCGGCGGTGGCCCTGCTCGGGGCGTTGTCGCTGGTGCTCTTTTTCGCCGGCCGGGCGCGGCAGGAGGCCGCCCGCGAGGTGGCGCTTCAGGCCGCCAGGGCCGACACCGCCGCAGCCCGCGAGCGCGCCGCCGACATCGAGGGCGAGCTGGAATACTTCAACCAGGAGGCCGACGAATACATCGCCTCGCTGCCGGCCGACAAGCTGCTGGTGGCCAGGATGGTAGACAGCGTGAACCACCACCTCGTCTACTTCGAGGCCAGCGACTGCCCGTCGTGCTACATTTTCGACCTTGAAACCCTCACCACCGAGGTGCTTTTCGGCGGCGAAAACGGATTCTATTGCGACACTAAACTGCTGATGGTGGGGACGATACGCCAGTGGATGCGCGTTGGCGACACCGTCTACTTCATCGCCGCCAACCGCGCCCCCGAGGCCAACGAGCCCGTGGCCGTCTATGTCCTGTCGCTCGACCTGCCGAGCCGCGCGGTGGGCTATGTCGACAGCGGCTCGGATGCCGAATTACTGCCGCCCGACCGCCTGCGCATCAGCCACGCCACGTTGCTCTACCACAGCCTTTTCACCGGCGAGGATGTCTATTCGCATACCACCGTCACGCGCCAGCTGTAGCCCCAAGCCCCTTTTTTCGGCCTCTGTAAGGTGCTGAAAAACAGCACCCGCTCTGCCCGTTGTAC
>DFHL01000063.1 GCA_002371315.1 Bacteroidales bacterium UBA3724 | reverse complement strand
TTACAATCCGATATTTGTTGTCTGGCCCGATTCTATCTGGAACCGCTTGGTGCGGACAGTGCGGTATTCGATGCTGTTCTGTGGTTTGATGACCAGCATGTACTGTCCGGGCATCAACAGGATGCGCTCGTTGACCTTGTTGGGGTTGAGGTCGCAGACGTAGGTCAGCACGCCTTCTTTCAGTTCAAAGATGGCTCCTGACGATATGGCCTTGGGCTTGTTGATGTTGGCCAAGCCGGGGGTGGGAATGCTAAGGTCGGTCGCAGACGAACTGACGATGCCGACATTTTCGAGTCGTAGGGTAGGGGCGGAGAGAACCTCGATGTCGTAGTTGCCAGAGATATAGTTCTTTGTCTCGCCTAACAGCTGACTGCCAACCAGCTGGTTTTTGCCGTGGCTGTAGACCAGAATCTGATACTGTGGCACTTGGTAGTTTGTCCTTCGTCCATCGAGCCGTAGTTGTAAAGAGCCTTGATCTACGGTGATGTTCAGACGGTTGACGCGGCCAGGCTTGAACTGCTTGTTTTTGAGTGCTGTCGGTGGCGTGGTGAAGAGTGTGATGTCGTAGTTGACCAGCGGGTCAACGGTCAGCGTGTCGGGTGTATATCGTCCGTCGATGCTGTAGAGCGTAGCGTATTTCACCACGCCCGTCTGTGTGTCGTAGAATGCAAGTGGGAGAGTGGCTTCCATCAGGTGGTCGGTCTCGTCGTTGACGCTCACCACCACACGGGCCTCTTCTTCCGACAGACGGAAAATGTTGTAGAGCGTCTCGGTGTACTGCTCCTCGTTGGGCACGTAGGTGAATTTGCCAGCGCAGTCCAGGCTGTGTTGGAAATCCTTCTTGTCGCCGATGCCGAGGATGAAGGTCTGCACGATGACGCCGCTCATCTGCACCTGGCGCGCCACGTCGCAGATGTTGCCGTCGCAGTCGTCCATACCGTCGGTGATAATCAGTATGATGTTGCGCGGCTGGACGTCATCCTTCGAATCGCCCGTCAGTGGCGGAAAGTCGTTCAGCGAGTTGCTCAACGCTGTCGCCGCCGTGCAGGAACCGTTGGGGACAAGGGTTTTTATCTTGCTCTGAATCTTGTAGTTGTTGTCCTTCTCGAAAGGTACCTCAAGGCGAGTGCCGTACGAGTTCTTGTTCAGGTGGCCGAACACGCGCAGCGCCACCTCTATATTCTGCTGGTTGGCAACGCTGTCCATAAACTTCAGCAGCACCTGCTGCGTCACCTTAATCTTTGCGTCGCTCTGCCAGCGGTCCCACATACTGTGCGAACAGTCGAGGATTATCAGCACACGCGTATGCTGCTCGGACGGAGCCGTTTGTGTGTGTGCAACGGCTCCGCCAAACAACAAGAAGAGGACAATAAAAAATCTAAGTGATTTCAATGTTCAAGTGAATTGTGACAAGTGAATTGTGAATAGTGACCTGTGACAAGTGAATTGTGAATAGTGACCAGTGATACGAACGCGCTCGTTTCACAATTCACTATTCACAATTCACAAATCAATAGTCGCCCAGTTCCGTTTCGGGCAGCTGTGCCAGAGCCTTCTGCAGGTCTTCGTCGTTCAGCACGGCACCGTGGTACTTGTTGGTATTCTGCATAAAATCTACACCGTAGCCCATCTGACTCTGCAGCAGCACGCATATCGGCTTGCCCTTGCCAGTCAGCGACTTGGCTTTCTGCATACCGTCAATCACCTGCTGCATGTCGTTGCCGTTCTCAATCACGACCACTTCCCACATAAAGCTCTCGAACTTGGCCTTCAGGTTGCCGAGGTCCATCACCTGCTCGACGGTACCGTCGATCTGCTGGTGGTTGAAGTCGACAGTGCTGATCAGGTTGTCTACCTTCTTGGCACCGGCAAACATCACGGCCTCCCATATCTGGCCTTCCTGCAGCTCGCCGTCGCCGTGCATGGTATATACCAGGTGTTTGTCGCCAGTCATCTTCTTGCCCAGTGCGGCACCGATGCCGACGCTCATGCCTTGTCCCAGTGAGCCGCTGGCCATGCGGATTCCGGGCAGGCCGTGTTCGGTCGAGGGATGGCCCTGCAGACGGGTGCCGAATTTGCGGAACGTGGCCAACTCGCTGACAGGGAAATATCCGCGACGTGCCATAGTGCTGTAAATCACTGGCGTGATGTGGCCCTGGCTGACGAAGAGCATATCCTGGCCGTCACCGTCCATGGTGAACTTGGCGGGGTCGTGCTCCATCAGGTTGAACTGCATTGCAACGAACCAGTCGGTCGTTCCAAGCGAGCCACCCGGATGTCCGCTCTTGGCGGCTGTGGTCATTCGTAATATGTCTCTGCGCACCTGACGTGCAAGGGTCTGTAATTCTTGTGTGGTTTTCATGTTATGTTGTTTTTTATTGTTTTTCAGGTTCGTTTATTTTTTTGCAAAAGTACTATAATATTTTTTGTGAGATGTCTAAAGTTATTAATCTTTATCAACAGATATTCCGTACGAAAAAAAATAACTTCGTACAAAGACGAAAATCAAAATCATAACTATGCCTCATTTTGTGTCGGTCCGAGGACGTCCCGACCTCCTTGTTTACCGCTTTCTACAGGCGGAAAACGTACTGGCGGCCATTTTGGTCGGTGCCGTAGAGTTCACCACCGTGTCGCGTCACAGTGATGCTG
>DFHL01000113.1 GCA_002371315.1 Bacteroidales bacterium UBA3724 | reverse complement strand
AGTTTGCTCCACTGCGGTCGCAGGTCTGCAGAGCAGGCAGAAAGTTGAGGTTAAAGTTAAAGAAAAATGATAAACGAAGACAACATAGAACTCTATCTGTTCCGCTACAAGGAAGGTCTGCTTGACGAAGCCGAGACTGCCGAGGTGGAGAAGGCGCTGGCCTCGCGCCCTGACTGGCAGGAGCTAGCCGACCTCTACGATCCCGAGCTGACCTTGCCGGCGGGTGCCACGATGCCCTACGCAGACTTCGAGTCGCTGCGCGATGGAGGCCCGAGAGCCGTCGAGAAGAAAACAATCCGTCTCGGCGAGGCAGTATACTTGCGCAGGATACCTATTTGGAAGACCATAGGCATAGCAGCATCACTGCTGGTCTTTGTGACATTCTTCGTCAAGTTTTTGGACAACATGCCCGCCGATGGGGGCGCGATAGTCGCGGAGCAAGGAACAGTGACGGTCGATTCAGTGACGCAACCGATACTCGATACCGACGTCGTGGAGTCATTTATGGAAACACGAGAGTCGGTCCCGACGCGAACAGTTGACAAAACTGACGAGAATCTGTTGGCCGAAGTGGTTGAAGACAATTTTTTTGAAGAACTAAATCCAGAAAACTATAGCGCCGAAACGGAACCCGAAGTCGAGATGACAAAAGCCGTGGATACAATAAAATATAAGATTGGCAATGGCACCACTCGCGAACTCAACGACCCGATGGACCAGGAGGTGCTCTATGCCGACAACATTATTGTCCGGAAAGCCCCCGACCCTTCAGAATCCGCGCAGCCCACCACTCGCCAGCAACTTCGCAGCATCGCCAAGCGCGCCACGTCGATCATTGCCGGCGCCTCGTCCAACCGCCAACAGCGTCGTCAGGCCTTTGGCGAATATATAGAAGACCAAATCGAAAACAACGAAATATTAAGTAACATAATAGCAACTATAGAATGAAAACATTAGTTTCTTTTTTCAGCCTTGTGATTGCAGCCATATCGCTCTCGCTCAATGTGGCAGCACAAACCAAAAGTGTCCGCGAAAGCATCACTGCCGACAGCATCACATCTATCAAAGTATTAGGTAATTCACGTGTTGTTTGGGTCCACGACACAGAACCCTACGTCCAGGTGTCTTGGTTTACCACCGATATCGAACAGCCTGAAAAATATGGTATCACCATCGAAGGTAACGAACTGACCTTCGAGGACCACTTGGGCCGCTTCTACTATGAGCTGCACCTCGACAGCAACACCAAGGTTCACGTCATCGTTGACGGCAACTCGCGCTTCGCCTGGCCTAACGGCAAGAAGACTGAGATTTCGAGCAGGATGGAGAACACCAGCATCAGTGGTGTGTTCAGCGAGCTGAAAGGCCTTGTCGACGAATTGATGACCACCTATGATAGCGTGGCCTCGAGCGGCAACAGCAACAAGGCCGGCGAGGCCTTCGTCAACAGCCCCCGCAGCAAACGCAAATACACTTTTGCCGACCGCACCAACCTCGACTTCCACTGGGCCTTCAACAACTGGGGCGACCAGCCCTACAACGGCCTCATGAAGATGGACGGCCCCTACAACCTGCGCACCAGCTTCAGCAGCTACCAGCTCAGCGAAAACTATGCTGTGATTATGACCGACCATTTCAAACTTAACATCGGCATCGGCTACGAGTCAGACGTATACAAGTTCACCGACAACTACGTGTCGATGGATGCTACAACAGGAGCCCTCACTACTCAGAATCAGGCCGGTGTGGATGCCGTCAGCGGCATTACGGGTAGCAACCTCGGCGACTGGTCGTCGCGCTTCGTGACACGCTACGTAACCCTGCCCGTCGAGTTCGAATACCGCGACAAGAGCGCTCTAAGGTCGTGGCGTATCAAGCTGGGTGTCGTCCCCGGACTTTCGTTCAACAGCAGTCATACCGGCCTCAAGCACGAGTTGGAAAAACGTGGCCGCAACTATCAGGATGTGCAGGAGGGAGTCTCCAAGTTCGTAAACCCATACAAACTCGACGTGCGCTTCACCGTCAAGTGGAACTGGCTCGGCTTCTTCATCCAGCTGCCCACCATGCCTGTCTTTATCGATACCGACACCAAGGTTTACCCCATCAAGCTCGGCTTCATGATCTGAACCCCCTTTCGAAACATACTATTTCCGTGGTTCTTCGCATTGTCAATGCGAAGAACCTTTTTTATTTTTTTTTATTTTTTTTGTTCTTTTGTATGTAAATGAAAACGTTTTTTCCGTTACTAATATAACCAGAACAAAAACACACTGACTATGGACCACGGAAGGAACATCTGCCGGCAGCTGAAGCAGCTGCGGCGCGACATCGCCGACCAGAACGGCATAGAGCTGCACCAGGAGGAGTGCACCTACAAGGGCCACTGCGACGGCACCTGCCCTCATTGCGACGCCGAGTTGCAATACATCGAGCGCGAGCTGGCGCGCCGCCAGGGCCTCGGCAAGGCCGCCATCGTGGCCGGCACGGTGCTGACGATGGCATCGGTGCAGACGGCACAAGCCCAGGAGCCCATCCTTATGGGCAAGCCGGCAATGCCGATTGAAGAGCGCGCTGACCAAGGCACGCTGAAGGGAACCGTTACCGACCAAAAAAACGGCGAACCGCTGATTGGCTGCAATGTCGTGTTAAGGCAAAACGGGCAGATTATCACGGGGGCAAGAACCGATTTCGACGGCATCTACACCATCAAGGGTGTAAAGGCGGGCACATATTCGGTGGAGTTTTCGTATATAGGCTACAGCACACTGATTGTGCCTGAATTTGAAGTCCGTGCGAATGGGTTCACAATATTGAATCGGGATTTGTCGGGCAAAAAAAATGCCAATGACGACGCGACTGAAGTCGTGGGGTCTTTGATGGGCATCGTGCCTGTGAAGCACATCGACATCGGCGAGCCTGACACAGGCCGTACTCCGACTGTGATTATCGAAACCAAAGGCAACGGCGAGGCCACGGGCAAATACACCATTGGCGGCATCGAGACGCAGCTGCTGGACGGCACCCCGGCCAGCGAATCGGGCAGCCCGCTGCCCAATGAGCGTCCGAAAACCGACGTGGTTAATCCGCTTGACCAAAAGGCACAATAGGTAATGGATGCAGTCCCATTTATCGGCGTTTCGCGCCACCGTATCGGCGTCGACGGCAACGGCGTCACTACGCTGGCGGCTTTCCACGGCTGTCCGCTACGGTGCCGTTACTGCTTGAATCCGGCCTGCACGGGACCGACCGACCGCCTGTTCCGCTACACG
>DFHL01000031.1 GCA_002371315.1 Bacteroidales bacterium UBA3724 | reverse complement strand
GTATTTGTACGCTTCCGAAGCGTACAAATACTGTTCATATACTGTACATATACTGTACAACGGGCAGAGCGGGTGCTGGTTATCAATGCGTTGCAGAGGGGGAAAAGTTGGGCGATTTAGGCGAGTTAGGCAAATTAGGCAAGTTAGGCAAATTAGGCAAGTTAGGCGGGGTGGAATGTATTGTCCCTTAACTTCCTCCTAACTTCCCTCTAACTTCCTTTAACTTCCCACCCCCCTAACTCCCCCTAACTTCCACTAACAAAATATTTTTTTCAACAAATGCCAACAGATTGATTTTATTTTGTATCTTTGCAAAATAATAAACCAACAACAAATCCAATCCAAATTCAATAATTCACTGACAAACAATTCGAAAGATGAAAAAGACTGCATTTCTTCTTGTGCTTGCCAGCCTGTTGATGACGTCCTGCCTCAAAGACGGGTTCAATGATTTCGACGCGCTGCGTCACGGAATGACCATCAACGGGACCGTCAGCCCCACATTCGGAGTCCCCATCGGCACAGGGTCGGCAACGATATACGATATGCTGAAAATGGTCCAGATTTCCTACGCCGAAATGGAAGTCGACGACCGCGGCATCATCACCATCGCCTACGACACCACCAACAGCTTCCACATCAACCTTGAAGACAACGGCAAGGGCAGCGGCAGCAAGGACGCTGACATTGTGCATATTGCGCGCAGCGAGATTGCCGGCTCGGTGGCGGTAGACCTGTTCGACAACCTGACCATCCTCGACACGGTCGACATCGAGGTGGACAGCCTGCTGGTGGACCTGAAGGCCTTCGTCATAGCCGATGCCGACGAAAATGCCCTGCAGGCCCTGGAGGACTACCACGTCCACGTCTACTACGACAGCCTGTCAATTAGCGTCTTGGGTCAGGACAACAAGTTCTACGACATCTATCCGGGCCCCAACGACCCGAAGGACTCGATACCCATCGAGGACCTGATACGCGGCGAGACCATCACGCTGTTCAACGGCACCGACATCAGCCTGGCCATCAACAAGCGCCCCAAGGAGGTGCACTACAGCGCAAGGATGAACATAGCCTTCGAGGCCGAGTTTTTCGCCTCGGGAATGTCTGAAAACCAGTTCGTGGCCGACTCGATCGGCGTCAAGGCCATCGACATTGACGCCGACATCAAGGTGCGGTTCCCCCTGTCGGCCTACCTCAACGACCTGCACTACGAAACCGACATAGCCTTCGCGCCGTCGTTCCACCTCGACGACCTGGTGATCGACTCGTCGATGATATACCTCGAATGCCAGAACGGCCTGCCGCTGGCGCTGTCGGTGCGGGCACAGCTGATTGACGACAACGGGCAGGTAATGTGCGATATACTGGACCCCGTGCTGACCGAGGTGGCCGGTGCCGACGTGGCGCTGAACCCCGCCAGCAACCTATACACCGCCACGGGTCCGAAACAGACCGTCGTGCAGGTGCCCATCACCAAAGAGGTGTTCAACAGCCTGCTGAACACGCGCGGTTTGCGCCTCAGCGCAGGCCTCAGCACGTCGTCGACAGGCAACCCGGCGCGCAACCGCGTGTCGATACAGGCCTCCGACCTGCTGCAGCTGCGCGTATGGGCCAAGCTGCACCCCACCTACGACATCAACATCGACATCCACAACAACGACAACGGGGAAGGAGGTGCAGAATGAAAAAGAGCATCCTCAGACTTGCAGCCTGCGCCCTGATGCTGGCGGCGCTGGCGCTGCCGCGCACCGCCGATGCCCAGAGCGGCATTATGTACGGCTCGACGCGCAACCCGCTGATGAACTCGGCCAACCCGGCTTTCTTTCCCAGCCACTCGCGCGTCTACCTGGCCCTGCCGGGCATCAACCTCAAGCTGTCGAGCCCCCTGGCCTATTCGAGCATTTTCCGCTTCGATTCGACTGAAAACAAGACTATTGTCAACGCCAACAGCGTCCTCGACACGCTGACGAGCGGAGAGCAGATACGCCTGGCCACGGGCATCCACGCCGTCGGCTTCGGCCTCGACCTGGGCAAGTTCTTCCTGACCTTCTCGACGCAGGCCAAGGTGGACTTCAACTTCGGCCTGCCGAAGGGACTGCAGACGTTCCTCAACGAAGGCAACTACGGCCACACGGGCAGCGACGTCATCGAGCTGCTGGACGGCAACCTGATCGGCGCCCGCGTATATGGCGAAGGGGCCGTGGGCCTCGGCCTGCGCCTGAACGACAACCTGACGGTAGGCGCTCGCGTCAAGCTGCTGATCGGCTACCTCGACCTTTCCAACGCCAGCTCGTCGCTGACGCTGGCCACGGCGCCCGACTATTCGTCGATGACGGCCAACCTGGACCTGAATATGAACTACACCTCGGCAATCGACATCACCACCGACAGCGTCACCAACATCACGACGGCCCACGTTCGCAACTATATGCCAAAGAACTACGGCGTCAATTTCGACCTCGGCGCCCGCTATGAGACCGACCTCTTCGAGGTGTCGGCCAGCATCGTCGACTTGGGCCCCGGCATCCACTGGGCCGACGACATCAAGCGCATCGTGTCGGCACGCGAGGACAACTCGTTCACCTTTACGGGCGTGGATGTCAGCAACCTTATGCAGGGCGGCACGCTCGACTCGACCTACACGCAAGTGCTTATCGACTCGCTCAAGGCGCTGGCCGAATACAAAATCGTCGACGGCGGCGAGGCCTACTGGACGGCAATGCCCACGAAGGTCAACCTGGGCGGTATGTTCCACATAACCAAGGGCGTAAGCGCCGGCCTGCTGTTCCACGGCGAGTTCGACCGCGGCCTGGTCAAGGTGGGCGACGTGTTCAAGACCAAGAATGTGGGCTTCTACAGCCGCACGTCGGCCCTGGCGCGCGTCAACATTCAGGACTGGGTTGAGGTGGTGGCTTCGGCCTCGGTGCTTACCAACAACGGCAAATGGAACTGGTTCAACCCCGGCATCGGCCTGACCCTCACGCCAATGCGCACGCTGCAGGTTTACGCATTCCTCGACTATATTTCGAACATCTACCTTGTCGACGCCAAGAAGCTGAACATCTCGGCAGGCCTCAACCTGTTCTTCGGCAGCAGCTCGGCAAGATAGAAACGCAACACCTCTAATATAAGCACAAGGATGAAGAAAATATTGTTTTTAGCTCTGGCAGCGGCGATGCTTGCCGTCGCCTGCAATCGCGACATCGACGAGTTCCGCTTCACAGGCAAGGTCGTCGGCGGCAAGATGTGCTCGTCGTCGCAGATAGGCTACGTTATCAATATTCTATCGCCCGACAGCATCGGCAAGGCCTATACCGGCGCCGACGGCACCTATCAGAACGCCGTGATGGCCTACCGCGCCTCGCGTCTGCTCAAGGACGGCGACACCATCTACGGCGTGGCCTACCTGACGGAAAGCTATGCCGCCCTCAACTGTTTCGGCATCATCGACAACGACCTGCCTGAAGTCATCCTGCTTTCCGTCGACGAAGACCCGGAATGAAATGCGTGAATGTGTTAATGTGTTAATGCGTAAATGCGTTAGTGGCTGCCGCGGCACCACTTAAACAATAAACGAGAACTAATACTATTATCCCTCAAACCCTTTAACCCTTTAACTCTCAAACCCTTTAACCCTTTAACTCTCAAACTCTTTAACCCTCAAACCCTCAAACCCTCAAACCCTCAAACCCTTTACCTCTCAAACCCTCAAACCCTTTAACTCTCAAACTCTCTTTAACTCTCAAACAAAAGATCGTGTCAAATATAGTAGCTATTGTAGGACGTCCCAATGTGGGCAAATCAACTCTTTTCAACCGCCTGATAGAAGAACGCAAAGCCATAGTCGATGAGACATCGGGCGTGACGCGCGACCGCCAGTACGGCCACAGCGACTGGAACGGCAAACACTTTTCTGTCATCGACACCGGCGGATACGTTATGGGTGGCGACGACGAATTTGAAGTCGAGATACGCAAGCAGGTGGCCCTGGCCATCGACGAGGCCGATGTTATCCTCTTCCTCGTCGACGCCAAGGAAGGCCTGACCCCGATGGACGAGGACGTGGCCGATATGCTGCGCCGATGCACGAAGAAGGTGATGCTGGTCGTCAACAAGTGCGACACGGCGGCACGCCAGGAGACCATAGGCGAATTCTACGCCCTCGGTCTCGGCGAGCTATACCCCATTGCGGGCATCACCGGCAGCGGCACGGGCGACCTGCTCGATGCCGTGGTGGCCGACTTCGACGAGGGCGAGGAAGAGGCTGAGGACACCCTTCCGCGCATCGCCGTGGTGGGACGCCCCAACGTGGGCAAGTCGTCGTTCATCAACGCCATCACAGGTCAGGAACGCAATATAGTAACGCCCATCGCTGGCACCACGCGCGACTCGATACTGACGCACTACAACCTGTTCGGCTTCGACTTCAATTTTGTCGACACCGCCGGACTGCGAAAGAAGCAGAAGGTCAGTGAGGACCTGGAGTTCTACTCCGTCCTGCGCTCGGTGCGTGCCATCGAGGCCAGCGACGTCTGCATCCTGATGCTCGACGCATCGCAAGGCCTTGAGCAGCAGGACCTGAACATCTTCGGCCTTGTACAACGCAACCACAAAGGTGTGGTCATCGTGGTCAACAAATGGGACCTCATCGAGAAGGACAACAACACGCACAAGGAATACGAAGAGCTGATCCGCGAGCGCATCGCGCCTTTTACCGATGTGCCAATCATCTTCACCTCGGTCATCAACAAGCAGCGCATCTACAAGGTGCTCGAAACGGCACGCCAAGTCTACGAGGCACGCAGCCGCAAAATCAGCACCTCGGAGCTGAACGACGCCCTGCTGCCCATCGTCAAGGAGCAGAACCCGCCACCCAGCGTCAAAGGCAAATGGGTCAAGATCAAATACATCACCCAGCTGCCGACCCCCTACCCGCAGTTTGTCTTCTTCTGCAACCTGCCGCAGTACGTGCGCGACCCCTACCGCCGCTATGTCGAGAACCGTATGCGCGAAATGTGGGACTTCCACGGCGTGCCGATGAACATCTATTTCCGCGCAAAATAAACGACTCCCATATTTCAATTGCGAATTTAACGAATTAATCGAATTGCTGTCTAAATTAGGATTCCGCCAAGCGGAATCGCGAATTGGACGAAGCTGACGCAATCAATATCACATCTCAGTTCTCACATCTCAGTTCTCACTTCTCCGTTTTCACATCTCAGTTCTCCGTTCTCACATCTCAGTTATAAATGAGCGATATTCGAATAGACAAATACCTTTGGGCGGTGCGCCTCTACAAGACGCGCAGCATCGCCACCGACGCCTGCCGGTCGGGGCGCGTCAAACTTAACGGGCTGCCCGTCAAGCCGTCGCACGAAATCAGCGTCGGCGAAATCTACGAGCTCAACATCGAGCAGACGCACCGCACCGTGCAGGTCAAGGAACTGCTTGCCAACCGCGTCGGCGCAAAGCTGGTAGAGAACTACCTCACCGACCTCACGCCGCCCGAGGAATATGAGCGCATACAGATGGCACGCCAATACGGCTTCGAGCATCGCGACCGCGGCGCCGGCCGCCCCACCAAACGCGACCGCCGCGAAATAGAAGAGTTCAAATACAAATAGTCGCGTTTTAGGACAGCAAATATGTTACGCAGGCCTCAAACCTGCGTTTTATTTTGCAGGCAAGGCGCCTACGCACCAATCATTTTGAAATCAGAACCTCAGCCTTATGCCTGCCGCAGGGGCAAAGCCGAGGCCGGTGCCGAAGGTGCCGCCGATTTTGTTGTAAGGCAGCAGCTCGGGGGCGACGTTCAGCGTCAGGTCGTCGGTAATCTGGAAGTCGTAGAGGTGGCCAAAGACGTAGGCATCAAGCAGATTGAGGCCATAGACGGCAGCGGCGATGATGACCGACAGCTGGAACGTTTTGTTGTAATCCTCGTAGAGGTTGTATATGTTCGACGTTGGCGCGCCCGATATGTCATAGTCGTCGGGATGCAGCGTCGCACCGTCGTTGTTGACACGATAGAGGTACTCGTCCTTGTAGAGTTTCATCTGCGTGTAGTTGCTGTAGGTGTAGTAGGCCACGCCGCCAAGACCGGCATAGATGATGGGAATCTTCCAGGCCTGGCCGTTGTAGACCTGGCCGGCGCCTGGCAACACGGCCGACAGTATCAGCGCTTTCTTGGCACTGTGCGGCTTTTCGACAGCAACGGTATGCACCGTGCCCTCTGCCCTGCCCTGCCTATTCGACAAAACGGTATCGTTTTGCGCTACAGCATTGCCGGCCCAAAGAACAGAAAAAAGAGTAAGGCAAAGCAGCCCCACTCTTTTTATTATATTCATATATTTAAAGATTCTTATCACAACTCACATTTCACTATTCACTAATTACTTTTCAATCAGTTTGATGATACGTTCAAAGTCCTTGTCGCTGTTGAAATGGATTGTAAGCGTGCCTTTGCCGCGGCGGCTGCGCTTGATGTCGACCTCCGACTGCAGGTACTGCTTCAGCGCCGAGCGCGAAGCGGCGTGTGCCTCGGGCAGGTCGTCCTTGTGGCGAGGCGCAGCGGCAGGCTTGGGTTTGGCCATCTCCTTGACCAGCTGCTCGGTCTGGCGCACCGACAGCTGCTTGTTGATGATGTCGTGCAGCAGAGCCAGATGCGTGTCCGTATCCTCGATGTTGACCAGACAGCGGGCGTGCGCCATACTGATCTGGTCGGTGCTGAGAGCCAGCTGCGTTTCCGACGGCAAGTTCAGCAGACGCAGATAGTTGGTAATCGTCGAACGGTTCTTGCCCACCTTCTCGCTCAGCTGCTCGTGTGTCAGCTGGCACTCCTCGATGAGGGCGTTGTACGAAAAGGCAATCTCCATTGCATTGAGGTTCTCGCGCTGTATGTTCTCCACCAGCGCCATCTCCATCATCTGCGTGTCGGTGGCGATGCGGATGTAGGCAGGTATCTCCTTCAGGCCAGCAATCTGCGAAGCGCGCAGGCGGCGTTCGCCGGCAATAAGCTGGTATTTGCCCGTCGGCATCTGGCGCACCGTGATGGGCGTAATGACCCCCTGCTGGCGGATAGATTGAGCCAGTTCGTCAAGAGCCTCCTGGTCAAATTCCTTGCGGGGCTGGAAAGGATTGGCCTCGATGCTGTCGAGGGGTATGGTAGTAATGGCCGTGGTCAGGTTGCTCTTGCCCATAGCGGCATCGATGTCCACATCAGGCAGAATCGAGCCCAGTCCACGTCCAAGGCCGGTAGTTTTTTTCTTTGTTGTCATAACGTTATCTCTTTCTATGCTCACTTGCTTTTCGCTGTCTTCTCCATCCCGTTGCGACGCAAAATCTCGTTGGCCAGGTTCAGGTAGTTGATAGCGCCCGAACAGGTAGCGTCGTGCATAATGATCGAGCGGCCATAGCTCGGAGCCTCGGCCAGCTTGGTGTTGCGATAGATGAGCGTGTCGAAGACCATCTGCTTGAAATGGCCGCGCACATCCTCCACCACCTGGCGAGCCAGGCGCAGGCGCGAGTCGTACATCGTAATCAGCAGACCCTCAATCGACAGCTTCGGGTTGAGGCGGGTCTGCACGATGCGAATCGTGTTGAGCAGCTTGCCAAGGCCTTCAAGGGCAAAATACTCACTCTGAATAGGAATTATCACCGAATCGGACGCCGTCAGGGCGTTGATGGTGATAAGTCCCAGCGACGGCGAGCAGTCGATGATGATGAAATCGAAGTCGTCACGTATGGGCTCCAGAGCCTTGGAGATGTAGAATTCACGCTGCTTTTCGTTGACCAGGTCAATCTCGGCACCCACCAAGTCGATGCGTGTCGGCAGCAGGAACAGGTTGGGTGTCTCGGTCTCGACAATGCAGTCCTTGGCAGCAGCCTGTCCGAGGAAACACTCGTATGCACTTGGCTCCACAGCCTCAGGGTTGACGCCAAGACCCGACGTGGCGTTGGCCTGCGGGTCAGCGTCGATCAGCAGCACTTTGTATTCCAGCACAGCCAACGAAGCAGAGAGGTTGGTGGCCGTGGTTGTCTTGCCCACGCCCCCTTTCTGGTTGGCTATCGAAATTATTTTACCCATAGTTTATGGATGTTCTTTTTTTAGAATGATTGTATGTCAGACTGTTCTGACTTCAGATGTTGAAAATGTCCTCGATGTCGTCGCTTGTCGGCACAGCGGTCTCGCCTTCGTTGGCGGCAGCGTCGTCTTCAGGAATGATGCCCGTCTCGATGAAGCTGATGGCATTGCTGAGCCCCTTCTGGAACTTCTCAAAATCCTCCTTGTAGAGGAACATCTTGTTTTTCTCGAAATAGAAATTGCCAGTGTTGTTGTCAAAAAGTTTGCGGCTTTCGGCTATAACGATGAATTTGTCGCCGCCGCGTGTCTCCTTCACATCGAAAAAATACTTGCGCTTACCCGCACTAATGGACTGTGAATACAACTCTTCTTTCGTTCTGTTACTGTTAAAATCCATATCTTTAATTATTAAATTTGAATTGGCAAAATTACATTATTTTTTTCAAATAGAGCCAACCTGACGGCTTTTTTTTTCAACAAACTTTCCTCGTCTATTTCCAAGGGCCAGTCAGAATCGCATTCCCGAGGCCCATCTCCCCCTTCCGCACTTTCAGGCTACTGGTGCTTGTGGGTCATAATGTCGAGCACCACATCGTCGGTCTGGTCCATACCCTCGTTGCCGAGGCGGCCCAGATTGCGAATCGAGTAGTCTATGTCCCTCTCCGACAGGCCGTCGCAGGCGTCGACCACCTTGTCGTGCAACGCCAGCTCGGCGCTGACAAAGGCACTGTAAAGGCCCGTCGACATCTTGAGGGCGCAGGACGGCTTGGCGCCGTCGCACACCATTCCCGCCAGCGTGTTGATCATATTCTTGATGGCAAAGCACACCTGGTCGTAGCTGCCGCCGTGCAGGTAGGTGATGCCCGACGAAACACCAATCGACGCATTCACGATGCCGCACAAGGCCGACAGACGGCCGATGCCGCGCTTGATGTAGATTGAAGTCAGATGGCTCAAAATCAGCGCCCTCGTCACCTGTTCGTCGTCTAAGCCCTTGGCACGTCCATACTCATAGACAGGCAACGTGCAGGCGATGCCCTGGTTGCCGCTTCCGCTGTTGCTGTAGACAGGCAGCGTGCAGCCGTCCATACGGGCGTCGGAGGCCGCCACGGTACGGGCAATGACGGTGTGGACAATGTCGCCATCGGCGTTCTCCATCAGTATGCGCCCCGTATTGAGGCCATAGCCCTTCAGGCCCTCGGTGGCCGCGGCGCTGTTCAGCGCAACGGTGTCGCGGATAAAGGCCAGCTCGTCGATGGGCGCCGTGGTGGCATAGTCAAAAACGATGCGCTCCGTCAGGCAGGGGTCGCAGCAGCTGTCGGCATCGCTGCCGGTGCAGGCTTTCTCATTGTCGACAAGGATGTTGCCGTTGCGCTCCACATATACAAAGTTGGTGTGCCGCTTCGAGATGACGGCCGTAGCGCTGTCGCTGCCCTTGGTGCAGATGCACTCGATGTACAGCTTGTCCTCGCAGCGTTCCTTGAGGCCGATGCTGATGCTGCCGCCGTTGTTGGCCAGCCAGGCTTTGGCGTTTTTCACAGCCTCCTCGGGCACCGTCAGCACCTCCAGCTGGCGGCTCGAGTCGCCGGCCGTCAGCGCGATAGCCACAGCGATGGGCAGGCCAATCATCCCCGTGCCGGGAATGCCCACGCCCATAGCGTTCTTGAAAACATTTTTGCTCAGCAGCAGCTGCGTGCTGTCGGGCATTGCGCCCAGCGTCTCGCGAGCCTTGGCAACGGCAAGAGCCACGGCGCCCGGCTCGGTACAGCCTGTGGCGACAACAACCTCGCGCTGAATCAGTTCACGTATTTGCCGACGGATACAATCGTCCATATTGGTGAATGGTGATTATAGATTGGTGAATGGTGAATTGTGATTAGTGAATTGTGACCTGTGATCTGTGATACGAGCGCGTTCGGGTCACTGGTCACGGGTCACAGGTCACTTGTCACATCATTATTTTTCAAATATTTTCTGCCAGTTCTTGTACTCGCGCTCGCGCCACGGGCCGTTGTGGTAGACATACGAGGCGATGAGCGGGATGACCGTCGTGCCTTCGGCATAGACCATCTGCTGCAGCTCCTCGCTCACCTTGCCCCAGCTGCCGGCCTCGAGCAGCGTCGACGACGAGCAGGCGCCGTCGCGCACGTCGGCCACAGTGATCTGGATGGCATACTTGTGCATAGGAACCTCGTGGCCAAGGATTTCAGCGCAGACCACCGTGTCCTGGGCAAAATTCTTGGGCGTGCCGCCGCCGACCATAAAGAGGCCCGTTTCGGGGGCTGCCATCTTGATCTTGGTCAGCTCGATGAAGTCGCACACCGAGTCGATGCTCAGATAGGGCTTGCCTTCCTGGGCGCGCACCCACTGGTGCTTGCCGATGCCGAAGCCTGCCGAGCAGTCCGAGAACGCCGGGCAGAAGATAGGCACACCACACTCATAGCACGTCTGGATCAGGCTGTCCTTCTTGACGGCGCGGCCGTTGTGCAGCCACTTGCCAAGCTCGTAGATGAACTCGCGCGAGCTGTAGGGGCGTGCCTCAAGCATATTGGCCAGCTCGAAGGTGGCGTTGTCGCAAGCCTGCAGCTCTTCCTCGTCGATGAAGGTGTCGTAGATGCGGTCGATGTAGAGTTCGCGCAGCTTCGTGTCGGGGATGACGTTCTCCTTGGTACCGATATAGTGCTTGAAACCAAGGGCTTCGAACAGGTCCATATCGATAATCGATGCACCCGTCGAGACGACGACGTCGACCATCTTGTTGCGAACCATATCGACGTATACCTGCATACATCCGGCGGCCGACGTCGAGCCGGCGATGGTCAGGATGTTGGTGCAGCCTTTTTCGGCACACATTTTCATCAGTATGTCGGCGGCACGGGCGGTGTCGCGGCTGGTGAACGACATATGGCGCATAGCGTCAATCAGTTCGGTCGAATCATATTTCTTGATGTCGATGTGCTGAACGGTTTCTTTCAGAAGGTCCTTCTTTTCCATTTTGTGAATATTAATTTATGTATTACTTACTATATATACTGATTTACAAAAACATATTGCAAAACGGCACTTTGCAACACAACTGCAAATTTACACATTTTTATTTAATTGCCAAAAAATAAAATCAGATTTGTTTCCGCGCGCCGCCGTGCGGCGCCACCGGCTGCGGCTTGGACCCGGCCCCCACCTGCTCGGCCATTTCGACCATCGTTCGACCATCGTTTAACCATCGTTTAACCATTTAAAATGGTTGAACAATGGTCGAACGATGGTTAAACGATGGTTGAAAAGGCTGAGCGGGTGGCAGGTATGGTTTGCTGATTCAGGTTGTAACTTTTTACAGACACAAAAAAGCCGCACAGCACAGATACGCTATACGGCTACAAATATTCTGGACTTTTTCAGCGCACGGCGCGTCAGAACATACCCTCGTTTTCGGCGTTGGCCTGGCTGTCGATGTCCTGGTTCATCTTGGAGTCAAGGATCACCGCCCCGCCGCTGTCGAACGAAGTGTTGGGAGCCAGGCCGCTGGCCATATTGTAGCGGCCTTCGGCCTCGCGGTTCTCGAACTTGGCATACTGCGAAACGAAGCGCAGACGCACCTCGCCGGTCTCGCCGCTGCGGTGCTTGGCGATGATGATGTCGGCCATTCCGAGCGTCGAACCGTTGTTGTCCTCGTAAATCTGGTAGTATTCAGGACGATAGATAAACATCACGATGTCGGCGTCCTGCTCGATGGCGCCCGATTCGCGCAAGTCGCTGAGCTGCGGCTTCTTGGTGCCGCCACGCGTTTCGACGGCGCGCGACAGCTGCGACAGGGCCAGGACCGGCACGCCCAGCTCCTTGGACAGTGCCTTGAGCTGGCGCGATATGAGGCTGATTTCCTGCTCGCGGTTGCCGTTGCGCGACTGTTCGCCGCCGGCCTGCATCAGCTGCAGGTAGTCGATGAAAACCATCTGGATGTCGTGCTGCTGCTTGAGGCGGCGGCACTTGGCGCGCAGCTCGAAGATGGAGAGCTGGGGCGTGTCGTCGATAAAGATGGGCGCCTCGGTGAGCACCTGCGACTTGGCATAGAGCTGCGTCTTTTCGACTTCGGGCAGCTTCTCGCCCTTCTTCAGGCGGTCGCCCGAGATGCCCGACTCGCTGCTGATGAGGCGCATAACGAGCTCGACGGCAGTCATTTCGAGCGAGAAGAAGGCTATGGGCTTCTTCATATCGATGGCAATGTTGCGGGCCATAGTGAGGGCGAAGGCTGTCTTGCCCATTGCGGGACGCGCGGCCAGGATGATGAGCGTGCCGGGCTGGAAGCCTGCCGTCATACGGTCGAGGTCGACGAAGCCCGTGGGGATGCCGCTGTAGGAGCTGTCACTCTGCTGCGCCGCCTCGATTTGCTCGAAGGCCGAGTGCAGCACGTCCTGCATATTGTGGTATTCGGTGTGGAAATTCTTCTCGTCGATGTCCATCAGGGTGCGCTCGGTCTTGTCGAGCAGGTCGAGCACGTCAGTGGTCTCGTCGTAGGCCTCGGTGAGGGTTTCGGTGCACACGCGGATGATTTCGCGCTGGATGTATTTTTCGGAAATGATGCGCGAATGGAACTCGATGTGCGCTGCCGAGACGACGTGGTTGACGAGCTGCGAGAGGTACATACCGCCGCCCACGGCCTCGAACTGGCCGTCCTTCATCAGCTGCTGTGACACCGTCAGCAGGTCGACGGGTTTCGACTGCTCGAAAAGGGTCAGGATAGCCTTGAAAATCATCTGGTGCTCAGGGCGGTAGAAGTATTCGGTGCGGAGCATCTGTATGGTGTTGTTCAGCGCGTTCTGGTCGATCATCAGTGCGCCGAGCACGGCCTCTTCAAGATCGATGGCCTGGGGCGGTGTCTTGCCGTTGAGCGAGAACGCCTGCTCGTAAGTAATTCTGTCTTTTCGTTTTGTACTGTTTCGCTGTGTAATTTCCATAGTGCAAAATTACTGCATTTTTTTTGAACAAGAAGTATCTTTTGCAACAATTTTTTTTCAACAAGTGCGTTTATGTGTCAAAACAAGGTTACTTCAAGCTATATGAAACTACGCTATACCACCACTATTCTTCTGCTGTCGCTGCTGGTTGCAGTGCCGGCCCAGGCCCAGCGCCGCCAAAACCGCCAGGTGATACGCGCCTACCCCACCCTGGGGGCCACGGCGTCGCAGATACGCGGCGACGAGCTGCGCGGCTTCCGCAAATGGGGCTTCACGGCAGGCGTCGGCGCCATAGTCGACCTGACCGCCAACCAGCGCTGGCAGATGTCGATCGAGGCCGACTACTCGCAGCGCGGTGCCTTCAACAACACCCACGAGCCCTACAGCCTGTTCCAGTTCACGATGAACTATGTCGACATCCCGCTGACGGTCCATTTCACCGACCCCTACGGCGGTATGACTTTCGGACTGGGTCTTGTCTACGGCCGCCTGGTGCAGCAGCCGCACGGCCTGCTCATCTACCAGCCCGGATATTTCGAGCCCGACACGTCGGATATGTCGTTCCTCAAAAACGACCTGTCGGCAGCGCTCGACGTGCGCTTTGCCGTCTGGCGCGGCCTGACGCTCAACTTCCGCTACCAGATGTCGCTGCTGCCCGTGAAACGCGACTGGCACTTCACGGGGCTGCAGAACGAGGACGACCGCGAAATATCCACCTGGCAGAACAACCTCTACAACTCGTCGCTGTCGCTGCGCGTGCTCTACGTCTTCGGCGACGACAACAGCAAAAGCCATCGCAACAAAAACAAGAAACGCAGATAGATATGCCGAGAACAGCCATTTTCCCAGGGTCGTTCGACCCGATGACGACAGGCCACCTGGCCTTGCTCGAACGTGCACTGCCGCTCTTCGACCGCATCATCGTCGCCGTGGGCGTCAACACCGGCAAGCAGGGCTTCCTGCCTGTCGACGAGCGCCTTGAGCGCATACGCCGGGCCGTGGCACAGATGCCGCAGGTGGAGGTGCTGACCTACAGCTGCCTGACCACCGACCTGTGCCGCCAGACGGGGGCACAATTCATACTGCGCGGGGTGCGCGACGCTGCCGACTTTGCCTACGAGCAGAAGATTGCCGACATCAACCGCCTTGTGGCTCCCGACATCGAGACCGTCCTGCTGCTGGCCGACCCCGCCACCGCCGTAATCAGTTCGTCGATGGTGCGCGAACTGGCCGCCTTCGGCAAGGACGTAAGCAAATACGTTGTTTAGCTGAAAGTTGAAAGTTGAAATTAAACTAACGCAATAACACAATAACGCACTAACGCAATCACAATGCTCTTTGTCGATACTCCGATAGAATTTCTGAAAGGCGTGGGGCCGGCACGCGCACAGATGCTGCAGCGCGAGCTGGACATCTACACCTACGGAGACCTGCTGGAGTATTTCCCCTATCGCTATGTCGACCGCTCGCAGACGACAACCATCGCGATGATGAACATCGACGAGCCCTACGTCGTGCTGCGAGGCATCATCCGCGACCTGCACACCGTTGGCAACGGCAAGTCGATGCGCCTGTCGGCAACGCTGCAGGACGCTACGGGACAGATAGAGCTGGTGTGGTTTCAGGGGCTGAAGTGGATTCGCGAGTCGCTGAAGCCCGACACGGAGTATATCGTTATGGGCAAGCCGACGGTCTTCAACGGCCACATCAACATAGCCCATCCCGACCTGGAACGCGCCGACCAGGAAGGCACGTCGAACCTGAAGTATATACCCATCTATTCGTCGACCGAGAAACTGAAATCCAAAGGGTTGCACACCAAAGGCATCGCCAAGCTGACCGAACAGCTGCTGCGTATGGCCGCCGGACGCATCCCCGAGACGCTGCCGCAAGCCGTCATCGACAAGTACAAGCTGCCCAGCCGCGCCAACGCCATCGAGGTGATCCACTACCCCACACGGCCGCACGACATATCGCTATCGATTCAGCGGATGAAATTCGAGGAGCTGTTTTTCCTTCAGCTTGACTACCAGTACGCCAAACACGAGCGCCAGATGCGCAGCAACGGCTATGTGTTTCCTGTCGTCGGCGAGCATTTCAACCGCTTCTACAACGAGCGCCTGGATTTCGAGCTGACAGGCGCACAGAAACGTGTCGTCAAGGAAATCCGCGCCGATATGAAAAGCGGGCACCAGATGAACCGCCTGCTGCAGGGCGACGTGGGCAGCGGCAAGACGCTGGTGGCCCTGCTGACGATGCTCATAGCCATCGACAATGGCTGCCAGACCTGCCTGATGGCACCCACCGAAATACTTGCCAACCAGCACTATGCCACCATCAGCAAGATGCTTGACGGGCTGGGCGTCAGAGTCGAACTGCTGACCGGTGCCCTGAAGCCGTCGGCAAAAAAGAAAATCAAGCAGCGCCTGATGGAGGGCGAAATCGACATACTGATAGGCACTCACGCCGTCATCGAAAAAGATGTGCAGTTCAAGAATTTGGGCTTCGTCGTCATCGACGAGCAACACCGCTTCGGCGTCGAACAGCGCAGCAAGCTGTGGACCAAGAGCGCACAGCCGCCCCACGTGCTGGTGATGACAGCCACGCCCATCCCGCGCACGCTGGCAATGACCGTCTATGGCGACCTGGACTGCTCCATCATCGACGAGCTGCCGCCGGGGCGCAAGGCCGTCAAGACCATCCACAGCACCGACCACCAGCGGCTCAAGGTGTTCGGCTTTATCCGCGAACAGATTGCCCGCGGACGACAAATATATATAGTATATCCACTTATTGAAGAGTCCGAGACGATGGACCTCAAGGACCTGATGGACGGCTACGAGAGCATTGCGCGCGAGTTTCCGCTGCCGCAATATCAGATCAGCATCGTCCACGGCCGTATGGACAGCGAGGCCAAAGACTACGAGATGGGCCGTTTCAAACGCGGCGAGACGCAGATTATGGTCAGCACCACCGTCATCGAGGTGGGTGTCGACGTTCCCAACGCGTCGGTGATGATCATCGAGAACGCCGAGCGGTTCGGCCTCTCGCAGTTGCACCAGTTGCGTGGTCGCGTGGGCCGCGGCGCCGAGCAGTCATACTGCATCCTGATGACGGGCAACAAGTTGTCTAACACCGCACGCGAACGCATAAAGATTATGGTCGACTCAACCGACGGCTTCCGCATCGCCGAGGCCGACTTGCGGCTGCGAGGCCCCGGCGACTTGCAAGGGCTGCAGCAGAGCGGCATTTTGCAACTCAAGCTGGCCGACATCGTCGACGACGAGCCAATAGTCCGCGCCGCACGCGAGACGGTGCAGGAAATACTCGAAAAGGACCCGCAGCTGCAGTCTATCGACAACGCCTGCCTGCGACTCCACCTGCAAAAAAACAAACGCGCACTGGCCTGGGGGAAAATAAGTTGAATGTTGAAATTGAAATATGATGAAGATAAAATATGCCTTTTTGATTACATTATTATTATCGGTTTGCTGTTCGGCTTTTTGCCAGAACAGCAACATCGACAAAGGTCTTAACGCCGAAAAACTTGGCTTGCAGGACCGGGCCCTTTCCTACTATCAGCAGGCGGCAGCCGATGCTCCCGACGACGCTGTGCCCCAGCTGCTTATCGGTAAGCTGCAACTGAAACGCCACCACTACGACGAGGCTGCCATAGCCCTGAGGCAGGCCACAACCCTCAACGACACCCTTGGCGAAGCCTATGAACGACTGGTGTTCAGCTACATAGAGAATGGCGACTTCGACGGTTCGCGCAGCGGTCATTTCAACGGTGTCGACGAGTTGCTGCAACTGGCCGAGCGCTCGATCGAACTCAACCCCACAAGTGCATCGGCCTATTGCAATATGGCTTTGATTTACAACCATAAAAAGAATTTCACCAACGCAATCAACTGGGCTAAGAAAGCACTGGAAATCGACCCCAAGCTGCCTCGCGCCACAAACACGCTGGGCGTGATCTATTACAACCGAGGCAACGACAACGACGCCCTCGCACAGTTCCGCAAGACGCTGGCCAACGACCCCGACAACATAGACGCCTACTACAACCTCGGCGTAATGTACACTCAGCGCAACAATTACGAGACCGCCATCACGCATCTGCGCAAGGGACTGCAGCGCGACAACAAGTCCATCAAGCTCTACTACTACCTCGGCATCGCCTACGCCCAGCGCGGCGACGACAAGAAGGCAATACAGTGCTACGAAGCCATCATCGGC
Source organism: Bacteroidales bacterium UBA3724 (assembly GCA_002371315.1). Classification (GTDB taxonomy): domain Bacteria; phylum Bacteroidota; class Bacteroidia; order Bacteroidales; family P3; genus Colimorpha. Next base: position 7,576 of record DFHL01000031.1, on the reverse strand, counting down.
CTCGACAGCACCTACCTGCCAGCCTACAACCGCCTCGGCGCCGTCTACGGAATGAAAGGCAACTACGACGAAGCCATAGCCTACCACCAGAAAGCCAGCCGCATCAACCCCAAGGATGTCGACTCGTACAAATGCCTGGGCCAGGTCTATACCGACAAGGGCGACTACGTCAAGGCCCTGCGCAGCTACCAGAAAGCCGTGGCCATCAACGACCGCGACCACGAGACCTACTGCCTCATCGCCAAGCTCTACGCCAAGCAGGGCAACAGCGCCCGCGAGACTGCCAGCTACAAGAAAGCCGCCAAGCTCGGCAACAAAGAGGCCCAAGCCTGGATGGTGTCGCACGGTATGGCGTGGTAGAGTATTCGTATAGAAAATATTGCAGCCTTCAAATCTGAGGGCTCCCCAAAAAAGAATTGCCAACCAAATGAGGCAAAGCGCAAAGCGATGGCATCATTTTTTCAACACAATATCAACACGCGCGTAAATATAAAAAATTATGCGTATCTTTGCAGATTGTAGAAAAAGCATATATATGCCATTAACAATTGATAGCGAACTCGTTGAACGCTTTGCCCGCAATTTGGACAAGGCGCAAAATATCGTCATAGTGTCGCATATGAACCCAGACGGCGACGCAGTGGGATCGTCGTTGGCAATGTTCCATTGGCTTCAGACGGCCTTCTATGCTGGCCAGACAATGCCAAAAATCAATGTCATACTGCCAAACCGTTGCCCCGACGATATGCTATACCTGCCTGGTTCGGAAACAATTGTGGATGCCGACAGCAATTTAGACCACTGCAAGAGTCTGATTGCCGAGGCCGACCTGATACTTGGCGTCGACTTCAACAACGCCTCGCGCATACTGCCCTTGGACGGCGCACTGCGCGACAGCAACGCAGTGAAAATGGTCGTCGACCACCACCACAACCCCGACAACGCAATGTTCAATGTAGTTGTGAGCGTCCCCGACCTGTCGTCGACCTGCGAGCTCCTCTACTGGCTATTTGTACAGATAATCGGCGAAAGCTCAGTTGCGCTGCCCACGGCCCGCTGCCTTTTCCACGGCATCAACACCGACACAGGCTGCTTTGCCTACGCCAACGAGGACCCGTCGCTCTACGAGGCTGCCGCCGCCCTGCTGCGGCACCCAGTTGGCGCCGCCGATGTCCACAACCGCACTTTCAACAACTACAGCATCAACAAGATGCACATCCTCGGCTTCCTGCTGAGCCAAAGGCTGAAGATATTTCCCGAGGTCGGGTTCGCCTACCTCTATATCAATGCCGAAGACCTGGCGCAATTCGGCGGCACATCCAACGACCTTGAAGGCCTTGTCAACTACACCCTTATGATGCAGCCTATGACCGTCGGCGCAATGGTCAAGGAAACCGACGGCCGCGTGCGCCTGTCGTTCCGCGCCAAGGGCGATTTCGACGTCAACGTCTTCGCCCACAAATACTTCGGTGGCGGCGGCCACACCCAGGCCAGCGGCGCCACATCGCCCTACGATTTCGAAACGACATTGAAGGTGCTCGAGGAAAATATGCTGCGCGAATTGTCCAACCACCTGAAAAACAACACATCGAAATGAAACACTCGCTTCTTCTTCTCGCCTGTGCCCTGCTTGTAGCCTGCCACAACGACCCGCCGATGGTGGGGCGTCCTGCGGCGCCACAGGCCGACCTGAAGGAGCACCTCATCAATGCCAACCGCACCATCGCCCAGTCGGAAGAAACCTCTATAGACGAATATGTTGGCCGACGCGGATGGAAGATGGAGCGCCTGCCCGAAGGAGCCCGCATCTGGGAGTACCGCAAAGGCAACGGCAAACAGGTCGACTTTGAGGACAGCGTCACCGTGCGCTACGACATTGAATCCATCAACGGAAAGCTCATATACAAAGACATAGAGGAAAGCTACGTCGCCGGTCGGCGCCAACAGATGATAGGCCTCGACCAGGCCGTGCTGCAGCTGCGCCACGGCAGCCGCGCCAAGGTCATCCTGCCCTCCAGTCTGGCCTACGGCATCGGTGGCGACGGCGACCGCATAACGCAGTCGTCCATCCTCGTCATCGACGTTGAAGTAGAATAAACCCACACTTGAACCAATAATTTAAAACAAAAATCATAAAACAATAAAAATTAAACAACTAAAAGCAATGAAAAAAAGCATTAGACTTTTCGCCGCCCTTATCCTTGGAGCCACCATACTGGTATCCTGCGGCGACGGATTCAAGACCACCAAAAGTGGCTTGAGGTATAAATTCATCGAGACCAACAAGGGTGCCCAGCAGGTGCAGAAAAACGACGTGCTCGTAGGTACCTGCACCGTGCGCCTCAACGACAGCATCCTGGGCCGCGTCGACACTCCCGACCGCATCCTTATGGCCAACGAGTCGACCTTCCCCGGCGACCTGCCCGAAGGACTGATGATGATGCACATCGGCGATGAGGCCATCTTCGAAATCGAGGCCGACTCGGTGGTGAAGTACGGAGCCGCCTTCCCGCCCGAGCTCTACAAAGCCGGAACGGGTATGAAGCTCGTCTACGAGATCAAGCTCACCGACATCATCACCCACGAGGAGATGGAGCAGGAGCAGGCCAACTTTATGGAGAATATGCAGCAGGCACAAGCCGCTGAAAAAGAGGCTCTGGCAAAATATGTTGCCGACAACAACATCAAAGCCACTCCAGACGATGAAGGCCTCTACATCATCGTCAAAAAGAAAGGCAACGGCCAGAAAGTCGAAATCGGCCGCCAGGTAGCCATCAACTACACCGGCCGCCTGCTCGACGGCAAGGTGTTCGACACCAGCGTCGAAAGCGTAGCCAAGGAGAACGGCGTCTACGACAGCCGCCGTCCCTACGAGCCCCTCAGCTACCGCGTTGGCGAGCAGTCGCTTATCCGCGGCTGGGAGAAGGGCGTCATCAACCAGCCTGCCGGCAGCAAGCTGACCCTCATCATCCCCTCGTCGCTGGGCTACGGTCCCCAGACCATTGGCTCCATCCCCGCCAACAGCTCACTGATTTTCGACATCGAGATCGTCTCGGTAAAATAACAAATATCAAGTGATAAGTGACCTGTGACCAGTGATACGAGCGCGTTCGTGTCACTGGTCACAATTCACGGGTCACTAATCACCAGTCACAATTCACTATTCACTAAAAAAACAACTCAAGATGCTTAACATAGTTTTATTCGGAGCTCCCGGTGCCGGAAAGGGTACCCAGAGCGACCTGCTGGTTGAACGCTACAACCTCAACCACATTTCGACTGGCGACCTGCTGCGCAAGGAAATTGCCGACCAGACCGAACTCGGCAAGCGCATCAAGAGCATTATGGACTCGGGCAGCCTGGTCAGCGACGACATCGTCGTCGAAATGATAGACAACGCCATTGCCAAAGACACGCAAGGCATTCTTTTCGACGGTTTTCCGCGCAACGTTGCCCAAGCCGAGACCCTCGACAAGCTGCTGGCCAAGCACGGCCGCAAGCTGACCTGTATGGTGAGTCTCGACGTGCCCCGCGAAGAGCTGATACGCCGTATGCTGGAGCGCGCCAAAGTGTCGGGCCGCAGCGACGACAACGAAGAAACCATCAAGAACCGCCTGAAGGAATACGAGGCCAAGACCCTGCCCGTTGCCGCCTACTATGAAGGCAAAGGGCTGCACGTCAAAGTCAACGGCTTCGGCGACATCAAAGAGATCTCGGCCAACATCATCGCCGAAATCGAAAAGCGCAAATAGTCTGTTTGCCGACATTTGGTGGTGCAGGCCTGACCGTCTGCACCATCGCCAATACGAAACGTAACCCAACTATGACCTCCAATTTTGTCGACTACGTAAAGATACTTGTCCGCTCGGGCAAGGGCGGTGCCGGCTCGGCCCACCTGCTGCGTGTGAAATACAACGCCAAGGCCGGTCCCGACGGTGGCGACGGCGGGCGCGGCGGCCACGTGATGCTGCGCGGCAACACCAACCGCTGGACGCTGCTGCACCTGAAATATACCAAGCACGTCTTTGCCGAGAACGGCCAAAACGGCGGCCAGAACCTCTGCACCGGCCGCGAGGGGCAGGACCAGATACTGGATGTGCCGCTGGGCTGCGTGTGCCGCGACGCCGAGACTGGCGAGCAGCTGTGCGAAATCACCGAAGAGGGCCAGACCGCCATCATCGCCAAGGGCGGCCGCGGCGGCTGGGGCAACGACCACTTCAAGTCGCCCACCAACCAGACGCCACGCTACGCCCAACCCGGCGAGCCCGCCGAGGAGCGATGGGTCATCATCGAGCTGAAAGTGCTTGCCGATGTGGGACTTGTGGGCTTCCCCAATGCCGGAAAATCCACGTTCCTCTCGGTCGTTTCGGCTGCCAAACCCGAGATTGCCGACTACCCCTTCACGACGCTGACGCCCAACCTGGGCATAGTGAAATACCACGACGACCAGTCGTTCTGCATCGCCGACATCCCCGGCATCATCGAGGGCGCCGCCGAGGGCAAGGGCCTCGGCCTGCGCTTCCTGCGCCACATCGAGCGCAACTCGATACTGCTCTTTATGGTGTCGTGCGAAAGTATGGACATCAAGAAAGAGTACAACATCCTGCTGAAAGAGCTCGAGAAATACAATCCCGAACTGCTTGACAAAGAGCGCATACTGGCCGTGACGAAATGCGATTTGCTCGACGAGGCGATGATCAAGCAGATGAAGCGCACACTGCCGCGGACGCTGCCGACAATAATGGTCAGCGCCGTGTCGGGCTACAACATCAAAGAGCTTAAAGACCTGATTTTCGAAAAGTTGAATGGACCGGATAATTGCGCTTGACAAAGAGCTTTTCTGGTGGATCAACGGCCACCACAGCGGCTGGCTGGACTGGACGATGTGGGTCTTCAGCCAGTCGTTCAGCTGGCTCATCGTGCTGCTTGCCGTATTCATTTTCATCACCTTGCGCCGCGACCGCCGCAGCTGGCTGTGGGTCTTGGCGGGATTGGGGCTCTGTTTCCTGCTGGCCGACCAAATCAGCAACGAGGCCATCAAGGAGGGCGTCCAGCGCCTGCGCCCCTGCCACGAGCTTGAAGGCGTGCGAATGTTCCGCACAAACAAGGGTGGCCAGTACGGCTTCGTGTCGTCGCACGCCGCCAACGCCTTTGCCGTGGCTATGTTCCTGAGCCTGATGTACGGCGGAAAGCGGAAAGCGGAAAGCGGAGAGCGGAAAGCGGAAAGCGTAGGGGCGAACTCCTGTGTACGCCCGGAAAGCGGAAAACGTAGTGCCCTCCTGCCGGTGCTGCTATTCGCCTGGGCCTCAATAACTGGCTACAGCCGCGCATACCTTGGCAAGCACTATCCCGGCGACATCGTCTGCGGGGCGCTGCTGGGCATCGGCGTCGGAGCCCTGGTCTACTTCGTCATCTCGTCGATAAGGCGCAGGATAGCGTCCAAATCGTCGGCGTGAAGCAGGCGCCGCTTGCGCTCCTCGGTGCCGGGCAACGCCTTTGAAAGCAGACACCAATATTCCTTTATCTTTCTGATTTTGGCCTGGTTGGAGATTTCCAGCCGAAGTATGTCGTCAACCAGTGCGACGATGAATTGCTGCGCCGACGGCACCCCTTGCGGAGCGGCGGCAGCAGCAGGCCCGAAATCGTCAGGGCACTCGGTGCGTATCTGCGTGGGCAACAGCGGATTGTAGAGAGCGCCGCGACCAATCATAACGTCCTTGACGGCAGGGAAAAGCGACCGAATGCGACGGTAGTCGTAGACCGAGCACACATCGCCGTTGTAGACGACACGGTGTTTTATCGACGGCAGTATCTCGCTGAATTTCTGCAGGTTCACCTGTCCCGAATAGACCTGCTTGCCTGTCCGCGGATGCACAGTGACCGACGCCAGCGGATAGTCGTTGAGGATGGGGACAATGGCATCGATCTCGTCGGGCGAAATATAGCCCAGCCTGACCTTGACCGAAAGTGCTGTCTTCAAGCGCGGTACGACGCTGTCGAGGATGCTGCGCACCTCGTCCGGGAAAGGCAGGATGCCCGAACCGCGATGCTTGGCGGCGACGCGCCGCATCGGGCAGCCCATATTCCAGTTCACCTCACTGTAGCCCAGCTCGTTGAGGCGGTTGGCAAGGTCGACAAAACCGTCGGCGTTGTGCCCCAAAACCTGCGGCACCACAGGCATCGACCCCGCATTGAGCTCGGGCAGCACATCCTCAACCTTCTTGCCGGCATTCCTCAGGTTGCCGTCGGTGAGCGAAAGGAACGGACTGACAGCCAAGTCAAAAGCCCCGGGATAGCAACGATGGAACGCCCTGCGGAACAGCAGTTCGGTGAGGCCTTGCATTGGTGCGAGAATGAGCATAATGATAACAGTTATAGGGTGTTAGGCTTGTTCCTGATTTTCGTGCATCTGCTTGCGCTCGTTGAGGTAGGCCTCCATACGTCCGGCCAGATGCTTGCCCGAACGCTCGACAGGCCGATAGAGCATCGACTGCTGTTTTGCGTCGCGCGTCAACACTTTCTCGTTCAGGTCGATAACCGCAGTGTAATAAAGTAACACTCCAACTATGCAGAGCCCCTTCAGCAGACCCAGAAGCGCACCCGCCAGATTGTTGACGATGCCGACGTGCATCAGTTTGACAAACTTTTCAACCAGTTTTGCAACCGACAGCGACAAAACAATGACAATCAAAAAGATGACAAAGAAGGAAATGAGATAGGCGTTCCGCCCCTCGAGGCCGACGAGAACCGAAAACCAGTTGGCAAAGCGGACGGCCAGCGCGCTGCCGAGCACGATGGCCAGCAGCGAGGCAAACTCGAAGATGAGCCCGCGCCGGTAGCCCTTGAAAATGAGGTAGCCCAAGGGCAGTGCGATGATGAGGTCGAGAAAATTCATATCCGTTGCAGTGTTACGATGCCCCGCAGGGGGCAAAAACGGACAAAGAAACGCGCAAAAACACATATTATTGTCTGCCAACAAAGAAAAAAAGCCGCGTAGACTCAACTACCAAGTGCAACACTGTTGTGCAAAGATAGTAAGAATTTTTGTTTAGGAGAGGAAAAGTTCAAAAGTTTTCTGGGGCGGAGGTTGATCTCAGTTTGGACGTGTAGGATGTAATCGTCAGAGAGAGAGGAGAAATCGGTGCCGTTAGGTATGTACTGCCGTACGAGTTTGTTGGTGTTTTCGATGAGACCTTTCTCCCAGGAGGAGTAAGGGTGGGCGAAATAGACCTTTGTATGGAGCTTCTTGGCGATGTATTTGTGTTCGGCGAATTCGGTGCCGTTGTCGGTGGTGATGGAGAGGACGTGATGCTCGAAAGGGCGGAGCATCTGCACAACGAGCCGGGCGATGGCCTTGGCATTCTTGCCTTTAGGTGATTTTGCCATAAGCATCTTCTTTGTGGTGCGCTCGACGAGGGTGACGATGGCCCCCTTGCCGTCCTTTCCGACGATTGTGTCCATCTCCCAGTCGCCGAAGCGGGTCTTGGCGTCCACCACGGCAGGCCTTTCGTCGATGCTGACACGGTCCCTGATGGGGAGGCGCGCACTCACCGGCCGTCGCCGGTGCTTGAGGTGG
>DFHL01000079.1 GCA_002371315.1 Bacteroidales bacterium UBA3724 | reverse complement strand
AGACGGGAGGAATCAAGGAATATTGGCCAGGTTGCGTACGGGGATTCTGGGAGGAGCATTTGATCCGATTCATCAGGGCCATATGCATGTCGCAGTCAGCGTGCTGGATTCAGGGCTTGTGGATCAGCTTCTGATCATGCCGACCGGTCATCCTGCGTATAAAGCCTGCATGGCATGCGCGGAAGACCGCTGGAAGATGGTTGTTGCTGCTGCCAGTGCGGATAAGCGTCTGATTCCGTCCCGGATGGAAATCGATCGGACGGGCACAATCTATTCAATCGATACCCTTCTCGCACTCAGGGATCTGATTCCTGATACGGATTTTTTCTATATTCTGGGTGAAGATGCAATGATGAACCTTCACAAGTGGCACCGGCTGAATGAGGTTGTTTCCCTCTGCAGCTTTCTGATCTGCAGGCGGCCGGATCATCCACTTGCGGATCAGGCAGAATCCGAAAAAAGACGCCTGATTTCCATGGGAGCACGCATCAGCGATTTCCGGATCGAGCCCGTCTCCGCTTCATCCACCGGAATCCGGGAAGCGCTCTCCCGCGGTGAAGCGCCTGCCGGTCTGTGCGTCCCCGTCCGCGAGTTCTGCCGCTGCAAGGGGCTCTATGGCGCGGCCGGCAAAATGGATGAAGCAGACCGATGGATCAATCAGCTTTTCGATGCGCTGAAGCCGACTCGTTTTGCCCATTCGCTCAGCGTGGCGGATACATCACGGCTTCTCGCGCTCCGCTTCGGCGAGAATCCGCTTCAGGCTGAGCAGGCCGGGCTTCTGCATGACTGTGCAAAATGCCTTCCGCTCAGTGAGATGCAGAAGATCGCGCGGGATCATCAGCTGACGCAGGATGAATCCATTCTCAGTACCGGTGCGCTGCTGCACTCCGTTGCAGGGGCATGGCTGGCCAGAGAAAGATACGGTGTAACGGATCCGGAAGTGCTGGAAGCCATCGCCTGGCACAATACGGGTCATGTCGGGATGAGCCGTCTGGCCATGTGCGTCTGTCTCGCGGATTTCATGGAGCCCAACCGGGAGTCCTATCCCCTGCTGGAAGAGGTGCGCCGCCTGGCGGAGCATTCGCTGGAGCAGGCCCTGCTCCTTTCGCTGGAGGGCACCGCCGAATATGTCTGTTCCCGCGGAAAATATCTGCATCCCCGCACGCAGGAAACCATTGCCTGGCTGAAAACGCTGCCGGGCATCCATTCATAAGCCGTTTAAACAGGAGACATGTTCTGTCCGCGATCCGCGTCAGCGGAGGCGGGACAAATAACAGTCAACCGGACAAAACGGCAGACGTGAACTTACATTCACAGAGGAGGAAGTCTACTCATGCAGGATCAGGAACTCGTCACCCGTCTCGCCCAGGTTCTCTACAATCGGAAAGCTTTCGACATCGTCGCGCTGAAAGTGTCCCATCTGACCGTGCTGTGCGATTATATGCTCATCGCCTCCGGTCGCACCGCCGCTCAGGTTGCCGCCCTCGCGGACGCGGCCGATGAGATGATGGCCGCGTCCGGCGTCGCGCTGCGCCGCTCAGAAGGCGCTCAGGAAGGCCGCTGGGCAGTGCTGGATTACGGTCATATTCTGGTCCACCTCTTCCATCGGGACGAGAGAACCTACTATGGGCTGGAACGTCTCTGGAAGGATGGAACCAACGAGCTGGACCTGCCCTTCGATCAGTCCGCGGAGGAATAAAGAGCCGCCGCCCGGTCCAGAATCGCTTCCGCCAGACTTCTTTTCGTCTGAAGCGGCAGGTCGGTCCGGCCTTCCCGGGTGATCAGCGCAGCGATGTTCGTATCAACATTGAATCCGGCACCCGGCTGTGTCACATCGTTCGCAACAATCATATCCAGATTTTTTGCCTTCAGTTTTTCAGACGCATGCTCAATCACCCGGTTTGTTTCCGCGGCAAAGCCGATCAGGATCTGACCGGGCCTTTTTTTATCGCCGACTGCCTTCGCCACATCCGGATTCTCCACCAGTTCCAGCGTCAGCCGGCCGCTCCCCGGCTGCTTTTTCATTTTCTCGCCCTTGATTTCCGCAAAGCGGTAGTCCGCAACCGCCGCAGCCTGAATAATGATATCCTGTGCCCCGCATTCCCGCATCATCGCGTCATACAGGTCAAGGGCGGACTCGACCGGAACGATTCTGACGCCCCCGGGTTCCGCCGCCGAAACGCTGCCGCGCACCACGGTCACCTCGGCCCCCCGGTCTCTGGCAGCTTCCGCCAGCGCAAATCCCATTTTTCCGCTGGAATCATTTGTCAGAAACCGCACCGGATCCAGCCTTTCCCGGGTCGCGCCGGCTGTCACCAGCACCCGCAGCCCGGACAGATCTTTCTTCGCGTTCAGGATCCGGTCAATCGCGGCCACGATTTCATCCGGCTCGCTCATCCGTCCGTCTCCGCTGTCGCCGCATGCGAGCATTCCGCTGCCGGGGCCGACAGTCTGTACGCCTCTGTCCCTCAGCGTCTTCAGGTTGGCGCGGGTGGCGTCCGCCGTCCACATGCCGGTATTCATTGCCGGAGCCAGCAGAATCGGCGCTTTGCAGGCCAGCACCGTCGTGGACAGCATGTCGTCCGCGATCCCGTGGGCGATCTTGCCGATGATGTTGGCCGTGGCGGGAGCCACAACCAGGGCATCGCCCCAGTCTTTCAGCGAGATATGCTCGGTCGAGTGGGGGTTGCTGCGGTCGAAAAGCTCCTTATAGACGCGGTGGCCCGACACCGTTTCGAGCGTCAGCTCGGTGACGAACTGCAGCGCGTGGTCGGTTACGGCGCAGGTCACCTCGGCACCGGCCTTGACCAGCAGGCGCACCAGCAGCGGAGCCTTGTAGGCCGCTATGCCGCCGGTGACGCCTACAATTATGCGCTTGCCTTGCAATGCGTTAAGCATAGTAGGATATTTTTTTGCTGTTAGGTTACGACCTTCGTTGCGTCAGTCCTGCTTCTTCTCGGCAACACCCTCGGCGATGGCCTCATTCTCCATAGCCTCAAGGCGTTGCATATTCTTGTCCTCCTTGGCGGGGTTGCGGAAATAGAGCTCGCCGTCCAGGTATTCCTGCGTGGCCTTCAGCGTGGGCTTGGGCATCATCTCGTAGTGGCGCACCACCTCGATCTGCTCGCGGTTCTCGTAAATCTCGTCCATCGTGTCGATGCCCGACGAAAACTCCTCGATTTTCTTGTGCAGCTCGCGTTTCATATCGCTGGCAATCTGGTTCGAGCGTTTGGACAGCACGGCTACGGTTTCATAGATGTTGTCGGTTCCCTCGCTGAACAACGAGGTGTCGCGTGTGATGGTCGTGTTTACGGGGCGTTTCTTCTTATCTTCCATTGTATATATTTGATTTTAATTGTTTTACTTGTTTTTCGGTTGTCTTTTGTTGCGTGATGTTTGCCGAGTGGCGCCTATTTGGCCTCTCCGCTTTCGATGCGTGCCAGTTCGGCTTTGCATTTGTTGTAGATGTCCTGGCATTCAGACATATACTTCGATCCTGCAAACGTGGCGGCAAACTTGTCGAAATTGCCCACCACCTGCTGTAGGCGTTCCTTCATCTTGTCCTCGCGGCTGTTGATGGCGTAGATGTAACCGCTTTTGACGATGTAGTACATCGCCTGCTCGCGGTGCGGCGAGTCGGGATAGTCGTTCAGAAAACGTTCCAGCGACACCACGGCGGCGCGGTACGACTCGGTGTTGTAATAGCCCACAGCAATCTCGTAGTCTTTCTGCATCAGCTTGTTACGCAGCTCGTCGAGGTAGTTGTTCACCTCGGGGATGTGCGTGCTTTGCGGATAGCGGTTGGCAAACTGCTCCAGCTCGGTGATGGCCTCCTTGGTGGTCTTCTGGTCCAGCGTGTAGGCCGGCGATTCCATATATTGGCAGTAAGCGGCCAGGAAAGCGGCCTCCTCGGCGTTGCGGCTGTAGGGGTAGCGCTTCGAAAAAATCTTGAACTGGTAGGCAGCGTTGTAGTAATACTCTGTTTTCAAGAGACTTTGGCCGTAATACCAGGCAATGTCCTCGGCGTGCTCGTTGCCGCGATAGTAGAGGGCCAGATTTTCGAACAGCTGGCGTGCGCGGGTATAGCTTCCTTCGTTGTAGTAGCGCAGTGCGGCGTCGTATTTGCCGTCGTAATCTGTGCTTTTCAGCAACTTTTCATACCCTTTGCAACCGCACAGCGTGCTGATTGCCAGTAATATTGATGCAATTATGTATAGTCTTTTCATAGGGGGCAAAGTTACGAATTATTTTTTGATTATTAGTGTAAATTATTAAAAATAGTTTTCATCAAACGCGGGAAGCGCTTTTTTATTGTGTCGCGACCGACAAATTCCGGCCCCGTCGGCGGCCTTCGTTTTGCGCCCTCGTAAGGCACCAGTTTGGCTCACCCGAAACTGGTTTCCGGGTGCTGATTTTACGGCTCGGAAATGTTAAAAATATGTAAAATTTCAAGAAAAATTTTAACAAATATATTCTACTGCTTATCAGCTTTTTATAAAACTGCCTTTTGCTGCATTGCCCGCCGGATGCTCTGGAAGTGGCCTTTGCAAAATATTGACAAAAAACCTATTAAAGCCCACTGGCGAAGGCTTTGGTAAAGCTTTGGTTAGGCTTTGAGTAAACTTTGGTAGGAATTTGGTATTGTAAATCAGTATGTTATGAATGTCGATTTTTGAGGCTGAAATGTTAAAATTTAAGTTAATGAAAGTTAAAATTCAGAAGGCGTGATTTTTGATTTTGAGCCAATTTTTGAGGGGATTTTTAAGATGTAAGTTTGGATTTTTTTTGTTCGTTGGAGGTGAAAAAATGTTATGGTTTTGCGACGAGGAATGTTTGTCCGGTGCGCCTCGCTTTTCGGTTCTACGCTTCGGTTTTTTCTGTCCGAAAGGGTCGGGGCTTCATTTGTCGCTGAGCGGATGGGACCTGTTTTGCCGGCGGTTGAAAAATAAATTTTCTCGTTTCGGAAAAAAGATGTATTTTTGTACATTATTTAAAAACAAATATATGGATACTATAATTGTCTTAGACTTTGGTTCTCAATACACTCAGCTCATTGCGCGCAAGGTCCGCGAGTTGAATATTTACTGCGAAATCCATCCCTACAACAAGATTCCAGCCCTCGGCAGCGACGTCAAGGGTGTTATTTTTTCGGGCAGTCCCTATTCGTGCAACGCCGCCGACGCGCCGGTGCCGGATATGAGCAACATCAAAGGCCGCCTGCCGCTGCTGGCGGTGTGCTATGGCGCTCAGTATCTGGCCAAATGGGGTGGCGGCAGCGTGCAGCAGTCGAAGATTCGCGAGTACGGCCGCGCCAACCTGCAGTGGGTCGACACCGAGTCGCCGCTGATGAAGGGCATCCCGCTGGGTTCGCAGGTGTGGATGAGCCACGGCGACACCATCGAGCGCGTGCCCGACGGCTATCGCTGCATCTGCTCGACGGACAATGTGAAATATGCTGGCTATCAGATTGAAGGCGAGCAGACCTACGCCATCCAGTTCCATCCCGAGGTGCACCATTCGGTCGACGGCCTGACGCTGCTTCGCAACTTTGTGGTCGACATCTGCGGATGCGACCAAAGCTGGACGCCCGAGTCGTTCATCGATATGACTGTGAAGCAGATACGCGAGCAGGTGGGCGACGACAAGGTCATCCTGGGCCTTTCGGGCGGCGTCGACTCGTCGGTGGCCGCTGTGCTGCTGAACAAGGCCATCGGTCACAACCTGCATTGCATTTTTGTCGACAACGGCCTGCTGCGCAAGAACGAGTTCGAGAGTGTGCTGGAGTCGTATAAGGATATGGGCCTCAACGTGAAAGGTGTCGATGCCAAGGAGCGTTTCTATTCGGTGCTGGCCGGCGTGACCGACCCCGAGAAGAAGCGCAAGGCGATAGGTAAGACCTTCATCGATGTGTTCGACGATGCTTCGAAGGAGGTTGTTGATGCCAAGTGGCTGGCGCAGGGCACGATATATCCCGACGTCATCGAGTCGAGCTCGGTCAAGGGCCCGTCGCAGACCATCAAGAGCCACCACAACGTGGGCGGATTGCCCGACTATATGAAGCTGAAGCTGGTCGAGCCGCTGCGCAGCCTGTTCAAGGACGAGGTGCGCCGCGTGGGTCGCCAGTTGGGTATAAAACAGGAACTTATAGGTCGCCATCCTTTCCCGGGCCCAGGTCTGGCCATCCGCATTCTGAGCGACGTCACGCCCGAGAAGGTGCGCATCCTGCAGGAAGTGGACGACATTTTCATCCGTGGCTTGCGCGACAACGACCTGTACGACAAGGTTTGGCAGGCCGGTGCGATGCTGCTGCCGGTGCAGTCGGTGGGCGTGATGGGCGACGAGCGTACGTACGAGAGCGTCGTGGCGCTGCGCGCCGTGGAGAGCGTCGACGGTATGACGGCCGACTGGTCGCATCTGCCCTACGATTTTCTGGCCAAGGTGTCGAACGAGATTATCAACCGCGTGAAGGGCGTGAACCGCGTGGTCTACGACATCAGCTCGAAGCCGCCGGCAACAATCGAGTGGGAATAGTCAACGGATTGTAAACCAAACTGCAAATCAATGAAACGACTGTATAATACCTTCTGCCGCCTGCTGCGCAACACTGTCGGCCTGACGATGCTGCTGATGACGTTCTTCGTCGGCATCGCATCGGCGCAGGGCACGAAAACAGTGGCGGTGAAGGTGTCGAAACAGACCCAGACAATCAACAACAAAGAATATTATGTCCACATCGTGGAGCAGGGGCAGACGGTGTTTTCGATTGCCCGTGCCTATGGGCTGAAATACTACGACGCTGTCCTCAAGACGGATATCCATCTGATGCAGGTCGGCGACACGGTGTGGCTGCCCAAGAACGACCAGAGCGTCGCCGCCGTTTCGGCCAACGCCGAGGCGGTTGTGGCTCCTGCCAACCGCGTGCATTACATCAAGATAGAACCCGGCCAGACTCTCTACAGCCTGGCGCGTGAGTACGGCGTGACGGTCGAGGCCATCGTCGAGGCCAATCCCGAGCTGCGCACCGAGCAGCTGAAGGCCGGCCAGATGCTGAAGATACCGCCGAAGGGAGCGGGAGAGCGGAAAGCGGAAAGCGGAAATGTGAAAGCGGAAAGCGGAGAGGTGAAAGCGGAAAGCGAAAAGGTGAAAGCGGAAAGCGCTGAGCCTAAAGCCGAGGAGCCGAAAAGCAATAGCGTGGATGCAATTGTGGCACCTGTAACAAGCGTCGGCAATCAGGATGCTGCCACCGCCACAAGTCCTGTGGCGCGGCCGGTGGTCAATCCCTATCCTTTCGCCGAGGTGCCGTCGGATTTCCCGAAGGCGCAGGCCCCGTACTACAACTTCTCGACGGTGTCGTCGTTCAACTATCAGGTGCGCGACCGCCAGGACCGTAACAGGGTCTTTGTGTCGGTCGTTATGCCTCTCAACCTGAACAAGATAAATGAGATTTCGACGACCAAGTTCGACATCGAGCAGCGTGGCAAGAAGGAATACAAGGTTTTTGAATTTATCCAGTTCTACGAAGGCATCCTGATGGCTCTTGAAGAACTTCAGAATCAGGGTGTCGATGTCGTTCTGAACGTGGTCGACCTGACGTCGGACAAGGACGAGGATGTCGTTGCTGCCTTCAATTCGCACAATGTGGCCAATTCGGATTTCATCATCGCCCTGCTGGTAAAGAAGCCGTTTGCCAAACTGGCCGAGCTGGCCAAGCAGCATCAGGTGTTTGTCGTCAATCCTTTCTCGTCGCGTGCCGAGGTGGTGACGGACAATCCATACGTCGTGAAATGTATGCCTTCGGTGGAAGGCACTGTGAAGGGTCTGCTGGACATCGTGGCCAAGCAGCACAAGGGTGGCAACCTTTACGTGCTGCATTCGAACAGCAAGAGTGTGGCCACCGACGAGAAGCTGTATCGCGACGAACTGCAGCGCCAGCTTGAGGCCCGCAAGGACATCAAGTACACGTTTTTTGACTGGAGCGCCAACGGCAAGCTGGTGTCGACGCTGAAAACGACCAAGGACAACGTGATAATCAGCGTCTATGACCAGGACAAGAACAAGAATACGGTCTATGCCACCACGCTGCTGAACCGCCTGTCGTCGATGGGCAAGGGCGCGCCGGTGCTGATGACGACGGGCAACTACCTGGCCGATTTCCCCAATGTGGACTTTGAGCAGCTGCAGCAGCTGAACTATACGGCTGTGACGATGGGCTATCTTGACTACAACAACCAGAAACACAAGGATTTTATAGACACATACAAGGACAAGTTCCGCACCGAGCCCAATACGCTTTATGCCGGTGTGGCTCACGACATTATGCTTTATTTCTGCACGGCGTTGTGGAACCAGGGTGCCGAATTCTGGCGCAACCCTCAGAAATTCAAGGCTCCGTCGGGAATGCTCTTCCCCTTTGGCTTCAGGCAGTCGTCGCCCAGCGGCGGCTACGAGAACCAGTTGCCTGACATTTACAAGATGAGCAACTACAGGCTTGTTCCTGTTAAATAAGGACACTATTAAGAATTTGACTATTTGACAGAATGAAACTTATGGAATTACAAACAACTATAAACGTTCCATTTACACTATCGGGTCGAGGCCTTCATACGGGCCGTTTCACCCACACTACCGTAAAACCTGCACCTGCCGACAGCGGCATCGTTTTTGTGCGCACCGACCTCGACGGCGGCAAGAGTGTTGCCGCCCTGGCCGAGAACGTTGCCGACACCAACCACGGCACCACCGTGGCCCAGGACGGCGCGTCGGTATCGACAATCGAACACCTGATGTCGGCACTGCACGGAATGCGCATCGACAATGCCGTCGTCGAAGTGGACGGCCCTGAGGTGCCCATACTGGACGGCAGCGCGCGCCTTTGGATGGAACAGATAGAGCAGGCGGGCATCGCCGAACTGGAGGCCGAGCGCAGATATCTGTGCCTTGAGGAGCCTGTGGAATGGCGCGACGACAAGGCCGGCATCGTTATGAGGGCCGAACCGGCCGACGCTTTTATGGTGGACAGCACCATAGAGTTTGAAAGTGAACTGATTGGCAACCAGTCGGCGCAGTTGACCTCGTATGACCAATATCGTGACGAGTTTGCCAAATGCCGCACGTTTGTCTTCCTGCGCGAAGTGGAGATGCTGCTGTCGCTGAACCTGATAAAGGGCGGCGACCTGGACAACGCGCTGGTGTTTGTCGACAAGCCGCTGAGCGATGAAGAGAAGGGCCGCCTTGCGGCGCTGTATAACCGCGACAAGGAGAGCATCAACGTCACCAACGGTGTGCTCAACACGATTGTGCCGTTCTTCCCCAACGAGCCGGCGCGCCACAAGCTGCTGGATTTTATGGGCGACATATACCTGGTGGGTATGCCCGTAAAGGCCCGCTTCACCATCAAGTGCCCTGGCCATCGCGCCAACGTGGCACTGGCCCAAATGATTAGGAAATCAATAAAACGCTAAATATAAAACAATTCAGAACTATGATCTTATACGATTTGCATCCCGAAGCAAAAATCGGAAACAACGTAAAGATATCGAATTTTACCACTATTTATGAGGATGTCGTCATTGGCGACAATACTTGGATTGGTCCGAATGTCACTATTTTTCCGGGTGCCCGTATCGGCAAAAACTGCAAGATTTTTCCCGGTTCGGTGATATCGGCTATACCGCAGGACCTGAAATTCAACGGCGAGTATACGACTTGCGAGATCGGCGACAACAATGTCATCCGCGAGTGCTGCACCATCAACCGCGGCACTTCGGCATCGGGCAAGACCGTCATTGGTGATAACAACCTGATTATGGCCTACGTGCACGTGGCTCACGACTGCGTGGTGGGCAACAACTGTGTGTTTGCCAACAATTCGACGCTGGCAGGCCATATCATTGTCGGCGACTGGGTTGTGCTGGGTGGCAAGACGGCAATTCTGCAGTTTGTCCACATCGGCTCGCACGTCATCACGATGGGTGGCTCGCTGGTGAACAAGGATATACCGCCTTTTGTGAAGGCTGCGCGCTATCCTATTTCGTTTGCCGGCGTCAATGCCCTCGGTTTGCATCGTCGCGGTTTTTCGCCACAATCGATTGAAAATATACAGGATATCTACCGTATTATATACCAGAAGGGTTTGAATGTGTCGCACGCCGTGGAGCAAATCAAGGAGCAATACGGCAATACGGACGAAGGCAAGATTGTTCTTAGCTTTATAGGCAATGCCAACACCGGCCTGATGAAGGGCTATACCTATTTAAGCAAGGGTCACGACCCGGAAGCTTAGAGGGAACGGAGAGGTGAGAAGTGAGAACGGAGAACTGGCTGGGCATCAATGTCGTTCTCCGTTCTCACATCTCCGTTATCCGTTCTCACATCGTTAGTTCGCAGACTGTGCCTTTGGCTGCACGAATAAGGTCGGACGGGGCGATGCAGAACTGCAGTCCACGTTGGCCGGCGCTGCAATAGATTTTGTCGTAGAGGGTTATGCTTTCGTGAAAGAATGTGGGCAGGGGTTTCTTCATACCTATCGGCGAGCATCCGCCACGTATGTAGCCCGTGGTTGGCAGCAGTTCTTTCATTGGAATCAGATCACATTTCTTGTTGCCTGTAGCCTTGGCGGCTTTTTTGAGGTCTACCTCTTCGGCGCCAGGGATGACGCAGACAAAGAGGCCGTTACGGTCGCCACGCAGGACGAGGGTTTTGAACAGTTGCTCGATGGGTTGACCCAACTGTTCGGCGATATGGGCGGCACCGAGGTCGTTTTCGTCGACGGTGTATTCTATCAGTTCGTAGCTGATTTTCATCTGGTCTAGGATTCGTGCCGCGTTGGTTTTCTTGATGTTAGGCATTGGCTTCGAGTTTCAGCTTTTCTATCAGGTCTCGTTCGGTTTCGTGTACCAGTCCGTCGCTGTTGGCGATTTCCTGCATCCGCGCCAGGGTCTCGTCGCTGTTTTCCTTGCTGTGGAAATGGAAGTCGTCGTCGGTCAGGAACGAGGTGTCACCTGCACTAAGCAGTTCTGAGAGTTCTTCACGCTCTTTTCCCGTCAGGATTTCGATGTTGCGTATGGCGAGGGTGAGCGACTGTTTTTCCTCTTCGCTGACGATGCCGTCGGCCACGACGGTGGCAATGAGCAGACGGATGGTCCGTTTCAGATCATCTTTGTCGCGCTGAGCGCTGCCGGCGATGCTGCCGAAGAAACGGCTTACTATTTTGGCGCTGTCTTTCATCCGGTTAATGATTTTTGTGCTATCGTTGCCAATCAGTACAATTTCGGGGGATTCCGTCGGGTTGACAATGACGCCTTTTTTCAGCTCGCTGGTCATTATATTGCGGTAGGTGAATGTGTAGCAGGGGACGATGCAGTAGTAATAGTCCTCGATGGCATTGCCTTCGCCGGTTTTGTCGTGGACGATGTCGAGATAGGGCAGTAGAGCCTGGTCAAAGGCTTCACTGTCAACGCCGTTGACGTGTGTGAGCATTCGTTTGGCAACGGGTTTTTCGTCGATGTGCGCTTTTACGGCAGAAGTCGGGAAATCCTCAATCTCGTCTTCGAGGCAGAGTGTCAGGCTAATGTTTTTTTCAATGACTTTGGGGATGAAATAGGACAGGGTGCCTATTATTTTGTTGCCTTTGCATTCGGGGCACAACTGCTGGGTTGGGTTGCCCTGAGCGTCGGTGCCTTCTACCAGTCCTGTGCCTTTGCAGTTGGGGCAGTCCGTAATGCTGCATTCGGCCTTAATGGCGAATGGCGGCTGGATTTTGGACAGGCTGTTGCCTTCGGTGTCGAGGCTTATATGGTGATGGTCGACGTTGCGTCCGCCGTTCATCAATTCGTTCATTTTCTTTTTTGTAGAGGCAAAGAAACCTTCGGTGCTGAATTTAGGGGCAGAGTTGAAACCGTCGATTAGGTCTTTGTCGATTCTTTCATACGTTTCGCTGCTGTTGTCGATAATTGCGCGCAAATCGTTCTGCAGTGGTTCGTCTATGGCAGCTGACCGCCGTTCGGTCTTGAATTCGACGCGCTGCGTGTGCGCCTCGATGTAGCAATAGTTGTGCTTTCTGGGTGCCACGGCGGTGTCGATGGTGATGCTGTTGTAGATTTTGGGTGCCGATTGACGGATTATTTCGCACAGGGCGCCGATTGTAAGCTGTTCCATATTGTTGTGTTTTATTCAGTTGATTATTTCGTCGAGCTCGAGCCACCGCATCTCTTTTTCGTCGAGAATGGCTATCAGTTCTCCGATGCGTTCTGACGCTGCAGTGAGTTTCGCGGGGTCGGTTTCTGTACCAGCAGACAGCAGGGTTTCGATTTCTGCCTTTTCGGCTGTCAGTGTTGCAATGTCTGCAGTAAGTTGC
This sequence comes from Bacteroidales bacterium UBA3724, assembly GCA_002371315.1. Lineage (GTDB taxonomy): Bacteria > Bacteroidota > Bacteroidia > Bacteroidales > P3 > Colimorpha. The sequence goes on along the minus strand of DFHL01000079.1, from coordinate 648 downwards.
TCGTATTCTTTTTGTTGTTTGTATGTGGCACGTGGCTTGTCGCTCTTGGGACGCTCATAGCGTGGCTTTTCCTCTTTGCGCTGTCGCTGTGCCTTGCGCTCCATCAGTTGTTTGGTTTCGCGGTATTCGGTGTAGTTGCTGTGGTAGTCGCGGATGCGGCCATCGCCTTCAAATACAAAGATATGGTCGACGAGATTGTCCATAAACGAGCGGTCGTGGCTGACGATGACCACACAGCCTTTGTAGCTTTTCAAAAAGCGTTCGAGGATACCTATGGTGTAGACATCCAGGTCGTTGGTGGGCTCGTCGAGGATAAGGAAGTTGGGGTTGGCCATCAGCACGGTGAGCAGATAGAGCCTGCGGCGCTCGCCGCCGCTGAGGTTGCCGAAATAGTTGTATTGCGTAGCGTCGTCAAAGCCGAAATAGGAAAGGAACTGATGGGCGGACATCTCTTTGCCATTCTCAAGTTCGATTACATCGGCCACATCGCGGATAATGTCGATGACGCGACTGTCGTCCTTGGCCGTCATACCCGTTTGGGTGTAGAATCCGAAGCGAATGGTCTGTCCGACAACAATATGGCCGCTGTCGGGACGTATCTGCTCTGTGATGATGGAAAGGAACGTGCTCTTGCCGATGCCGTTAGGG
>DFHL01000097.1 GCA_002371315.1 Bacteroidales bacterium UBA3724 | reverse complement strand
GATGGCCGTTTGTGGTGTGGTGGGTCTGATTACCAGTCGTACTAAACTGCTGAAGAATATCTTTACAGGCTGGCGGGGACCGATAGTTGCCGGACTCTTTGGTGTCGGGATAACCATCGGTCTGTTGTTGACGGCGGTTTTCTCTGTCAATGTGTGGCTGGGGAGCAACGAGCAGGAGGTTGGACGAGGTGTTGTGCTGGAACACAAGGTCGGTCGCCGCTATGATGTGAACCAGTATTCGGTGCGTGTCGAGGAGCCTGTGAAGGGGTATATCTACATTGCTTCGGGCGACGACGGCTCGTTCGGGCCTGGCGATACGGTTGCTATTCCAATGACAAAAGGTTTTTTTGGATTGTATCACGCTGATGCCATTGAACATTAGAGTCGGATATGGCTATTCAATTGACAGTATTTCAGTGACAACAAACTGGCTGTTGCCGCGCCAGGGGAGAGTGCCGAAGTGGCGTTTCCAGCGCAGCTCTACGTGTTTGCCGCTGGCGCGCATCAGGCGCTCGGCGATTTTCTCGTCGGTGACGGAGAATTTGAATTCGTTGCTTTGTATCGATGTGGTGTTCACTTTAGTCGAGCGGAATCCGCTCTGTATCATCTTGCCCTCGTAGGTCTTGAAGAGGATGCCCTCTTTCTGGAAATAGTTGATGTCGCCAGCGTTGACGCCAGTGCTGTAGACGAAGAAGAAGCGGAAGAAAATGAACAGTCCGAGTGCCAAAACGACAATAGAGGAACTGATGGTGATGATTTTTGCTTTGCGGGTCATTTTTCTTTCTTTTTGGTTTGCCGTTATAACGTTAAGGATGCAAAAATAGTGTCGCGCGATGCAAAAAAAAAACGCGGCTCAATCGAGTCGCGTTTTTTAGTCCTTAAGAAAAAGTTATTTCTTCAGAGCTTTCAGACCTTCCTCAACGCCTTTCTTGGCAGCGTCTTTGGCAACTTCTTTGGTCTTGTTGACGGCAGCGTCTTTCACCTTGTTGGCGATGCACTTCTCGGCCTCGGCCTTGACAGCAGCCTTGAACTCCTCGTCGTTAGCGTACTGAGCGAAGCTCTGGTCGATAACGGTGTTGACACAGTTCAGGACGTCGCCGCAGTTGCAGATCTGCTGGGCAGCGTCCATAATGGCGGCCTGGCGGGCGTCGTTGTTGGCGTCGGTGCACTCGGCAGCGGGAGCAGCAACTTCAGTCTGCTCGCAAGCAGCGGTGGTGTCGGTGTTGGTGGTGTCGGTTGCCTCAGCGTTGCCGCCGCAGGAAGCCATAACTGCGCAAATAGCAGCGCTAGCAAAGAATAAAAATACTTTCTTCATTGTTTTTTAATGTTTTAGATGATTTTTTCTGTTTTTTTCAATTTGCAAAGGTACGCAGGTTTTTTAGATTGGAAAATTTTTTATAATTGTTTAACATTTATTTTTTTACCAATTTGGCTGCGTAGTTGTCTATACGTACTATATATATACCTTTCGGAAGACTTTCTATATTGAAAGTCATTGTACTGCTTGTAATTATTTGTTCCGAAATCAAGTGGCCTGTGATATCGTATATGGCGATAGTGCTGCCAGGCTCGGATACAATGGTGACGGTGTTGCCGGCTGGATTTGGATAGATGTTAATTATGTTTTGTTCTGTCGTTTGGATGTATGTTTTTCTTTTGAAGGTGGCATTGACAGTCTGTTGCCCGTTGACGTCGGTCAGGTCGAACAGGAATGTGCCATCGTCAAGTTCCGTAATATTCTGCATACTTATCTTGACATTATTGACTCTCAGTTCTTTGAGGCTGAATCCTGCTAACGGGGTGATACGGAAATGAATCGTGTCGTTCTCTTTCAGGGTGCTATAGCCTCTGGGACTGATGTCTCCGTTGTCGTCGCAGCTGGCATAGATGAGCGTGCCTTTTTCTATCGATATATTGTCGATAGCTATCTTGGCCTCGCCACTCGTGAAGGCCGAAAAGCGCAGTCGGCTTATGTTACCAGCCTCTGGCAGTTGCAGGTAAATGTCACGCCAAGTGGCGTTGCCGAATACCCATACTGTGCTGTCCAGCGTTTGCCATTGGCCTGTGGCGTCGTTGCGATATTCGATCTTGACGCAGCTCGTTTCGTCGCAGAGGTCGTCGAAATGCAGCTCTAAGTGAAGCACGGCATCGCTGATGCTGTCGAACGAGAAGGGGCGGCAGATAGTGCTGTGCCAACCTTCGCCGCTGCTGGTCAGGGCTTTTTGACCCAAGATGCTGTCCACGGACCATTCGCCGGCCCAGCATTCGGGTAGCTGTCCGATTTCAGAGTTCTCAAAGTCTTCGGTTTGCCATTCGGCGATGTCGCAGTTCAGGGTTGAGGCCTGGGCATCGATTCCGTTGGTGTAAGTGGAGTCGTTGATGCAGCTGAACAGTCTGAAATGATACAAATGATTGTCCAACAGCTCGGTCAAAAGGGTACTGGCGGCATTGCCTTTGTATGCAACGATGCCGCCGCCGTCTATCGTGTCGCCAATGCTGTAATGTCCGTTGGGTGTGCCGAAGGTGTTGCTTTCTGCGTTGACAACGAGCATCACGTTGTAGCTGCCAAAGGTTGTCCATTGCAGTGCGATGGAGTTTCTGTCGATACCTTCGCCGCTAAAATTGATTGGTTCGGGTGATGCATTACCTACGGTAAAGAATACTTTTTTCGTCGAAGTGTTTTCCGAAATGTTGTAGAATGGGGTGTTGTTTGGCTGCTGCGACCACGGGCGGAACCAAGGCGTGGTGTTGTCTGTCAGCGATGTGCGTCTCATAGCGCCAGGGTAGGTGGCGTTGTTGGAGCTTGTTTGGCCATAGCTGTCGGGATTCGAGTTCGGGAAGTTCTCTGTTGAGAATGCGAGGATGTAAATACCTTGAGGATGAGTGTAGTTGGCTACACTTGCGCCGTGAACATTGGGATGTATGTGGTAGACCAGCATTCCGGTTCCAGGCACGTATTCGTCCCATTTGATCTGCTGTCGGTTTTCGATGAGGAAGAAATCGCCCGGTGTCGATGTGTTGACGCGGTGAAACTCGGTGTTCGATGTTTCCGACGGGTTCAATATCACGGTGCGCGGCGTGGCGTCAATGGTGTCGCAAGTGGCCCATTTGTAGATGAATATCTTAGTATACGGGTTGTGTTGAGCAGGGGTGATTCCGCCGTGGTTCCAGCTGCCGCCCGACATAATGTCCCAGGCTCCCAGACCGGGGAATTGGCCTCCACTCTGTTCGTAATCAGTGTCGTAGTAGTCGGGGGCGCCGAACACGTGTCCCAGCTCGTGGCAGATGACGCCAATGTTGGTAAGGTCATTGCCATAGGAACCCTTGCATTCTGGCGAACAGGAATATACGTCAATAACGGTGTTGTTATAGGTCGGAGCGTCGAAGATGTTCCACTTGTGCGACCAGATGCACTCCGAGCCGGCGCCGGCTTCCTCGCCGTGTCCGGCAAAGATAATGTGCAGACCGTCGATGTATCCATCATTGTCGTTGTCGTAGTCCGAAAAGTCGACTTCCTGGGCTGCCGAGTCAACAGCCTCTCTTGCAAAGGCTTGGTAGCCATAGTCACTGTCGCCGTAGTAGGCGGTATTGTGTTTGCCGATATAGGGACCGACAATGTCGACGCGCAGTGTGAAAAGGCCGCCGCTGACATCGTAGTAGTAGTCTCGCACGCTGCCAGTGCGGTTCCCTGTGGTGTAGTTCACCTGATTGAAAAGGAATTTGAAATGCATTTTGTTGTGCGCCATCGGTTTGTCGTTGAAAGCGAACAGAATGACAAGGAATTTTTTCTCTCCTGTGACATCGGTCATTGCTTTCGGACCGCTTTTGGCATCTTCAACCTGCTTCCATATCGAAAGCATATCGTTGATTTGCTGTTTGCTGAAGCGCAGATGTTTGGGCGTCACTTTCAGCAGCTTCAGCACCTCGTCGCTTCTCTGTTCTATGTCGGTGGCCATAAAGTTGCTGGGTATCATATTGCCGTCTTTGTCGCGGATGGCATACACGAGGCTGCCGTCGTCGCTGTGCAGCAGGCTGTATCCGTCCTCGGTTTCGGCCCAGTGCACACGTTCGTCGCCTTTCAGGTAAATATTAACAGTCGTCTCGGTGCCGGGCTGCCTGAAGGCTATCTTTTCAGGATAGGCGGGCACAGCAATAGCGTTGCCGCAAAAAAGGGCAAGCAGTAACAAGAAAAATACTTTTTTCATTTTTCTGACTTAGATAAATAGGGGTTTTAAGATTAAGATTTTGTATATTTTATAGGAATGCGTTTGTCTCGTATTCTTCTGCCGGACAGTTCTTGACGTCGGCGCCGCCGTCAATCCACACATATTTTATGTATGTGGGGTTGGCGTTCTGGTACTGGTCTTTCTCAAACTGGCGCCGCAGGCTGCTGGTGGGCAGGTTGCGCAGCACGTAGTCGTTGACCTTTTCGACAAGGAAACAGCGCTGTGCCGTGCCGTTGTCCATACCGAAACGTTTGGCGAAGCGTGTGTCGTTGCTCAGCGTTATGGGGTCGCCTTTCAGGTTGGTCGACACCTGTTTGACGGCCATCACCCAAGTGTGCATCAGGTCGACATTGGTCTTTGTCGAGCGCATCTGGTATTCCAGGAATGCCGTCTTCTTGCCATTCTCGTCCTTCCATTTGTGCAGCGTGACTATCAGCACGGCATCGATGCCGTATTCGCTGTTGAAGGCCTTCAGGTCGCCGTTGCGCAGCTGTTTGGGTGTCAGGTTCTTGTCCTGGGCTATCTGCTCCGAGGCCACAGGCCCGATGACGTAGTATCCGTTGTTCAGCAGCGGTGCCGACAGGGTCTGGTACAGGTATGCCTTGGCTGTGTTGATTTCATTGTTGTATGCAATATCAGTCGGATATTTCTCCACTTTGCGCTCTGCCTTGTCGTTGATGGGGGCAAGGTAAATCACCGTCGGACGTTCGCTGTAGATATCCTCGTATGAGCTGATTTTCTTTTCGCTTTTGCAGCCTGCCATCAGGACGGCAATCAGTATGGCGATTATTGTTGAACGTTTCATAACTTTGGGCATTACTTTTTGTTTTTCTTGCTCTTTTTCTCCTTTTCGTCCATAACCGACAGGGCCTTCTCTTCGGCTTTGGCGCGGCTTTCGGGCGACAGGGCCGACTCGGTGTCCACGCTTACGGTGTCTGCGCTATCGGTCTTGATGGTGTTGTCGTTCTGGAATTCAGGTATCAGCAGCCGCTTCAGCTGCATCACGTATTCGCGCGACGCCGCGAATTCGCTCATCTCGCGGTTGAACCAGCTGTTGGCCTCGGCGCGCCGCCCCTGCTTGACAAGGGTCACGGCATAGTCGCTGTATACGCCAGGCTGTTTCAGGCCCGTCTTGCGGCTTTTGTTGATTATCGAACTGTAATTTTTCGAAAGATTCTCAAGGTTTTCCGTCGTCGGCTCCTTGCAATAGGCCAGCATTACCGTCTCGTCGACAACAGGCTGCGACGACGAACAGGCTGCCAAAAGGGCGGCACCGACCATTATCGTCGCTATTCCAAACGAATGCCTTTTTCTCATATTGCTATTCTATGTTTTTGTTTTTCAATAAGGTAGTGCGCCTCTGTCGCTACTTTTTGTTCGCGTTTGGACGCATTTTACAAACTGCAAAAATACGAATAATATTTCATATCGGGTGCAAAAATAGGGAAGACGTTAAAACTTTTTTTCGCCATAAACGAAAAAATGTGTAATTTTGCACCCCGAAACGGCAGCCGCTCTATCGCCGGCAGTGCATTCTGCAGGAGGAAAGTCCGGGCAGCGCAGAGTCGCCATACTTCCTAACGGGAAGGGGCGCGCCTCCGCAAGGAACGCGTCACAGACAGTGCCACAGAAAAAATACCGCCGGACACAGTGCTTTTCGTACGAACGGCTCAGCGACCGGTAAGGGTGAAAACGCGAGGTAAGGGCTCACGACGTTCGCAGAGATGCGGATGATGGTAAACCTTATGGGCTGAAAAACCAAATATACCGACAGTCAAGGGTTGACTCGCCCGTTGTCGGGGGGTAGGTTGATTGAGACATCCGGCGACGGATGTCCTAGATTAATGATAGAGCGCCGCTTGCGCGGTGACAGAACCCGGCTTACAGGCTGCCGTTTTTTTTGTTTTGGAATGCTCGTATTGTATTGATAGTCTACATATAATGAACATAGAAGTAATACTGTCGCCACGGCTCTACGACGGTCGCCAGCTGAAGAACCAGCACGTGTCGGTGGCCGTCGACATCCTGCGCGCCACGTCGGCCATCTGTGCCGCTTTTGTCGCCGGGGTGGCCGAAATCGTACCGCTCGACTCGCTCGAACCGCTGTCGCTCTTCCGCGACCGGGGCTATACGCTGGCCGCCGAGCGCAACGGCGAGAAGGTGAACGGCGCCGCCTGTGGCAATTCGCCTACCGAATACCTTTCGATGGACCTGACGGGACAGCGTCTGGCCTATTCCACCACCAATGGCACCGTGTCCATCCTGCGGGCTGCCGACTCCAGGCTCCTTCTGGTCGGCGCCTTTGCCAACCTTGGCGCTCTTGCCGAAACCATCGCCGCAGCAGGCGAAGAGCAGGACATTGTCGTCCTCTGCTCGGGATGGAAGGGCGACCCGTCGATCGAAGACACTCTTTTTGCGGGTGCCTTGATCGACAGGCTTTTGCGCCTCTTTCCCAACCTGCAGCTGGTCAACGACGCCGCAATGATGGCTCTCGACCTGTGGCACTGCGCCTCTCACGACCTGTATTCCTACTGCCTCAAAGCCACGCACGTGCACCGTCTGCAGCGTCTGGGCTGCGATGTCGACATCCGCTGGGCTCTTACGGCCGACACCTGTCGCGTGGTGCCTCGTTTTATGAACGGTAAACTGGTTGTCGACTGTTGAAACCGCTGACGCACATACTGACCGCCATTCTGCTGCTGCGCCTTGCCGTGGCTCCGGCTTTGGCTCAGGACACTTTGTCCATACTTCCTGCTCAGGGCCCTGCTCCCTTGCTTTGCAGCCCTGTGCCGGCCTCGCTGATGGGGCTTGCACTGACCGCGGGCGCTTCGCCGATGTTTGTCGAACCCCTGCGCCGCCAGAACATCCTTGTCCGCGAAGAGGTGCAGCTGTGGCGTCGCAACCGCTTCGACCACCGTCAGCTGCATTTCGACGATTTCCTGCAGCTGGCTCCGCTGGCGTCGGTTGTCCTGCTCGACTGGTGCGGAGTGCCTTCGCGTCACGACGGGTGGCCGCTTTTGCGGCGCACGGCCGGAACGATGCTCATCACCACGGCCATCGTCCAGCCGCTCAAGCTGTGCATCACCGAATGGCGGCCCGACCGCAGTGCCTCCAACAGTTTCCCGTCGGGGCACACGGCTTTCGCTTTCTCCGGGGCCGAGCTGCTCAGGCTCGAATATGGCGACACCTCGCCCTGGATTCCGGCGGCGGGCTTCGCCGTCGCTGCCTTTACGGGCTTTATGCGCCTCTACAACGACCGCCACTGGACTGGCGACGTCCTGGCCGGCGCTGCTGTCGGCATCATCTCGGCCGACATTTCCTTTTGGTTGAACAATTTGATTGAACGTAAGTTATGGAACCGTTGACCGTCGTGCCCATAGCACGCATCCGCTCTGTGTTTCCACAGAAATTCGGCATCCCGCGCCAGAGCAACATCATCGATGGCATCACTTCCACCATCGTCTTCGAACCCCAGTTCCGCAATGCCGACGCCCTGCGCGGCATCGACCAGTTCGATTTCCTCTGGCTGATATGGAATTTCAGCGCCAACGGGCGCGACGGTTGGTCGCCCACGGTGCGGCCGCCGCGGCTGGGCGGCAACCAGCGTATGGGGGTCTTCGCCACGCGCTCGCCCTTCCGCCCCAACGGTCTGGGGCTCTCGTCGGTCAGGCTGCTCGGCGTCGAATGGCAAAGCCCCGATGGCCCCAGGCTCCTCGTCGCCGGGGCCGACCTGATGGACGGCACGCCGATTGTCGACATCAAGCCCTACCTGCCCTATACCGACGCGCACCCGGATGCGCGCAGCGGTTTCGCCCCGACCCCGGCCTCGCGGCTGCTCGAGGTGCGTTGCCCCGACGCCCTGCTTGCAAAGGTGGACCCCGCCTTGCGGCAGCCCCTGCTCGACATCCTGGCCCACGACCCGCGGCCGTCCTACCACAACAGCGGCCAGCGCGAATATGGAATGGCTTTCGGTAAATTTAATGTAAAATTTAAAGTTCTGGAAAATAACGTCTTGGAAGTTTTCGAAATATTTTTTTGATTTTCTTTGCAGCGTTTTGGGCAAAATCTGTGACTTATATTATGTAAAGGGATATAATGGAACAAAATGATGCACAAATAATCGAAGGTTGCCTGCGCAAGGATGAGCGTGCATATCGCGCACTCTACGAGCGCTATGCCCCGCGACTCTATGGCCTCTGTATGCGCTACACCCGCACCAGCGCCGCCGCCGAGGATGTGCTTCACGATGGTTTCATCAAGGTCTTTGAAAATCTGCATCGCCTGCGCGATGTCAAGCTCCTCGAGCCCTGGATGCGGCGCATAATGGTCTTCACCGCCGTCAACGCCCAGCGACACGAGTTGCCCGTGGCCAATTCCAGCGAAGCCAACTACGAATGTGTCGACGAGAACGTCAGTGTCGACAGTGTCGTGGCCAGCGTCGATGTCTCGCTCCTCCTCGACGCTATGCGCAAGATGCCGCCAAGTTTCCGAACGGTGCTCAACCTTTGCGAAGTGGAAGGCTACACCTGCGAAGAGGCGGCAAAACAGATGGGCATCAAGCCCTCGTCGGCCCGCTCAGCGCTGGTGCGCGCAAGGAAGATGCTTGTCAAAATGCTCCTCGACAGGCAGCAAAAGCCTGAAACGGAATCAAATAACGAATCCCCTACCGCCCAACCAGGCGAATGCGAAACATAAACTGAAAACCTTTTACATAACGGATAAATTAACTTGTAATTAAATATATAGTAACCTCTAAAAATTCGCGTAATTCGCGTTTTGCTTGCAAAACATAATTTCAACATAAATGATTAAATTCGTTCAATTCGTTTAATTCGCCGTTAAAAAAATATTAATTGTTCCACAATATCAACCCGTAAATTTTTAACCCTATGTCGATACTGAAACAGAAATTTGAGAACTACAGCGTACAACCCGACGAAAAAGTCTGGTCGTCAATTCAGCATACAATGAACACACGCGCGGTGGCCCGTCGCCGCCGCAGCATTGCCGCCGTCGCGTCAACCCTGCTCGTGGGCGGCGCAGTGGCCGTCATCGCAATCGTTGGGAAAAACGCCAATCCCGTCGCCGACAGCCCCGTTGCTTCACAGAACGTGCAGATAGCCCAGGCGCAGATTCCCGAAACGATTACTTCCGTCGAACAGCAAACCCCGTCGGCGGCTCCCGCTGCCCCTGCTGCCAAGACGATGACAGCCAATACCGTGCAGCCTTATGTTACTGAGCCTCAGCCTGTGGCGACGGAACAGCCCCAGGTGGCCGACCGCACGGCCACGGCCACGGCCACGGCAAGGCCGACGGCACAAAGCGTAGCGCCAGTCGCAGCCCCGGCAGCGCCCACGGCACCTGTCGCCGCTCCCCGTCAGCCCGTCGCTGGGCAGGATGAAAGCCAGCCCGAGGCTGTCGAACCCGAAACCGACGCACCTGCAAGCCAGCCGACGAAGAGCCCCATCGCACCCAAGGTCGCTAACGAGGACCTTGTGGTATGGGTCCCCAATGCCTTTGCCCCCGACGACCCCAACAGCGAGGTGAACACCTTCAAAGCCAAGCCCAATACCGACGCCAGCCTCATCTCGTTCGAGATCTACATCTATTCGCGCGAAGGCCGCCAGGTCTTCCACAGCCGCGACATCAATGCCGGCTGGGACGGCACCGCCAACGGCCACAAGCAGCCTATGGGCACCTACGTCTACATCATAGAGCTCAACGACGCCGCCAAAGGCCTGCAGCACAAGAAAGGTACCATCACCCTCATCCGCTAACATCGACAGACTTTTACCGAAGGCAGCTGATATCGACCGATATCAGCTGCCTTCATTTTAAGTAAATGGTCAAAAATAACAATTTTTTTTAGTGAATTGTGATTAGTGAATTGTGAATTGAGCGCGTTCGTTTCACTGGTCACTATTCACTGGTCACTGGTTTTGAACAGGAATTACCATAAATTGGCCGGGAATTAACCAGAAATTTTTTTTAGTGAATTGTGATTAGTGAATTGTGAATTGAGCGCGTTCGTTTCACTGGTCACTATTCACTTGTCACTGGTTTTGAACAGCAATTATCAGCAAT
>DFHL01000100.1:36809-38327 GCA_002371315.1 Bacteroidales bacterium UBA3724 | reverse complement strand
TATACTGTACAACGGGCAGAGCAGGTGCTGATTTTCACCTATTTAGTTTCATACAAAAATGCAGGGAAATATGAAGGCGGCACGGCTACGTCGAGGGGCAGGCAAATTTGAGCCCTAACTTGCTGTGTCCTTATCCATTAGAAAGGCTGTTGATAAGTTTTGTCCGCAAAGGGCCATCGGAGAGCGTTTTTTTGTGTAATTTTACACTTTCAAACGCACATCTCAAAACAGATATAGTATGCCCTATTTCACCCACTTACACGTGCACTCGCACTACTCGATACTCGACGGTATGTCGAAGGTGCCCGACCTAATCAGCAAATGCAAACGCAACGGGATGTATGCTATGGCCCTGACCGACCACGGCAATATGTTCGGCATCAAGGAGCTGGTGGACACCGTCAAGAAGGAGAACGGCAAGGTGAAGGACAAAATAAAGGAGCTGGAGGCGAAAAAGGCTGAGCTTGAGGCAAAAATAAAGGAGGTCGAGGAGCTGTACTCGAACACCGAGGTGCCCGAAGGGACGCCCCGCCTGAGCGACCTGCAGGAAGAGGCCGCCGCCATCGACCCCCAGCTTGCCGCACTCAACGGGCAGTTTTTCAAGCCCATAATAGGCATCGAGACCTACTGCGCCCACCGCACGCTCTACGACAAGGACCCCACCGTGAAAGAGCGCGACCCCGAAACGGGCCGCGACCGCATCACCGACCGCAGCGGCTGGCACCTCATACTGCTGGCCAAGAACAAGCAGGGCTACAAGAACCTGTGCAAGCTCAGCTCGATAGCCTTCACCGAAGGATTCTTCTACCATCCGCGCATCGACCACAACCTGCTGGAGCAGTACCACGAGGGGCTGATATGCTGCTCGGCCTGCATCGGCGGCGAGATACCGCAGAAGATAATGAAGGCCGACTTCAAGGGTGCCGAGGAGGCTGTCGTCTGGTTCAAGAACCTGTTCGGCGACGATTTCTACCTTGAGATGCAGCGCCACAAGACCGACAAGCCCAATGCCGCCACCGACACCTACCATCGGCAGCAGCTGGTGAACGGCCACCTGATGGAGTTTGCCAAGAAATACAATATCAAGCTGATAGCCACCAACGACGTGCACTTTGTCGAGGAGGAGCACGGCGAGGCCCACGACCGCCTCATCTGCCTCAGCACAGGCAAGGACTTTGACGACCCCACGCGCCTGCACTACACCAAGCAGGAGTGGCTGAAAAGCCCCGACGAGATGGCCGCCATCTTTGCCGACATACCCGAAGCCCTCGAAAACACACGCGAGGTTGCCGACAAGGTGGAGACCTTCAGCATCGACAGCGACCCCATTATGCCGATGTTCGACATACCGGCATCGTTCGGCACCGAAGAGGAATACCGCGCCCGCATCACGGAGCAGGAGCTGTTCGACGAGTTTACGCGCAACGACAAGGGCGAGGTGGTGATGGAACAGAAGGACGCCGAGAAGAAGATTGCCAAGCTGGGCGGCTACGGCAAGCTGTACCGCATCAAGTTCGA
>DFHL01000100.1:33049-36750 GCA_002371315.1 Bacteroidales bacterium UBA3724 | reverse complement strand
CGCATCAAGTTCGAGGCCGACTATCTGGCCCAGCTGGTGTGGCAGGGTGCGCGCAAGCGCTATCTGGCCGACCGCACCGACCTGACCGACCAGTCGAGCCAGGAGGAGATCAAGGCCGCCTGCAGCGAGGAGGTGCGCGAGCGCATCACCTTCGAGCTGCACACCATCAAGACGATGGGCTTCCCGGGCTATTTCCTCATCGTGGCCGACTATATCCGCGGCGCCCGCGAGGAGCTGGGCGTCAGCGTGGGGCCGGGACGTGGCTCGGCGGCAGGCAGCGTGGTGGCCTACTGCCTGTGGATCACTGACATAGACCCGCTGAAATACAACCTGCTGTTCGAGCGATTCCTGAACCCCGACCGCATCTCGCTGCCCGATATCGACGTCGACTTCGACGATGCCGGCCGCGGACGCGTGCTGGACTGGATTACAGAGAAATACGGCAAGGAGAAAGTGGCCCACATCATCACCTACGGCACTATGGCCAGCAAGTCGGCCATCGCCGACGTGGGGCGCATACAGAAGGTGCCGCTGTCGACCGTCAACCTGATCAAGAGCTACATTCCCGACCGCGGTTTTCCCGACAACATCAAGGACGAGAAGGGCAAAAGCCCCAAGGTGAACCTGAAGAACTGCTACAAGTATGTGCCTGAGCTGCGGGCCATTATGGAAGGCGACGACCAGGAACTGAAGTCGATGCTGACCTATGCCGAGGAACTGGAGGACACCAACCGCCAGACGGGCATCCACGCCTGCGGCGTCATCATCGGCGCCGACGACCTGACCAACTTCGCCCCGATGTGCACCATCAAGGACAAGGATAGCGGCGAGGATGTGCTGGTGACGCAGTACGACGGCCACGTCATTGAGAACGTGGGGCTTATCAAGATGGACTTCCTTGGCCTGAAGAACCTGACCATCATCAAGGACGCCCTGCGCAACATCAAGAAAAGCCACAATATCGACATCGACATCGACCACATCCCGATCGACGACGAGCTGACCTACCAGCTGTTCTGCGAAGGCAACACGGTGGGCACCTTCCAGTTTGAGTCGGCCGGAATGCAGAAATACCTGCGCGAGCTGAAGCCGCACGTCTTCGAGGACCTCATAGCTATGAACGCCCTCTACCGCCCGGGCCCGATGGACTACATTCCCGACTTCATCGACCGCAAGCTGGGCCGCAAGCCTGTGGAGTACGACATCCCCTGTATGGAGGAGTACCTGAAGGACACCTACGGCATCACGGTCTATCAGGAGCAGGTGATGCTCCTGTCGCGCCAGCTGGCCGGTTTCACCCGAGGCCAGAGCGACACGCTGCGCAAGGCTATGGGCAAGAAGCAGATAGAGAAGATGAACGAGCTGGAGGTGCTCTTCTACGAAGGCGGCGAGAAGAACGGCCACAAGCGCGAAACCCTCAACAAGATATGGGAGGACTGGAAGAAATTCGCCTCCTACGCCTTCAACAAGAGCCACGCCACCTGCTATTCGTGGGTGGCCTACCAGACGGCCTACCTCAAGGCGCACTATCCGGCCGAGTATATGGCGGCGGTGATGACCTCGTTTTTGAGCAACATCGAGCGCGTCACCGAACTGATGGAGGACTGCCGCAAGAACAAGATCGAGATTCTGGCCCCGTGCGTCAACGAGTCGGACATCAACTTCTCGGTCAACGAGAAAGGCCAGATCCGCTTCGGCCTCAGCGCCATCAAGGGTATGGGCGAGGCGGCGGCACAGGTGATCATCGACGAGCGCGAGAAGAACGGCCCCTTCAGCGACATATTCAACTTCCTGGACCGCATCGATATGAAGGCCATCAACCGCAAGAACCTCGAGGTGCTTGTCAAGTCGGGCGCTTTCGACCAGCTGCAGGGTATGCACCGGGCCCAATATATGTACAAGGAGATACAGTCGGAAAACGCGCCGTCGTACCTTGAGAAGCTGGTGCGCTGGCAGGCGCGCAAGCAGGAGGCTGCCAGCGTGGCGCAGATGTCCATCTTCGATATGTCGGAAGAAATCAAGGCCGAGGACCATCCCGCCATCCCCGAATGCGAACCCTGGACCAGCGTGGAGCAGTGCAACTATGAGAAGGAGGTCATCGGCTTCTACCTCAGCGGCCACCCGCTGGACGACTACAAGGACGAGATGACCTACTATGCCAACATCAGCGTCACGCAGCTTGCCGACCTGGAATCGCTGGTGCCCCGGCGCGAGGTGAAGTTTGGCGGCATCGTCACGTCGGGTATGTCGGGCATCTCGCAGCGCACCGGCAAGCCCTACGGCAGTATGGTCATCGAGGACTATAACGGCTCGTATGAGCTGCGCCTTTTCGGCGAAGACTGCGTGAAATACAGAGAATTCTGCAACAAGGGGCTCTTTGTCTTCGTGCAAGCCACCGTGTCGCAGCTGACGGTGCGCAAGGACGGCGTGGAGAGCAAGCTGGCCCCGCGCCTGAAGATATCCAAGATTATGCTGCTCAGCGAGGTGCTGGACCACTACACCAAGACCATCAATTTCAGCATCGACATCAACCGGCTCAGCGACGACTTCTGCACGCGGCTGAAGAAGCTGGTGAGCCAGAACCGCGGCAAGACCAAGCTGACCGTCAACGTGAAGGACAAGAGCAACGATATGTCGCTCTTTATGTCGTCGAACGAAATGAGCGTCGAGGCCAGCAAATTTGCCCACCTGCTGCGCACCTTGCCCGAAGTTGAAGATATAAAATTCAACAGATGAAAGAGATACGACTACATACCACTGTCCCCACCGAGCCGATTGGCTTCCGGCTGACACACGACGAGCCTGTCCTGCTGGTTGGTTCGTGCTTTACCGAAAATATGGGGCAGCGTATGGCGGCACTGCGGTTCGAGACAATGCTCAATCCGTTTGGCATAATGTACAATCCGCTGTCGATGGCCGAGGCGTTGAGGCGTTGCCTTGACGGCGAAGCTGTGGACGAGCGTGTGCTGGTGCAGCGCGACGGGCTGTGGCACTCGTGGCTGCACCACGGTTCGTTTTCGCGGCGCAATGGACAGGACTGTCTCGACGCCTGCAACAGCCAAATAGCCAGGGCACAGCAGTTCCTTGGCCATTGCCGCAGGGTTATTGTCACCCTGGGCTCGGCGTGGTATTACGTTTTGAAAGAAAACGGACTTGTTGTCGCCAACTGCCACAAGGTGCCTGCAGCGCAGTTCGAACTTCGGCTGGCATCGGTCGACGCAATCGTCGAGGCGTGGAGCCCACTGATGGAACGGCTGCAAAAAGCTGGTATCGAGGTACTTTTCACCATCAGTCCCGTACGCCACAGCGCCTACGGAGCCCACGGCAACCAGCTGGGCAAGGCGTCCCTGCTGCTGGCCGTAGAGCAGCTGTGCCAACAATTTGGAGCCTACTATTTCCCTGCCTACGAGATTGTTGTCGACGAGCTGCGCGACTACCGCTTCTATGCCGACGACCTCTCCCACCCTTCGCAGATGGCCGAGGAGATAGTGTGGCAGCGTTTCCAACAAGCCACTATGGACGACGACACGATTGCCCTCTGCGACCGCTATGACAGCGAGAACCGCAGGGCAGCACACCGAACGATACAACGGGGAGATGATGGGGAAGTTAATGGAAGTTAAGGGGAGTTAAAGGGAAGTCAAGGGACAATACATTCGTCTAATCACAATTCACGATTCACTAATCACAATTCACTAATC
>DFHL01000100.1:11012-32957 GCA_002371315.1 Bacteroidales bacterium UBA3724 | reverse complement strand
CACAATTCACTAATCGCAATTCACAATTCACAAACAATACACAATGAAAAACATAGCACTTGTAATGGGCGGCTTTTCCGGCGAGCACCAGATTTCAATCAACAGCGGCTGCCAGGTTTACGATTCACTCGACAAAAATAAATATAATGTATACAAAATAGTTGTCGGCGAACTGACCGACGGCCAGATCGACCGCCAGCAGTGGTACTGGCTTGCCGACGACGGCAGCCACCGCCCCATAGACCGCGCCGACTTCACCGTCACCGACAACGGACAGAAAGTGCACTTCGACCTGGCCTTCATCATCATCCACGGCAACCCCGGCGAAAACGGCGTGATGCAAGGCTATTTCGACCTGCTGGGCATAAAATACACCACCTGTGGATTTTACACTTCGGCGCTAACGTTCAACAAAGGCTACTGCAACGCAGTTGTGCGCAGCTACCACATCGTCAAGGTGGCCAAATCGCGCCTCTACTACAAAGGCCAACACATAGACACACAGGACATTGCCAACCGACTGGGGTTTCCGGTCTTCGTCAAGCCCGCATCGGGTGGCAGCAGCGTGGCCACCACCAAGGTGAAGCGCATCGAAGAGCTGATGCCCGCCATCGAAGAGGCCTTTACCGAAGACGAAGCTGTGCTGATAGAGGAGTTTGTCAAAGGTCGCGAACTCGACTGCGGAGTGATGAAAATCAAGGGCAAGAAATATATTTTCCCGATAACAGAAATCATTCCGCTGGGCGACCACGAGTTTTTCGACTATGCCGCAAAATACGACGGATTCTCGAATGAAGTGACGCCTGCCGAAATCGACGAAAGCATTGCCGAAGAGGTCCAGGATGTATCGTCGAAACTATACGACCGCCTGAACTGCAGCGGCGTGGTGCGCTTCGACTACATCTACAACGAAGAGCGCCAGCGCCTCACCTTCCTCGAAGTCAACACCATACCTGGTCAAAGCGCCGAAAGTATCGTCCCCAAGCAGGCCCGCGCTATGGGCATCTCGACCGCACAGCTTTACGAGATGATTATCGAGGATGCGCTGGAGAATTAAGTGAAGTTAAAGGACAATACGTTTTAACACCAAACATATCAACATATATATAATGGACAACGAAATTCTCAAAGCCTTGCGCACGCGACGCAGCGTGCGTGCCTTCAAGGCCGAACAGATAAGCGACGAGGAACTTCAGGCCGTGCTTGAGGCCGGCACCTATGCCCCAACGGGGATGAACCGTCAGGACCCGTGGATTGTGGCAGTGCAGAACCCCGACATCATCAGCCAGCTTGTACAGATGAACTCGCAATTCACCCAGCAGGAAGGCAACCCATATTACGACGCGCCGACCATCGTACTGGTCTTCTGCTCGAAGCCCGATGTGTGGGAGAACGGCTTTGCTGACGGCACTCTGGTGCTGGGCAATATGATGAACGCAGCCTATGCCATCGGACTTGGCAGCTGCTGGATAAACCGCGAACGGCAGATGTTCGCCACCGACGAAGGTCGCGCACTGATGGCCCAGCTGGGTCTGCCTGAAGGCCTGATGGGGGTCGGAGCCCTGGCCCTCGGCTATCCCGCCAAACCGCTTCCGCCGGCCCGTCCGCGCAAAGAGAATTATTTTAGGATTGTGAAATGAGTACACCCGTCGACACCGCGACAGCACAGCTGCTGCGCGACCTTGCCGCGCGCTACGAGACGGCCGACTTCATCATTGGCGACCCCTCGTATTGGATGCATCAGGTAGAAGGCGCGAAAAACCAAGAGGCTATGGCCTTCGTCGCTTCGGTGCTGAGCTACGGCAGCCGCAAGCAGTTTATGCCGAAGATTGGACAAATCCTTGAATGGAGCGGCGGAGAAATGGACCGCTGGCTACGCAACGGCAGCTTCAACGACCATTTCCGCCCCAACGACAAAGAATGCTTCTACAGGCTTTACAACAACGGCTGTATGCACCAGTTTCTCAACGCTTACAGCCAGTTGCTCAGTCGTTTCGGCTCTCTGGGCGAATATGTCCACCAGAACGCCAGCGACGGATTTGGTGCCGTCCAGGCCATCTGCAGCCACTTCGCAGCCTCAGGGGTCAGCGTCGTCATCCCCAAAGACACCCAGTCGGCCTGCAAACGCGTATGTATGTTCCTGCGCTGGATGGTGCGCAGCGGCTCGCCCGTCGACCTGGGCCTCTGGACCCCGTTCATCGACCGGCGCACTCTGATTATGCCACTCGACACACACGTCCTCTCACAGTCCGTCCGACTCGGCCTGCTCAACAGTTCCACGGCATCAATGAGCGCGGCGCGGCGCCTTACCGAGGTCCTTGCCACCGTATTTCCCGACGATCCGCTCCGCGGCGACTTTGCCCTCTTTGGATACGGTGTCAACAATTGAAAACACAAAAACGGGACAAAACACAGCCTTAAAAAAAATCGCATCCATTCATTGTTGTACATCAAATATTTAGACTGAAAAAGAGACCGCAAAAACATTTTTTTTACATTCGATTGTTGATAAGTTAAAAAAAATGCGTAATTTAGCAGTGTCAAAGAAGGCCCGAAAAAAGGCCTAATATACAGAATAAACAATTAAAAATTAATAATATGGAAGCAAAAAAGTCAGAGAAAGCCGACCTCGAAAAAAAGAAAGGTCTGCATATTGAGATTGGATTGGTGACCATCCTGGCCCTTGTTCTGGTTGCTTTCAACATCAGAAGCACCGACAAGAAGGACAGCGGTTTTGCACAGCAAATGGTTTCGACCGAAATGGAAGAGGAAATCATCCAGACACAGGAGGAGCAGGATATCCCCGAGCCGGAACCCGAACAGCCCGAACCGGAAGTCACCACCGAACTTGAAGTTGTTGAAGACGACGCTGAGCTAACCCACGAACTTGGTATTGTCGACGCTGGCGACAACGCCAACAAAGAGCAGCAGGAAGTTGTCATCTCCGACGTGGGAGGTGAGGAAACCGTAGAAGAAGAGGAAATCTTCGTCTTCGTCGAGGAATACCCCAGCTACCCTGGCGGTGAAGAAGCCCTCTACAAGTACCTGGGCGAGAACATCCAGTATCCCGACGTGGCCCGCGACAACGGCATCACCGGCACGGTGGTCATCCGCTTCGTCGTTGAAAAAGACGGCAGCATCACCAAAGCCGCCATTGCCCGTGAAATCGGCGGCGGTTGCGGCAAGGAAGCCCTGCGCGTCGTCAACGCTATGCCCAAGTGGAAACCCGGCAAGCAGAGCGGCAAGGCTGTGCGTACCGAGTTCACACTGCCCGTGCAGTTCCAGCTCAACTAAGCCACTCTACACTAACGATATAAAGGCGGACACTCTGTTCGCCTTTTATGGTTTATGCACCTTGCGTAAGCGCAATGGCATCGGCCTCTCTTGATTCATAATTTATAATTCCTATTTTCCCGCTTTGATTTCTGTCAACAATCTATCCGTACAGTTTACCGGCGTCAACCTCTTCGACGGCGTAACTTTCAACATCGGCGACCGCGACCGCATAGGCCTTGTAGGCAAGAACGGCGCCGGCAAGTCGACACTGCTCAAAATACTGTGCCATCGCCAGGAAGCCGAAACCGGCACCATCGTCATCGCCTCGGGCCAGACCGTCGGCTACCTGCCGCAAGAGATGGTGCCCGACTCGGTGGGCACCGTCATCGGCGAAACAATGACCGCCTTCGAGCAAATCGACGCCCTCGAGGCTGAGCAGCAACGCCTTACCAACGAAGTGGCAGAACGCACCGACTACGAGACGAAGGACTACGAGCGCTTGCTGGCACGCCTGAACGAAGTGACCGAACACATAGCACTGCTTGGCGGCTCTAACCGACGCGAACTGGCCGAGAAAATCCTGCTCGGTCTGGGCTTCCGCCACAGCGACTTCGGCCGCCTTGTGGCCGAGTTCAGCGGCGGCTGGCAGATGCGCGTCGAACTGGCCAAGCTGCTGTTGAAGCACCCCGACTTCATACTGCTCGACGAGCCCACCAACCACCTCGACATCGAGTCGATACAATGGCTCGAGAACTACCTCTCCACCTATGACGGCGCCGTGGTGCTGGTGTCGCACGACCGCACATTCCTCGACAACATCACCAAGCGCACCATCGAAATCACCGCCGGGCGCATCTACGACTACAAAGTGCCTTATTCCGAATACGTTGTGCAGATGCAGGAACGCCGTGCCTCGCAGATGGCATCGCTGACCAACCAGCAGCGACAAGTGGCACAAATCGAAGCCTTCATCGAACGGTTCCGATACAAGGCCACCAAGTCGAAGCAAGTGCAGTCGCGCATCAAGATGCTGGAACGTATGGAGCAAGTCAGCGTCGACGAAGTCTCGACCGAAAGCATTCATTTCCAGTTCCCTCCGGCCCCACACAGCGGCAAGATTGTCCTCGAGGCGCAGCACCTTGGCAAAGCCTACGGCGACAACCAAGTGTTCGACGGCGTCGACTTCCTGATTACCAAGGGCTCCAAGCTGGCCTTCGTGGGCCGCAACGGCGAAGGCAAATCCACCCTGGCCAAAATCATTGTCGGCGAGCTGACCGACTACACCGGCACCTTCAAGCTGGGCCATCAGGTGCAGATAGGCTATTATGCACAAAACCAAGCCGCTATGCTCGACGGCGAGAAGACCGTATTCCAAACCATCGACGATGCAGCCATTGGCGACATACGCCCAAAAATCCGCAACATACTGGGTTCATTCCTCTTCGACAGCGACGACATCGAGAAGAAAGTCAAAGTGTTGTCAGGCGGCGAGAAAGCGCGACTGGCCCTGGCCAAACTGCTACTGACGCCCTGCAACCTGCTGGTGCTCGACGAGCCGACGAACCATCTGGATATGGACTCGAAGGACATCCTCAAAAACGCACTGCTGCAATACACCGGCACGCTGATCGTGGTGTCGCACGACCGCGACTTCCTTCAGGGACTGACCGACTCGCTGTTCGAGTTCCGCGACGGCGGCATCCACGAGTTCAAGGGCGACATATTCGACTTCCTCGAATACCGCAAAATGGAGCACCTTAAAGAGCTGGAACAGAAGCGGAAAACAGAGAGCGGAGAGCGCAAGGCCGAAAGCGAGAAGCAAGGCAAAATCGACTACCTGCAGTCGAAGGAGCGCGAACGCGAACTGCGCAAGCTCCGCAGCAATGTCGAGAAGATAGAACAGGAGATAGCAACCCTCGAAGAATCCATCGCAGCCAAGGAGCAACAACTTGCATCGGGCAGCGCCGAAGTGGCAGCCGATGCCACTTTCTACGCTGAATATCAGTCATTGAAAGACAAACTGGAACAGCGTATGAGCGAATGGGAAGAGGCCACTATCGCCCTCGAAGAGTTCAAGGGAAGCTGAGAAAAGTTATAAAGCACAACCTTCCCCCCATTCCCCAATCACTTTTCACCATCCCAATCCACATCCAATGGCAAAACACAACAACACAGGCAAGGAAGGCGAGACGCTTGCGCGGAAATATCTTGAGGATCAGGACTATCTGATTCTCGAAACCAACTGGCACATAGGCAAGTTGGAAGCCGACATCATCGCCTACAAGGACGGCCTGATAGTCTTCATCGAAGTCAAGACACGAAGCAGCAACGACTTCGGCAACCCCGAAGATTTCGTGGACCTCAAGAAGCGACAGGCCTACATACGCCTGGCTAACGCATACATAATCAATAACAACCGAACGGAAGAAGCCCGTTTTGACATCATCGCCATCACCCTGAAACCCGACGGCCCCGAAATCAAGCACTTCGTCAGCGCATACACAACGATAGGCTGACACCAGCCTCAGCAACTGAAAATCAGCGACCGGCACCCCCGACGAAAACGGATGCCGGTCGCTTTATTTTCGCAATGCAAACCACGCTTTCCGCACCAAAAACAAATGTTAAATCCACCAGACCCCAATCAAAGCCCATTAACTTAAAATTTGGTAAGAATTTGGTAGGAGTTTGGGTGAACTTTGGTAGGTATTTGACCCCTGGAAATCAGCGTTTTAAGAAAGAGCGAAAATTGTGTTAAATTTAACAGTTTTTATGTTAAATGTTAAAGGGATTTTGGCCTTATCGAGGGCGTTTTTGAATTGCTCGCAGAGCCCGTTTCGGCGACATAACGGCAGGCAGATATGATGGCCTTGCGCCTCGCCACAAAAAGCGACGAAAGCAAACAAGCAACGGGCATTCCGCAATGCGGAGAGCCTGCCCTGTTCCAAGCGCTGCTGAACGGCAAGGCGCGGAAACGGCAAGGCGAGAAGAGCCTCAGCGAGATATGTAAGAAACAGACAGTAAGAAAGATACGCCTTTCTATTCGTCGGAAAGATGGCCCGTCCTGACTTCGTGGCTGGGAGCGTCGATATCGAATGCTATCGTGCCGCCAAAAGCATTGACTTTCAGTTCGACAGTTGCACCCATAACAAGCGGCAGATTGATGTCGCCGTGTCCGCCCGGGAAGCCGCAAAGGACCGGTATGTCGTATTCCTTGAGATAATGGTGCAGCATCTCCTCGACGCTGTCGAAGCCCAGCTCGGCAGGACAGTCGGTGAAGTCGCCAAGGATGACACCTCGGCAGCGCTGCAGGGCACCGCGTTTGACTAAGTTATTGAAAAGACGGTCGATATGGTGGAAATCCTCACCCACCTCCTCGATGAAAAGGATATAATCCTGCACATCGGTAGCGTCGACAGCGGTGCCTGCAAGGGCCGACAGCGTGCACAGGTTGCCCCCGACAAGGACGCCGCGCCCGGTGCCGCGCTGATTGTAGGCGTGGCGAGGCGTGTGGTAGCGCGGAAGGGTGCCGAACAGCAGGTCGCGAAGCAGATTGGCCGACACGCTATTGCCGCCGCAATCGGCTATGCCACTTCCCATTATGCCGTGAACGCTCATTGCTCCGACCGTGGCAGCCATCGAGTGCAGCGTGGTGACATCGCTGTAGCCCACCAGCCATTTGGGGTTCTTGGCCAAGAGCGACGCGTCGAGGTCGCCGACAAAATGGATACTGCCATAACCGCCACGATTGCAGATAATTGCTTTGACGCTGGGATTGGTGAAAGCCCATTCGATGTCGTCCTGACGCTGACGGTCGGTTCCGGCATACTGCTTGTTGGCCCGGCAGCCCACATTGGGTCCGATGAGCGGCACCAAGCCCCACTGCGCGATGACCTCTGCTGCGACGCGAACTTTCTCGATATCACAGTAGTACGACGGGGAAATGAGAGCCACCGTATCGCCAGGCGCAAGAAAACGAGGCACACCGCCGACGGCAGTGTCGCGACGCGTAACAGGTTCGGGTTCAGCAACGTGACGCGGATTGGACTCGACAAGCACCTCGTCGGTGAACATCCAGGCCGGCCGACCTGCGGCGCGGTGCCACTGCGGAATCTCGGGCAGCGGAATGGCAACGATGCGCAAGTAGCGTGCCTGTGTCGGCTTCGGCAGGTCGGTGTTGAAGGTTTTGATCATCGGCGTGGCCAGAATTTCAGGGTTTTCGGGCGTGTGGCTACCGACGAGCCTCCAGTTTTCTTTATCGTTAGATACATAATAGTCAATACGTTGCGGCAGGAAAATCCACGACAGCGGGTAGAAATAGAAGTCCATACTGATGTGGCCCACCGTGTCGGTGGCACCGAGCGAAATGACAGCATCGAGCGTATCGCCATAGAAGCCCAGCCAATAATGGCGATAGTCGAGGATGCCGCCGGCGCCGTCGGTGAGGCTCTGCGCCCCTTCGCACGTGTAGGGCTCAGTGGGCGCCTTGCGCAATTCGACCGGGCGGAAGTAGCTGTTGCTGTAGCTGAAGGTTTTCTCGATGTAGCGGGCAATCAGGTCGCGGTACTGGTCGGGCGAAATGCCCATCTCCATCATCTGGCTGACCCCGAAGTGGTTGAGGTCGTCGACCATACGGTCCAGCATCGCATACATCTGTCTGACTTTGTCAAGTTTATCCCCTTCGGGGAAAAGTTCATCATAGAATGCACCCCCTGCGGCAAGTTCGACGGTGGCAAAGTCGAGCGAAAGTTCGAAAAAGCGCAGACGCTGGTGGATGGTGCTGTCAGGTGCGGCAGCGTAGGCCCGGCGCATCAGCGTGCGGTATTGGCTCATACGTTCGGGGGCCAGATAGCCCTCGCAGCCGTCGATGGAATAGCCGTAGATGTCGAGGCGTTTGCCCGAAGCGACAAGGGCGGCGGTCATCGTGTCGATGATGTCTTTTATATAGCGTCCCGCATCGCCATAATAGCCGTTGCAGAAGTCGGCCAGGAGCGAGTCGGCGTCGAGGTTGGGGTTCCACAACAGCTTGGCGACGAGGTAGGTGCGCGGCTCCATCCAGGAGGTGATGTTGTCGTTGCCGGTGGCCTGTTCGAACATCTGGCGCACTCCGCTGCTGCGGAAATAGCGCAGGTTGGGCTGCAGGACGTGCAGGTTTGGGAACGGGTTCCAGAAGTTGCGGAACTGGACCACATAGTCCCAGACGAAGAGGTTGCCGGTCAGCTTCTGCCAGTTGTCGAGATCGTTGCGGAACGAGGCCTCCTTGATGTTGGTCGAGATGGCCTCCTCGCGCCCCGCCTCGATGGGGCAGAGCACGACGACGACATTGCTGTCGGGCCGCACAAGCGCATTCTTGGGCGCGCTGCGCGTGTACTGGTAAGCCAGCGTCGAGATGGTACGGTCGGGGAAGCGGCGCGCCACCTGGTTGACAAAGTTCAGCAGGGTGCCCGTCGGGCCACCGAAAAGGGAATCCGAGTGCAGACATTCGCTGCACTGGCAAACGTTATAGTTGTCGTTGGGCGAGACCGACCATCCGGGATGGCCCACTTCGTCGTCCTCTATGGCGCGGGCCAAAGCGTTGCAGAGGGCCTCGAGGACCTGCGGGTTGGAGAGGCACAGCTGACCGTCGCGGACGCGGCGCCCGTCGCGCATCGAGTACCATTCGGGATGCTCGTCGAAATAGAGGTCGGTAGGGAGCAACTTGTTGAAAGTATGGACAAACATTCCCCATCGGTAGTTTCGGTCGGCAGAGGTGTGCAGACGGTGCCAGTCGGCATACAGCTGGCTGTGGTTGGGGTAATAGTAGGCCACTTCGCGGTAGTCGAAAGCCGGGCGTTCGGTGATGCTGGCCTTGGGAATCGTCAGCTGGCTGACATCGCGGACAACGAGCGCATCAGGGGCATAGAGACGATAGCCGCAGAAGTGCTCGAGGAAGTCGTAAACGGCATATAATGTGCCTTTTGCACCCGAACCGAGGAGCATAATGCGGTCGCCGTCGCCAACCATACGGTAGCTGTCGGCTGGGGTCATTTCGGTGCGGCCGACATAGATAACGCCGTGCCTGTAGCGACGACGGCCAGACCTGACGACAGGCAGGTCCAAGCCTCCCTCTTTGAGCAGCTGCTGCAGCTGGGCAGCGGCGTAGCGAACATCCTCGTCGGCATTGGCATCGACGGTTATGGCCTGGCATTTGAGCCCTTGGGCCACTGAAAATGAGAATTGAAGGCTGCTGAACGAAAGAATCGCTGCAACGACAAATAGCTTTAGACTGTTCATTTGTAACTTGGAAATCAATAATATTGTCAGCAATAGCGGCCTGCGGCATTGCCGGTGGTGAAGGCCAGCTGCAGATTGTATCCGCCCGTGTCGGCATCAAGGTCGAGCACCTCGCCGACGAGGAAAAGGTTTTTGACCAGTCGCGACTCCATAGTCTTAGGATTCACCTCTTTTAGGCTGACGCCGCCCTGTGTGACGATAGCCTCCTCAAAGCCGCCCGTCCCCGTCAGGCGGAACGAGAAGTCTTTCAGGAAAGCGAGCAGGCGTTTGCGTTCGTCGCCATTGATTTGGTTGAGCCGCTTATAATATTCGATATGCAGGCTCTGCAGCGCCGTCGGTATCAGCTCGGCCGGCAGCCAAAGGCGGAGCGCGTCGTTGAAGACGCGGGTACCGTTGCTGTTCAGGTCGTTGATAAGGCGCTTGTCGAGCGTGGCCGCATCGATGGCTGGTTTCAGGTCGAGGTGAGCCACGACCTTCTCGCCCCTGTGCAGGGGGCCTGTAGCCACACGGCTGGCCGACAGGACGATAGGTCCGCCGATGCCCGTCGGGGTGAAGGTCATTTCGCCAAAGTGTTCGCTCAGCTTGCGCCCATCGCCGTCGGTCAGCGTAAGACACACGTTTTTAAGGACAAAGCCCACGAGTTCCTGCGGAATTTTCAAGTCGCAATCCAGACGCACCAAAGCCGGATAACGCGGCGAAACCGTATGTCCGCACAGTTCGGCCATACGGTAGCCGTCGCCGGTCGAGCCCGTCAGCGGGTAGCTCATTCCGCCTGTGGCCACAATGATGCTGTCGGCCTGCATTAAGGCACCGTCGGCGCAGCGCACACCCTTAGCGACGCCGTCCTCAACAATCAGCGAGGCTACGCGCGTATTCTTGCGTATTTCGACGTTCGGCATCGCTTCGAGAGCCGTAATGATTCCAAGGAAAATGTCGAGCGATTTGCCGCTTTTGGGATAGACGCGGTCGCCGCGCTCGACGACCAGCGGCACGCCCAGCGACTCGAAGAGGTCCATCAACTCGCGGTTGAAGAAAACCGATGCCGAATTGCGCATAAAGCGGGCATCCGAGCCCACGTGCGTCAGGAAATCCTTGAGCGGTGCCGTGTTTGTCAGGTTGCAGCGGCCCTTGCCCGTGATGCGCAGTTTGCGTCCCGGCTGGTCCATCTTCTCGAGCAAAATCACGTGCAGGCCGCGCTGGACGGCGACGTATGCAGCCATCATACCGGCAGCACCGGCACCGACAATAACCACACGTCTCGAAGCGTCGTTTTCCATCGTTCTTTCTATCTGGCTATGTCGCCGATATCCTCGGGGTGAATGCAGAGGACCGGTATCTGCGAATTGTGGACAATCTGCTGCGCATTGGTACCGAGGAAGAGGCGCGCCAGCAGGCGGTCCTGCTCGGTGTTGATGACCACAAGGTCGGCGTTGATGCTGGCTGCATAATCCAGCACCGTCTTCGAGTAGTTCTCATAGCGTCGGCCGCACTTCGAGCAGGGGATGCCCTCCTTCTTGAAGTAGTCCTCGACCTGCTGCAGGTAGGTGCGCAGCGTCAGCGCATCCTGCGCCGTCTCTATCAGGCCAAGGATATGGACGTGCGAGCCGAAAATGCGCGCCATCTGGGCCGCCGGGGCCACTTTCTGCCGCGAATTGGCATTGATGCGGATAGGCACGACGATATTGTCCAGTTTCTTATGGAAATCAAATCCTTCGCGGATTGTCAGCGTCGGACAGGGAGCTTCCTGCACAATGCGCACAGCCGTACTGCCCATCCAGTATTTCTCGAATCCCGAGGCGCCGTTGGTGCCGATGACAATCATCGGGGCATCCTCGCTGCGAGCGGCGTCGGCGATGCAGTTGGCCACCTTGCCGCTCAGTATTTCCCATTCGATCTTGCCGACCTTCATATTCGGCTGGTGCTGCTCGCACAACTGCTGCAGTTTCTCCTCGGCCAGATGCTCGGTCATCTCCATCTGTTCGCCCGACAGGAGTTTCTTTTCTTTCTTGACCCACAATAGTTTAATGCCGCTACCCAGCTGGTTGGCGATGTCAACGGCAATCTCGAGTGCCACGTACGACCCTTTCGAAAAGTCGGTACCGACAATAACTGATTTCATATTCTTTACATTCTATATTTAATTTTGTTAACGCATACTGTTTCCTATTATTGCATAAAAAATAAAATAGTTTGTATTTCGCTAACAACAAACACCTTACAAACCGCTTCGCATTTCTTTCGCGCCGTATGCGCTTTTTTTCGTAATTTTGCAGTTTCTATTGCGCGGCCGCCACCGGCTGCCGCCAACAACGAAGATACCGACAATGAACGACAATTTAGACCCCACAGGAAAGAGTCAGAGCGCACGCGAACGCGAGGTGGAACGCGCCCTGCGCCCCAAGGCCTTCGACAATTTTGCCGGACAGCAGCAGGTGCTCGACAACCTGCGCATCTACGTCCAGGCTGCCAAGGCTCGCGGTGAATCGCTCGACCACGTCCTGCTCCACGGGCCTCCGGGCCTGGGCAAGACAACCCTCTCGCATATCATCGCCAACGAACTGGGCGTGAATATAAAAATGACCTCAGGCCCCGTGCTCGACAAGCCGGGCGACCTGGCAGGACTGCTCACATCGCTGGGACAGAACGACGTACTTTTCATCGACGAAATCCACCGCCTCTCCCCTATTGTCGAGGAATACCTTTATTCGGCTATGGAGGACTACCGCATCGACATAATGATTGAGTCGGGTCCTGCGGCACGCAGCGTCCAGCTCAACCTCAAGCCATTCACCCTCATCGGCGCCACCACGCGCAGCGGTATGCTCACGGCACCCCTGCGTGCCCGCTTCGGCATCACCTGCCGACTGCAGTACTACGACGCCCCGACGCTGACCCGTATCGTCAACCGCTCGGCCGAGCTGCTGCAGGTCAAAATCACCAGCGAGTCGGCCCTCGAGATAGCCCGCCGCAGCCGCGGCACACCGCGTATCGCCAACCTGTTGCTGCGCCGCGTGCGCGACTTTGCGCAGGTCAAGGGCGACGGCACCATCACGCTCGACATTGCCCGCTATGCCCTTCAGGCCCTCAACGTCGACCGCAACGGCCTCGACGAAATGGACATCCGCATCCTGTCGACCATCATCGACAAGTTCAAGGGCGGTCCTGTGGGCCTCGGCACCATTGCCACCGCCGTGGGCGAAGAGGCCGGCACCATCGAGGAGGTCTACGAGCCCTACCTGATTCAGGAAGGCTACATAATGCGCACCCCCCGCGGCCGCGAAGTTACGGCCCTCGCCTACCAGCATCTGGGCAAACTGAAAACCAACGGCAACCAGCAGCAGCTTGAACTATAGCAGCTGTTGCTTGAAATATCGATAAAAATCAAACAAATGCAAACCATAAAAAAACCATAATTATGAAAAAAACTTTATTAATGATGGCCGTATGCGCGATGTTTTTCGTTGGCTGCCAGGAAAAAGAAACAGAAGGAGCAGAAGGAACAGCAGGAACCTCTGCCACCCACTACTACACGATTTCCACTAACGATATGTCGTGGGGTCGGGCCGATATGAACTATATTGCCGACTTCTTCACCGACGAGGTGAGGATTTTCACCGTAGAGGGAACTACCGCCGACGCCGACCGCGAGGCTATGAAGCGCTACAACGACATCCTGTCGCAGATCGACGACGAGGCCGTCTGCTCCCAGTTCCCCTGCGAGTACGACGATAACCTGGAGGAATATCTTTACTATCAGGTCTACCTGCTGCGCACAGAAGGAATGCCAGACACCCTCGCCGGCAAACGCTGGAGCCACGACGGCACCACCACAAGATAGCGGAAAGCGAGCTCAAACTGCTGCGCGTCATCCGCCGCCCTGCGGCCGTGCACCGCCAGCGTCTCGTCCTCGAGTTTCGCGGCCCACGCCTCGGCCACCTTCTGCATCACGTAGGCGTAGCCGTCCCTCTCCTTGTCCAGGGCGGCAATCTTCGCCGTCAGCTCGCTCTTCTGCGTCCGCTTGTAGGCCTCGTCGAACGCCTTGAACAGCCTGCTGTACTCGTCCCGCATCCTTTGGAACCGCTCCTGTCCGCATTCCGCCGCGCGGATGCGCTCCTCAAATGCTTTCACCGCGCTGAAATAAAAGGCCACGGGATAATTGCTTAAAGCCTTTTCATTGAATTTCGTTGCATCCATAGTTATTGTTGTTTTTGGTTATTATATGCTGTTTTAAATTTTTCAGTGGACGAAATGACCCATTTCAGGCGTTTTCAAAATCAAATGGCGTTGTAATGACTCATTTTGGCCGTTTTCAAAATCAATTGGCGCTGTAATGGTCCATTTTAGGCGTTTTCAAAATCGATTGGCGTTGTAATGGTCCATTTTAGCCGTTTTAAAAATCGATTGGGACTGTAATGATTCATTTTGGCCGTTTTAAAAATCAATTGGGGGTGTAATGACTCATTTTATACCGTTTCATGTTTTTTTTTACTACCCATGTTGTGCAATTCAACAAACCACCCTCTTTCGCTACATCATTATAGTTGATTGTCTCAATT
Organism: Bacteroidales bacterium UBA3724; assembly: GCA_002371315.1. Taxonomy (GTDB): domain Bacteria; phylum Bacteroidota; class Bacteroidia; order Bacteroidales; family P3; genus Colimorpha. Next base: position 18,852 of record DFHL01000100.1, on the reverse strand, counting down.
ATCTTGTTTGGAAATGCCTTTTGGAGTATTTCCACAGCCTGTTTGTCTTCCTCCCTGCCAAATATCGGTACAACTATCAAATCATTAACCTCTAAAAAATTCACATATATTCCCACAGCGCTATTTGGGTATTTTCGTTCTTTCATGTCTGTCAAAAACGGCATGTCAATGTAGGTAAGGTTGTATTTATCCAAAACCTCTTGCATACCTTTTTGCCAGTATTTGTATTCGTCCGCAAGTCGATTCCCTATAATGGTGTTTCTGTCGACAAATCTAACCATTCCGTCTGCGTGTCCTGTAAAATCACCTTTTTGTGCAGGGATGATTATTATTTCATCGCATTCCAGCAACTTTGATAATTCGTTTATCATAGACTCTTTCTCATATGTGGGATTTTCTGAAAAAATCCGGTCTGATAGAATAGCTCTTCCTTTGCAGATTAGTACATTGCCGCCGTCAAGGTTTATGTCGGAGAAAGTGACATCAAGATTATTCATGCGGCATATCTCCCTCACGTCGGAACGAGAATCTTCCCATTCCATTTTACCTTTCAAATAACTTGGGTCATATTTGAACTGAATAAGCTTGCCCGATTCTGTTTGAACGGGCATATAATCTCTGCACCAAATGTCTTTTGTGCCTTTTATGAAAGAGTAGTTGACCTTATGTTTTTCGAGAATGTTGATTAGGTTCTTGCATGTCTCCGGGTACCGCTCCAGCAGTAGCTCCGATATATAGACGGTTTGTTTTACTGAATTTGTGTTACTCATATCTGTGCTCTGAATATTGAAAGTGTTAATAATGCAAGTTTGGATTGCTATTCCTATGGCCAATATAAGTCCAGTTATTGCCATTTCTATAATTCTTTTACATTCTTGACATCGATTTTAGGAGATAATAGACCATTAGCAATAAAGCCGCATCTCGTTTGACCTATTTTGATTTTTCGCTGATAGAGTCTGAAAGTTATGTATAACTTGCCTTTGTGTGTGGTCTGTTTGAGATAGTCAACGAGTTCCTGTAATATCCAAGACTCTTCTATACCTTCTCTTTTACATATACTTCGGAGCAGCTCTTCATCTGCAATGTCCTCAACTATTTCGCATTGCTGTTTTTTCTTGTTATAGTTCACCTGTACTGTAATTGCCGAAGAAGACTGGCGATAACCATCTCGTTTAGTGGCGATGCCCTCCCATAACTCGTAAATGGTTAATTCTTCTTTTGAACCCATATCAATGCTTTTTGAAAGGGCATTGAACTTGTATTTGGCGGGGGCTGCTTGCAGTGGTAACCGTTTTAATATTTCTTCAAGAAAGTCATGTGAATCATACGACCATGCACTTTTTATTACACCATGTTCGTCAATTTCTACATAAAAAGTATATTTGATTACCGTATCAAGGTCAAGACTGTCAATATACTTCACAAATGAAACAGTATCCAAACATTTGATTGTTGCATGAACGTTTGGCGAAATATCATCTGGAACGCCGTATCTCGACCATGCATTGAACAAGGAATCTTGTAGTGCAATTAACTTTCTCTGGTTTTCCTCGCGCAATGCTTTCTCCTGCTTTTCTTTCTCCTCCTTTAGGTATGTAACCAATTTGACAGAAAGAGAAATCTCGTATGAATTAAATCCGATGCTCTGTAGATTCTCTTGAAACAAGGGGTCTGTGATTTCATAAAGGTCCCACAGCAACTTCTCGCATATCTCTGGTGCGCCTTCATCCATCAATTCTAGTTTCCATGCTAAAGCAAGTTGTGTTTCTGCTCCCGTACTTTGAGCAAGTAGCATACCCATTGTTTGTGGGTTTATCCTGCACGCGTATGCCAGTTTCTTTGACATCAATGTTGTAACAACAGGTTTGCCATCTGATGTGCTTTTCGCCGTAGAATTTACTTGGGCGTTCGCAGTCATAGTTCCAAGCAAACAAATTAAAACTCCAAGTAGAAAGACTCTCTTCATATTGATTGTGAATTTACAATTACAAAACCATCCCGCCCCGCCGCAAACTTGTGGCAGAGAGAGGCAATTGAATTAAAAACAAAAAGGAAAGACTCCCGACGATTACTTGTGCAATTCGTGGGGGGGGGTAGAAATCAGCGAGTTACAAACAAATCTATCTTTCATCCGAAAAAAGATTTACGCCTACAATAACGCATCCCTCCCGCTTTTATTGTCTGACGACTACATTTCTATAAAAACCTACTGCGAAAAAGCTCCCGTTGCCCTCGCTTTGCGAAACTCCGCCCACGCCACCATGATTTTTAGCAACGCTATCCTCCGTGTCCTCCGATGGCGGTACTTGGGCAAAGCCTTAAGTACCGCCATCACTTTTAGCCACCAGCCAGCAGCCGGCGGCCATCACGGCGGTGGCGACGAGGAAGAGGGGTGTCAGCATCTCGCCGATCAGCAGGAACGACAGGGCGGCGCCGATGAAGGGGGCCAGTGCGTAGTAGGTGCTGGTGCGGGCGGCGTCATTGAGCGCCTTTCGTGTGACTTGGGCTGGTGCCGGTCTGGCGTTTGTACCAGGTACCGAAGGCTGACTGGTTGGGGAAGCCGAGGGCGGCGGCGACCTCCTTGACCGAGAGGTGGCCCTGGCGCAGCAGGCGCGTAGCTTCGTGCAGGCGGTGGCGGTCGATCCATTCGGTGGCGGTGCGGCCCGAGGTCTGCTTGACGCAGATGCTGAGGCGCTTGGGGCTGACGTTGAGCTGGAAGGCGTACCAGTCGAGCGAGTGCTGCTGGCGGAAGTGCTGCTCCACGAGGCGCAGGAACTGCTCGGTATGCAGCTCGGCGGCGGTGGCCACAAGTTGGCTCTCGGCGTTGTGCAGGTAGGGGCCGAAGCCGAAGAACCAGGCCTCGAAGAGCAGATGCAGCACGTGGCCGAGGTTGGGGTGCGACGGTTGTCCGATGAGGCCGCGCACCATAGCGAAGAAGTTGAGCATTGCCTCCTCCATTCCTTCGAGCAGCGTGGCTACGGGCTGCCGCTGGATGGAGAGCAACGTGCGGTAGGGGCTGCCGAGGTTGAGGGTGGAGGTGAAGTGCTCGGAGAGCAGCAGCGTGGCGGCGCGGAAGTCTGGGCTAACCTCGCGGGTGTCGATGATCATCCCCGGCAGGGTGATGAGCACCTGCCCGGCTGTGAGCTGCAGGTCGTGGTAGTTGAGCCGCAGGCCGAGGTGCCCGCCGCGGCACAGCAGGCAGACAATCTTGTCGGTCATAATCTCGCGCCCCGCCACCAGCGGCATCACGGCGGCGAGCGGCGCCGCATCGTCCACCAGGTAGATGTCGTCGCCATAGTGGCACAGCGCCACCGCGCTTTCGAACTGTTCGTGAATATTTTCCATACCCCCGATAACGGCCGATTGTTCTATTTAGTATATTGTCTATTCGTTTTGGTGTCGTTTTTCGGGTTTTTGTGTCGAATGGAGTACTTTTGCAAAAAATTTCAAAGGACAATCAATATGAAACGCAATTTCAAATCAGTAATTATGCTCCTTGCCGCCATTGCCGTGAGCGGTGTGGCTGGAGCGCAAAACACAAGGACTATGGACAACAACAGCCAGCGTGTGGCCGACACGGTGAAAAACGGCTTCCAGAAGATCGAGGATGGCGTGGTCAGCGGCTACAAGGCCATCGAGAACGGCGTGGTGAAGGGCTACACCGCCATCCAGGACGGCGTGGTGGAGGGCTACACCCGCATCAGCGACGCCTTCATCAAGAAATTCCTGATGCGCGACGGCGAGACCCTCGAACAGACCAAGGCCCGCATTGCCCGCGAGGAAGAGGAACTGCACCGCCAGAGCCAGGAGCGCGTCAGCGCCAGCCGCCAACGTGCCGAGGAGGCAGGCCACAAAGCCAAAGAACGTGCAGGAGTCAACAACAAGTAATTAAATATAAAACGCAATTTCAAATCAGTAATTATGCTCCTTGCCGCCATTGCCGTGAGCGGTGTGGCTGGAGCGCAAAACACAAGGACTATGGACAACAACAGCCCGCGTGTGGCCGACACGGTGAAAAACGGCTTTCAGAAGATTGAGGATGGCGTGGTCAGCGGCTACAAGGCCATCGAGAACGGCGTGGTGAAGGGCTACACCGCCATCCAGGACGGCGTGGTGGAAGGTTACACCCGCATCAGCGATGCCTTCGTCAAGAAATTCCTGATGCGCGACGGCGAGACCCTCGAACAGACCAAGGCCCGCATTGCCCGCGAGGAAGAGAAACTGCACCGCCAGAGCCAGGAGCGCGTCAGCGCCAGCCGCCAACACAGAAAAAGCTGAACAATGCCGAGCAGACTCGTCATCATACTCATTGCCTTGCTGCTGCCGCTGGCTGCGGTGGCGCAGCAGGAAACGCCCGCTACTGGTCCGCGAGGCCAAAGTGCTGCTGCACCACACCGCGATGCCCGTGGCCGAGGTGGCCGAAAAGCTGGGCTTCGCCACACCCTCCTTCTTCATCCGCTTCTTCCGTCAGCAGACGGGACTGACACCGCTGCAATACCGCAAAGCATCTTCGACAAAAACAGATTCTTCAGCCACGAAATCATTCTGAAGCCGACGTTAAGGGTATGGTTTAAAATCATTCGCAAGGTTTAGCGCCAAGGTGTGACACACTCATTTCCACGACCAGTCATTCTTCGTCCCCGCACCCCGCCGCAGCAAGCCTGTGCGCAGCCTGCAGCAGTCTCTTTGCCGGACTTTTGCATTCGGATTTTGCCGTATGAAATAATTGTCGTAATTTTGCAGCCGATTTTAACAATTGAGAATTATGCTTACACTTGTCAAAAATATAAAGGAACTGGTGCAGGTCGAAACCGGCCAGCACAAGCTGCGCGCCCAGGGCCCCGAGATGGCGCAGATGCAGACCATCAAGAACGCCTACCTCATCGTCGAGGACGACAAAATCAAGGACTTCGGAACGATGGAAACTCCAAGCGGAAAGCAGATAGCGGAAAGCAATGCCGACATCGTCGTCGACGCCACCGGCCGTATGGTCTTCCCCACCTTCTGCGACTCGCACACCCACCTCGTCTACGCCAATTCGCGCGAGCACGAGTTTGTCGACAAGATCCGCGGCCTCAGCTACGAGGAAATCGCCAAGCGCGGCGGCGGCATCCTCAACTCAGCCAAAGCCACAGCAGCAGCCTCCGAGGACGAGCTCTACGAGCTGGCCCTGCAACGCCTCGACGAGGCTATGCATCTCGGCACCGGCGCCATCGAAATCAAGAGCGGCTACGGCCTTTCGACCGAAAGCGAGCTCAAGCTGCTGCGCGTCATCCGCCGCCTCAGGGAAAACTCGCCCCTGACCATCCGCTCCAACTTCCTCGGCGCACACGGCATACCAATGCAGTACCGCGGCCATCAGGAAGACTATGTCGACCTCGTCATCAACGAAATGCTGCCGCGCGTGGCAGCCGAAGGACTGGCCGACTTCATCGACGTCTTCTGCGACCAGGGCTTCTTCACCGTCGACGACACCGCACGCATCCTCGAAGCCGGCATCAAGCACGGCCTGCGGCCCAAAATCCACGCCAACGAGATGGCCATCTCGGGCGGCGTGCAGGTCGGCGTGAAATACAACGCCATCTCCGTCGACCACCTCGAGCAGATGGGCGACGCCGAAATCGAGTGCCTCAAAGGCAGCGACACGATGCCCACCATCCTGCCCGGATGCGCCTTCTTCCTCAACCTGCCACTCTCCCCAGCCCGCCGTATGATCGAAGCCGGCCTGCCCGTCGCAATGGCATCGGACTACAACCCAGGCACCGCACCCTCGTGCAATATGCAGCTCGTCCTCTCGATGGCCTGCATCCGCTACCGGCTCACGCCCGAAGAGGCCATCAACGCCACCACACTCAACACCGCCTACGCTATGGGCGTCAGCCGCGAACTCGGCACCATAGCCGTCGGCAAGCGCGCCAACTTCTTCATCACCAAACCGATATCGAGCTACGAATATATGCCCTACTCCTTCGGCGAAAACAAAGTGGAGACAGTATTCATCAACGGCAAAAAGATATGATACAGGCCGAACACATCTGCAAATCATACGGCAACCTGCAAGTGCTCAAAGACGTCAGCCTCACCATCCAGCAGGGCGAGGTGGTGAGCATCGTCGGAGCCTCCGGCGCCGGCAAGACCACCCTGCTGCAAATCATCGGCACCCTCGACCGGCCCGACAGCGGCAGGGTGCTCATCGACGGTACCGACGTCACGCGCCTTGGCGAACGACAGCTGGCCGCATTCCGCAACCGCAAAATCGGCTTCGTCTTCCAGTTCCACAACCTGCTGCCCGAATTCACGGCACTCGAAAACGTCTGTATGCCAGCACTTATCGGTGGCCGCACGATGGCCGAAGCCGAAAAGGATGCCAGCGAGCTGCTCCAGTTCCTCAACCTCAGCGACCGCGCCACCCACAAGCCCTCCGAACTCAGCGGCGGCGAGCAGCAGCGCGTCGCCGTAGCCCGCGCACTCATCAACCGGCCCACCGTCATCCTCGCCGACGAGCCCAGCGGCAACCTCGACTCCACCAACGCCAACGAGCTCCACGAACTCTTCTTCCGCCTGCGCGACCACTACCGCCAGACCTTCGTCATCGTCACCCACAACAGCGACCTGGCCCGTATGTCCGACCGCCAAATCACCATCAAGGACGGAGGCATCTGTTGAACGGAAAACTGCGTACGAAAACCAAAACGAAAACGAAAACTGCTGACGCGGCAGCCACTAACACATTAACAAATTAACGAATCAACACATTCACCGATATGTTTGCCAATCCCAAATACAACCAGCAAGGCGGCAGGCCTAAAAGCCGGCCCCGCAAAGAAACTGACAGCCAGCCGTTTCACACCAAGCAGAAGAAAAGCGACAAGCTTCAGCTCGTATGCGGTATGCGCCCCGTGATGGAAGCCATCGACGCCGGTCAGCAGATCGACAAGATACTGATGCTCAACAACCTCGAAGGACAGCTCGCGCAAGAGCTCACCACGCGCATCCGCCAGGCCGGACTGCCGCTGCAGTACGTGCCTGCCGAGAAGCTGAACCGTATGACCGACGCCAACCACCAGGGCGTCGTCGCCATCATATCGCCCATCGCCTACCGCGACTTCGGACAGCTGCTGCAACAACTTGAGGACGAAGGCAAAACACCATTCATCCTGCTGCTCGACCACATCACCGACGTGCGCAACCTCGGCGCCATCGTGCGCACCGCCGAATGCGCAGGCGTCGACGCCGTCGTCGTCCCCGACCGCGGCAGCGCGCAAATCAGCGAGGACGCCATCAAAACCTCATCGGGCGCACTGCTCAGAATGCCCATCTGCCGCGAGCAAAACCTCAAAACCACCCTCAACCTGGCCCGCCAGACGGGCCTGCAGGTCGTCGCCGCCACCGAAAAAGGCGCCGACGACTATACGGCTGTCGACTTCACGCGCCCCACGCTGCTGGTGATGGGCTCGGAGGACACCGGCATCTCGCCCGAAGTGCTCCGCCTCTGCGACGTCCGCGCACGCCTGCCCATATGCGGACAGGTGCAGTCGCTCAACGTCTCGGTGGCCGCCGGAGTCTTTATGTACGAGGCCCTGAGGCAACGGGGCCTCTGAGGCCGCAACGCCCTGCGCGGCGACGCCCCAGCCCCACGGCGGCACACAACGTCGCCGACCCCGACCCGCACACCATCATACGGCACACATCCACAGCCATTTGAAAAAAATCGTCCCAAAAGGATGATTTTTTTTTGCAATTCCAAAATTCATTCGTAACTTTGCATCTGGAAAGCGTACAAATCAGGCAGTCATAACACCCTGATAAACAGCACCCGCACTGCCCGTTGTACAGT
>DFHL01000100.1:0-10891 GCA_002371315.1 Bacteroidales bacterium UBA3724 | reverse complement strand
ATATACTGTACAACGGGCATAGAAGACTCTGATTATTCACAACATAAAAACCTTTAAAAAGTATGGCAAAAGACAAATTATCGGGCTTGATGCTCAACGGCACTCTGAAAAAGAGCGGAGTGACCTTCTATCACCGCAACGGACAGCTGATTGTCCGCAGTTCGCACTCGAACGAGAAGCGCAGCAACACGCGCGCACAGTTCAACGCGCGTATGCGTATGAAACACACCATCGCCCTCTGGCAGAAAATGAACCACTGCGACCTGATGTTCCTGGGACGCAAAAGCACCTACGCCGGCTTCGCCTCGCTGGCCAACCGCCTGCCCGTGGTGTACGCCTCGGCCGGCGCCACGCTGCTGATGCCAGGCATACCGGTCAGCGACGGCCCAATGACCCCCATCGTGCAACGGCTGGACACCGTCGAGGGCACCCCCGCACTGGTCACCAACCTGAAAAAGAGCACCCTGCAGCGCGGCGAATACCTAAAACTGTACACCCTGTTCCAAGACACCCAGGGCAACACGCCGACAGTGTCGTTCACCGAACGCCGCCTGGCAATGAGCGATTTCGCCACCGTCGACGGATGCCTGGCCCTGAAGGGCGACGAGTTCGCCAACGATATGATGGGATGGGCACTGGTGCTGGTCAACGACGACCGCTGCTCGACGCAGGCCGTCGTCACCCGCTGCACCTACTACGAGCGCTTCACCACCGAAGAGGCCTTCGAAAAAGCCGTGGAACGCTACGGCGGCCTCACAAAATAACGATTCACCTCACGACAATCTACACCAATGAAAAAAGCATTTTTTCTCCTGCTGACGGCTATACTGCTGTCGGCAGCGGCAGCACACGCCTACACGCCAACCACTTATGCCCCGCTGAAAAGCCCCGACGGGCGGATGGAGATGACGCTGAAGTATTGGGGAACGCCCTTCCCCGGTTATATCACCTACAGCCTCTCGCGCGACGGCAAAGAGGTGGTGCTCGACTCGCGACTGGGTTTCACGATGGAATGGCGCAAAAGCGACCTCGCCAGCGGATTCAGCATCCTGAAAACGGAACGCACCACCTTCGACGAAACCTGGCAGCCAGTGTGGGGCGAGGAAGCCAACATCCGCAACCACTACAACGAGCTGGCCGTCACGCTGGTGCAGGACCACTACCTTGACCACGAGGGCAAGCGCGTCGACAAGCCGACGGTGATGATTGTCCGATTCCGCCTCTACGACGACGGCCTGGCATTCCGCTACGAGTGGCCGCAATCGGTTGAATGCGTTAATGCGTTAATGCGTGAATGTGTTAGTGCTGACGCGGCAAACACTAACGCAATAACGCAATCACACAATAACGCAATCACTAACTCGCTGGTCACCTTCTGGCTCACCGACGAGCTGACAGAGTTCCGCCTCACCGGCGACCACACGGCGTGGTGGATTCCGGGCGACTACGACACGCAGGAGTTCAACTACACGAAAAGCCGCCTGAGCGAGGTGAGCAAACTGCACAACAATCCGCACCTCACCGGCGGATGGCCGTGGAAAAGCTTCTCGGACAGCGGCGTGCAGACGGCCCTGCAGATGAAGACCGACGACGGCCTCTACATCAACATCCACGAGGCCGCCGTGCTGGACTTTCCGACGATGAACCTCGACGTTGAATGCGTTAATGCGTTAATGCGTGAATGTGTTAGTGCTGACGCGGCAAACACTAACGCAATAACGCAATCACACAATAACGCAATCACTTTAAGGGTACACCTTACGCCCGATGCCACGGGCTATGTGGGTCGCCTGACGGCACCCTGCTACAGTCCGTGGCGCACCATCCAGGTGTGCGAGACGGCCACCGACGTTCTGCGTTCGCGCCTGATTCTCAATCTCAACGAACCCTGCGCCCTTGAGGATGTCAGTTGGATTCATCCGGTGAAGTATATGGGCGTGTGGTGGGAGATGATCAGCGACCACAGCACGTGGGGCTACACCAACGACTTCGCCAGCGTGCGCCTGCCGGGCGACCCGTCGCTGCCGCCCTCGCTGCAAGGCGCCATCACCGACTACACCAAGGCCAAGCCCCACGGCCGCCACGGCGCCAACAACGCCAACGTGCGCCGCTACATAGACTTCGCCGCCGAACACGGCTTCGACGCCCTCCTCATCGAGGGCTGGAACATCGGCTGGGAAGACTGGTACGGCAAGGACAAGGACTATGTCTTCGACTTCCAGACCCCCTATCCCGACTTCGACCTGCCGGCGCTCAACGAGTATGCCCACCGCAAAGGCATCCGCCTGATTATGCACCACGAGAGCAGCTCGTCGGTATCGAACTACGAGCGCTTTATGGAGCCCGCCTACTCGCTGATGAACCGCTACGGCTACGATGCCGTCAAGAGCGGCTATGTGGGCCACATCGTCCCCCACGGCGAGCACCACTACAGCCAGCCCATCATCAACCACTACCACCGCGCCATCGTCGAAGCTGCCAAGCACAAGATTATGGTCAACGCCCACGAGGCGGTGCGCCCCACCGGCCTGTGCCGCACCTGGCCCAATATGATTGGCAACGAAAGCGCTATGGGCACCGAGTTCCGCGGACGCATCCTGCCCGGCCACACCACCATACTGCCCTTCACGCGTCTGCAGGGCGGCCCGATGGACTACACGCCCGGCATTTTCGAGACCGATATGGAGAAGAACGCACCGTGGAACAAGGACCTGATGCGCCACACGATTTGCAACCAGCTGGGTCTCTACGTCACCTTCTACTCGCCGCTGCAGATGGCGGCCGACTTCCCCGAGCACTATGAGCCGCATTTGGATGCCTTCCAGTTCATCAAGGATGTGGCCGTCGACTGGGACACTTCGATTTACCTTATGGCTGAGCCGGGCGACTATATCGTCACAGCCCGCCACCCTAAGACCTCCACCCTCAACCTCGCCGCCGACGGCGTGGGCACCCTTGCCGACGGCAAGAAGGGCGTCATCAGCAACGCTGCCCGCTTCGTCTATGGCATCCCCGACACGCTTTCCGCTTTCCGCTTTCCGCTTTCCGCTCCATTAGACACCTGGTACGTCGGCGGCGTCACCGACGAGGAGGCCCGCGAGGTGGAGGTGAAGCTCGACTTCCTGAAGCCCGGCGTGAAATATGAGGCCACCATCTACGCCGACGCCAAGGACGCCAGCGGCTATGTGTCGGATGTGCATATAGGCTGGGATGCCGCCCGCGCCGAAGGCTACAACCCCAAGGCCTACACCATCACCAAGAAGAAAGTCACCAGCAAGAGCAAGCTGAAACTCCGTATGGCCCCCTGCGGTGGCTTCGCCGTTTCAATCAGGGAAATTCGCAAATAAAACCGCCTATGAGACTCCTAAAATCCATTCTACTGGGCTTCTTTCTGCTGCTGACACTGTCGGCCGCGGCCCGCGAACAGTCGTTAACCCTTGCTTCGCCCGACGGGCGGCTGGTGGCGCATATCTGGACTGACGATGTGGTCGTACACTATTACGTTTATCTTGGCGACATACAGCTGTTGCGCCCCTCCCTAATAGATATTGAACACTCGCAGGGTGGCAAGACATTCGACGCGCTGACTGTGAGGAAGGTAACCCGTCGTACCATCGACGAGACAGTGGCTTCGCCCTTCACACGTCAGGCCACGATGCGAAACCACTGCAACGAGCTGACCCTGCACCTGAAGGAGGGTCTCTCGCTCGTGTTCCGCGCCTACAACGAGGGCATTGCCTATCGCTTTGTGTGGGAAGGCGAACCCGGCAGGGTGATGAAAGAGACCGTGGACTACAACTTTGCCGGCGACTGGACCGCCACGGCGCCCTACGTCAGCCAGTTCGACTCGCTTCGTCACGAGGTGCAGTACAGCACTTCGTTCGAGAACCAGTACACCACACTACCCCTTTCACAGCTCGACCAGAGTCGCCTCTGCTTCCTGCCGCTGATGGTGCATTGCGACAATGGCGTGAAGGTGTGCATCACCGAGTCGGCCCTGCTCGACTATCCGGGCCTGTATCTGCACGGCACGGGAGGCCGCCCGTTGGTGGGTGAGCACGCTCCGCTGCCCCGCCGCGTGGAGCAGGGCGGCCACAACAACCTGCAGCTGCTGGTCAAGGAGCGCGATGACTACATCGCCGAGATGGACCGCAGCAAGGTCTTTCCCTGGCGCATTATGATGGTTGGCACCGACACCGAGATTGCGATGAACAACCTGAGTTACCTACTCGCCGAGCCGTCGCGGGTGGATGACATCAGCTGGATAAAGCCCGGCAAGGTGGCCTGGGAATGGTGGAACTGTTTTAACATCAGCGGCGTCGACTTCCCCGCCGGAGTGAACAACGACACCTACAAGCATTACATCGACTTTGCATCCAAATACGGCATCGAATACGTCATCCTCGACGAAGGCTGGGCCGTCAACGGCGAGGCCGACCTCTTCAATGTAGTGCCTGAGATCGACCTGCCGATGCTGGTGCAGTATGCCAAAGAAAGGAATGTCGGCATCATCCTCTGGGCCGGTTATTATGCTTTTGAAAGGGATATGCAACGTGTGTGCGAGCACTATAGCCAGATGGGTGTCAAGGGCTTCAAGATCGACTTTATGGACCGCGACGACCAGCTGGCCGTCGACTTCTACCGCCGCGCGGCGGAGATGTGCGCCAAGTACAAGCTGCTGGTCGACTTCCACGGTGCCTTCAAGCCTGCGGGCTTCACGCGCACCTACCCCAATGTGCTCAACTTCGAGGGCGTTTTCGGCCTGGAGCAGATGAAATGGGCCCCGACGACCGTGGACCAGATGAAGTACGACACCGAGATTCCATTTATCCGCCAGGCCGCCGGACCGATGGACTACACGCAGGGGGCGATGCTCAACGGCGGCAAATGGAACTACCGCCCCTGCTGGATGGAACCGATGAGCCAGGGTACGCGCTGCCACCAGCTGGCGCTTTACATCGTGCTGGAGTCGCCGCTCAATATGCTCTGCGACTCGCCCACGCACTACGAGCGCGAACCCGACTACACGCGCTTCGTGGCCGAGATACCCACCGTGTGGGAAGAGACGCGCGTGCTGCAGGGCGAGGTGGGCGAGTACATCGTCACCGCCCGCCGCAAGGGCAAGACGTGGTACATCGGCGGCATCACAAACTGGACGGCTCGCGACGTGGACATTGTGCTACCTCTTATCGACCTCAACATCAGCGACATCGAACTGTACACCGACGGCATCAACGCACATCGCCGAGGCAGCGACTACCGACACGAAAGACCGCGTGCGGTGCTACCGGTGATGACAATCCATATGGCCCCCGGAGGCGGGTTTGTTATGAAACTCAACTAAAACAAGGGGAAAAAAAACTAACACCATGAACATCTTCAAAAAACTACTGAAAAGCTACACCTCCGTCAGCCTGATGCTGAGGATCCTGATCGGACTTGCCATAGGCACCATCCTTGGTCTGACCCTGCCGGGATGGAGCGGCATCGGCATACTGGGTCGCATCTTTGTCAGCGCCCTGAAGGGTATCGCACCCGTGCTGGTTGCCGTGCTGGTCATCTCGTCGATCGCCAAGGCCGGCAAGGGACTGGGCCGACGTTTCACAACGCTGATAGCCATCTACATCCTCAGCACCTTCATCGCTGCCGTATGCGCCGTGGTGGGCAGCTTCCTGTTCCCCGTGACGCTGCAGCTGGACGGCGTTGCGACTGCCGCGACCGGCGATGCGGCGGGCTCGCTGGGCGAAGTGTTCACCAACCTGCTGACCAGTATGGTGGGCAACCCCGTGGCCGCCGTGGCGAACGCCAACTACATAGCCATCCTGTTCTGGAGCATCGTCCTCGGCATCGCGCTGAAAACGATGGCATCGAAAGCCACCGTACAGGTGGTACACGACCTGAGCGACGTGGTGTCGAAGGTGGTAAAATGGGTCATCCAGTTTGCCCCGTTCGGCATCCTGGGTCTGGTTTTCACCACCGTCAGTGAGAACGGCCTTTCGGTCTTCACCACATACGGCCACCTGCTGTTGCTCCTGGTGGGCTGTATGCTTGCCAATGCGTTCATCTTCAACCCGCTGCTGTCGTTCATACTGACGCGCCGCAACCCCTATCCCCTACTCTTCACCTGTCTGAAAGAAAGCGGCTTGCAAGCTTTCTTCACCCGCTCGTCGGCAGCCAACATTCCCATCAATATGTCACTGTGCAAGAAAATGGGGCTCGACGAGGATTTCTACAGCGTCAGCATTCCGCTCGGAGCCACTATCAATATGGACGGCGCGGCAGTGACCATCACCGTCTTTTCGCTGGCGGTGGCACACACACTGGGCATTGACGTCACCTTCGGTTCGGCGCTGTTTCTTGGCATCATCGCCACCCTTGGCGCCTGCGGTGCTTCGGGCGTGGCCGGCGGAAGCCTGCTACTCATCCCGATGGCCTGCTCATTCTTCGGCATCGGCAACGACATCGCTATGCAGGCCGTCGCCATCGGCTTCATTATCGGCGTGGTGCAGGACTCGGTAGAGACCGCGCTCAACAGCAGCGGCGACGCTTTCTTTACCGCCACAGCAGAATATTACGACAAGAAGAAAAACGGACAGCTATGAAGAAACTGTTCCTGCTTCCGCTGATGCTGATGCTGGCCGTCGTGGCTCAGGGGCAGTCGTTCATCGGCTGCCGTGTCGATGGCGGATGGGCAGAGACACCCAAGCTGCGCAAGACATTCACCGTAAAGAAAAACGAGCTTAAACGATATGACTTTCAGACGCTCACTTTCCACATCAGCGTAACTTCGCTGGGCTACCACGAGGTCTATATCAATGGCGTGAAGGTTGGCGACCGGGTGCTGCAACCTGCCGTATCGCAGCTCGACAAGCGGGCTCTGGAGGTAAGCTACGACATCACCGACCTGGTGCGCGAAGGCGAAAACGAGGGTATTGAGGACATCAACGCCGACGGTGTCAACATTTATGTAAAGGATGGACGCATCGTGGTCGATGGGACGACCGAGGAATACAGGATCTATGATATAACAGGTCGCATTGTGGCGCATAGTCATAGTGCGGAGATTGCGTCCCCACTATCGTGTGGAGTCTACCTGGTCAAGGTCGGTTTACGACCCGCACGTAAGGTGGTGGTTCGCTAATCTCTAACTGATTACCATATGTTATAGAATGATAACCTAAAAGTAATAAACCCCGATGGTTTTTCCAACTATCGGGGTTTATCGTTTTTTATAATTATGTTTGTGGACTATTCGCCTACTGATGAGAGGCGACGGACTAAGGTCAGACCTCCCTGCTGGCCTATCTCGTAGAGGGGCCAGGAGGAGTCGCCGTGTATCACATTGGCGAGCATCGCAGCGTGACCCAAGACGAAAAAGGCGGCCTGAAATGTGACCTATAGGTCACTATTTCATTTCATTTCAGCCATCCTGCAATTTGACCTATTGGATCAAAGTACCGAATTTCATCCTGCAAAATGACCTATACGCCGTGAGTTTTCCATCATAAAAGTCGCTTCCAATGTGTGACCGGGCGCGCCCTTTGTCCGTATCGGATGGAGAAGACGTCTTTGTAGACCAATGGTCTATATCTGTTTATAAAACGGACTAAAATGGTTTTGACCGGAGGAATTTATTATCTTAATTTTGCACATCTAAAATTGTTAAACTTAACACATCCGTTATGGCAGAAAAAGATTTTAAAAAATTTATTCCCAGCGTCGCAGAAGCCGATCGCTATTGGAAGGAATGGTTGACGAAGGATTCCTATGTCTATGCTGAGGATGCTTTGGCCAGACTTTTCGGTATGCGTGACAAGAATTATCTCGATGCCAGCGATCTGATGATCAAGTGCTCGACGCTCAACGATTTCTACAGCACGAATATTTATGCTGTATACAATGTGGTCAAACATTATCTTGAGGTGAGCGACCTGAAGGGACGACTGGCTAAGGGAGACCTGTCGCTCGTCGAGGATCTGCGCAAGGTGCAGGTGAAAAAGAAAGATCAGTCAACTTCCGAAAAGGATTTCTACTCCTTCGCCACCAAGTTCTGTGCGCACCACAATCCTGAAGCATACCCCATCTACGACTCGTATGTGGATCGAATGCTGCGCGAGTTGCGCAACCGAGACCGGAAAATCCAATTCCGCAACGATGAACTCAAGGATTACAGAAAGTTCGTGAACGTCATCCGGCAGATGCAGAAAGAATACAGGATAGAGAAGCTCTCTTTCCGACAGGTGGACATTATGCTGTGGCTTGCCGGCAAGGAATATTTTCCACAAAGATAGATAAATAAACAGATGTAAAAACATCAAATAATAGTTGTTATGAAAAAAGTATTATTCGCTTTCGCCCTCTTGTTAGGGCTCTCCAGCTCCGTGTGGGCTTATGATTTTAGTGCTGTTGCTCCCAGTGGACAATTATTGTACTATTCTTTTTCAGATGATGGCGCTCTCTTCGTGAATTATCCTAATGATGATTTAAATGGAAATGTGGATAACAATGCTATCATATGGTCTAGCAATCCATGGGATGGTTATACCAAACCGACAGGAAATCTTGTTATTCCGGATTCTGTAACATATAATGGAACGGTTTATGTGGTTCGTGGCATCGATGATTTTGCATTTTACGGCTGCGACGGACTAGCTTCTATTACAATTCCTTCTACAATCAATTCTATTGGCGTTAATGCATTTGGCAATTGTATCAATCTATCTACTGTGAATTATAATGCCACTTTTGCAGAATTCTATTTGTGGGGAGACTATACTGACGTTTATAACGAGTACCATCAGGCACCATTCTATGGATGTAATAATCTTAACACTGTAAATTTTGGATCCAATGTGACTCGTATTCCCGAGTACATGTTTTGTTATTGTCTACAGTTAAATTCCATTGAATTACCATCCAGCCTCCTATCCGTTGGAAACTATGCATTTTATGCATGTCCGATGTTACCATCCATGACGATTCCGAATTCTGTTGTTTCAATTGATAACAAAGCGTTTAGTTTTGTTAATCATATTGTTTACAACGGTACATTGTCTGGAGCCCCATGGGGCGCAAAGGTGATGAATGGATATGTGGATGATAATGGTTTTGTATATGCCAGTTCAAGTACAATAAATACCCTTAAGGGTTATATCGGAAACCAAAGCACTATTACAATTCCAAATGCAGTTACAAAAATTGATTCATATGCCTTTCTGTTTAATCCTAAAATTATCAATATTAATTTTTTAAATAATGTTAATACTATTGGTAAGTATGCCTTTTACAGCTGTTCTGGATTACAAAGCATAACTCTTCCAAATCAACTTACAACGATAGATACAGCACTCTTTTCCTACTGTCGGTCTCTTCATATAGTTAATATTCCATCAAGTGTTCAATCAATAAGGAAAGATGCTTTTTCCTACTGCGATTCCATTGACACATGCTATTTCAATGCAAATAATTGTAGTTTTGATTATGTATTTTACACCAATGGATATGTTTTCTGTTCAGCTACAGGATTGAGACCAAGGAATTTAGTGTTTGGAAACAATGTATCAACTATTCCCTTTGATGCTTTTCGTTCAGGAATTGATAATAATAATAATTATATTTATAGATATGATTATAGAAACATTAGATCTATTACATTTGGAGAAAACGTACAAAGCATAGGCGATAGGTGTTTTGGATTTACGGCAGAATCTTTTATTAATTTAATCTTCAAAGGAAGCAATCCCCCAAGTTTTGGATCAGAAGTTTGGTATCCATACTATGAGGAAAACATAAATAATACTACTATTGTTTCAGTGCCCTGTGGATCGACATCACAATACTTGTCAAGACTTGGTAACATATTTAGTCATATAGAAGAATACACGCCTTCGTTTGCGGCTTTGTCATCCAATGATAATTGGGGTATAGTGCAGATACTGTCTATGCCAACCTGTTCAACTCCTGCTGCTCTCAATGCCGTTCCCGCCAGCGGCTACCGCTTCGACCACTGGAGCACCGGCAGCACACAGAATCCCTATTCGCTGACTGTCACCACCGACACCGTCATCACTGCCTATTTCGTCAGCGAAGGCGGCACCGAGGGTATTGAGGACATCAACGCCGACGGTGTCAACATTTATGTAAAGGATGGACGCATCGTGGTCGATGGGACGACCGAGGAATACTGGGTCTACGATATAACAGGCCGCATGGTGGCGCATAGTCATAGTGCGGAGGAAGCGTCCCTACTCCCGAGTGGAGTCTACCTGGTCAAGGTTGGTTTACGGCCCGCACGCAAGGTACTGGTTCTTTGATTTCTAACGGATTGTTATTTGTTATAGGATGAAGTCCTAAAAGTATTGAACCCCGATGGTTGGACAAAAAACTATCGGGGTTTATCGTTTTTTATAATGACGTTTGTTTACTATTCGCCTATTAAGGAGATATGACGGACAAGTGTCAGACCTCCCTGCTGGCCTATCTCGTAGAGGGGCCAGGAGGAGTCGCCGTGTATCACATTGGCAAGCATTGCAGCGTGGCCCAAGGCGAAAAAGGCGGCTTGGAATGTGTCGTTGGCTTTCAATTTGCTCCCCTCACTGCTTAACACACGAAATGTGCTGTTGCCCAAGTATTCCAGCACTACTTCTCGCCCTGGGTTCCAGCGCAGCAAAATTCGCTCGCCAGGCTTCAAGTCGTTCACTTTAATCCCCTCTCCCAGCACAATGTCGCTCGATGGTGTACAGTCGCCGTAATGCTCGCAGAAGTCGTCATAGTTACGGTAACCTATTGCTCGAGCCATAACATTGAGAGTACTTTGGCGTGGCTTGGAGCTGAGACCTCCATACTGCCAGAAACGCTTGACAGTGGTGAGGCCGACAGTTTCGCGTGTGCG
>DFHL01000015.1:13738-34630 GCA_002371315.1 Bacteroidales bacterium UBA3724 | reverse complement strand
GTCTTGGCAGAGACCAGAGCTGCGGCTCGAAACACTCCGTTTTGGATATGAAGAAAGCAACGATAATGATGGCGGCGGCATTGTTGTGCCTGACGGCCTGCGGCCCCAAGAAGGGCGGCGAAAGTGGGCCTCGCCAAGGTGGCCACATTGAGATTGACAAGGAGGCCGACAGCACGTTTGTCCGGCTGAAGCAAGAGACGTTGGGCAAGTTCAAGCAGCTGACCTTCAACGACCCACAGACGGGCAAGACGATGGAGTACAACCTGCTGGTGCCCGAGGGCTACGACGGGACGCAGGGCTATCCGCTGGTGCTCTTTATGGCCGACGCCAGCACCGTTGGCAAGGAGGTGACGGCGCCGCTCACGCAGGGCTACGGTGCGCTTGAGTTCGCCTCCGACCGCGACCAACGGCTGCACCCCTCGTTCGTGCTGGTGCCGCAATACACCGACTGGGCCGTGCAGGACGACTGGAGCACCACCGACGAGGTGGAGATGACCATCCGCCTGCTCGCTGACGTCTGCCGGCAGTACAACGTCGACACCAACCGCCTCTACACCACCGGCCAGTCGATGGGCGGTATGATGTCGTTCTATTTCAACATCGTGCATCCCGACCTCTTCGCCGCCTCGCTCTTCGTCAGCAGCCAGTGGGACACCTCGAAGATGCAGCATTTCGGCAAGAAGCGCTTCTTCTACATCGTGGCTGGTGGCGACCAGAAAGCATCGGGTGGGATGCAGGGTCTGGCCAAGGTGCTGCAGGAGAATGGCGCCCGCGTCGACTCCGCATCGTGGAGCGCCAAGTTGCCCGCCGAGGAGCAGGAACGGCTGGCCGAAGAACTGATTGCCCGTGGCTCGGACATCAACTTCATCCGTTGGGAGACCGGCAGCGTGCTACCCACATCGGGACGCGCTATGGAGCATATGGCCTCGTTCGACTACGGCTACAAGCTTGCCGCCGTGCGCGACTGGATGTTCCGGCAGCGCAAATAATCGCCTGCTGCCCCATTGGACAACGAAAACCCCATGCCGGCGGATGCTCCTCTTGCCATCACGTAAATGTACAGGAACTTATCCGTGTGATTAACGAACGTTCAATGGCTAATCAACAAATAAAACAAGCGAGGCCCCGCAGGGTCTCGCTTGTCTTGACCTATGTCCTGTGGGCGGCGTTTATGTCCGCCCACGCGGTGCTATGCCTCGGCGACGGTCTCCGGCTCGTTCTCCTTGCCGCCCTTCTTGCGGCTCTATTTGATTGCTTCCATATCTTTGTGGTATTACGTTGTTAATATTTCATTCCGAGAGGCCGCATTGCAGCTCTGCAAAACTATGTTTTCGTTTCAAAACACCCCGTTGCAACCCTGCAAAACACTGTTTTCATTCCGAAAGGCACTTTCGCAACCTGCGAAACCTTGTTTCATTTTCAAAACATACCTTTGCA
The DNA here is from genome assembly GCA_002371315.1 of Bacteroidales bacterium UBA3724. GTDB lineage: Bacteria > Bacteroidota > Bacteroidia > Bacteroidales > P3 > Colimorpha. Next base: position 33,193 of record DFHL01000015.1, on the reverse strand, counting down.
CCCCTACAACACCATGTTTCAATTCCGAAACATACTTTTGCACCCCTGCAATACCTTGTTTCAATTCCAAAACATACTTTTGCGCCCCTGCGACGGGCGGTTTCAAAATCATTTGGCGCGGACGGCACGAACCGTGAACCCGCAGCAGCGGAAGAAGTTGTCGTTAATCTCTTTGCCGTTCTCTGCGAAGGCGAAAAGGTATGGGCCGAAGGAGACATCGGGGATGAGCGATGACGACCAGTAGTAGCCCGTGTTGTCGTGGCAGTGTGGCTTGCATTCAGCGGCGGGCAGGAAAATCGCATTACCGTTGGAGGCTGTGAACTTAATTCCTTTGACACCGTTTTGGGTCGTCCATTCGCTCGTGGTGTTGTCCATCAGCTCCTGCCATTCCTCGCGTGTCGGGGTGCGCGCACCGTCGCCGAGGCTGGCGGCTGCGTCGTCCTCGGCATTGAGGGTTGTCAGCGAGTCGGTGAATCCGTCGAGGCCATACTGCGGCTGGCTGCAATACTTTGTAAGATGTGTCTCGTCGCTCCCAAAGCGATAGTTGTCCCACGTGTACTCGTCCTTGGGCTGTGTCTCGCCCCAAGCGAAATAGTCGCCGAACTCTTCGGGTGTGTCCGCACCCACATTGCACGTTGCCCACAGCAATCCGCTGGGCAATCCGAGGTCGACCCAACCGCTGTTGTTGTCATTAGTTGTCCCGCTCTTGCAGGCGGTCATCATTCCGAGGGCGCACACCATCGCGCCGAGCAAAAAGAGTTTCTTCATATTCAATTTATTTTAAAAATTACAAACCAATCCCGCCCCGCCGCAGCATTGCGGCAGGTGCAGGCAAATGAATTAAAAACAAAGAGGAAATCCTCCCGACGATTACTTGTGCATTTTGTGGGGGGGGGTAAAAATCAGCGAGTTACAAACATTGGCATTCATCGGGCTATCATCTTGGACGGGCGGATACGGTCGACAATGACCATATCATCCTCTACATGGAATATGAAACACCAGCGGCGGTTATGGCTCACCATTCGGCGGGCCTTGGGATGGTATTGCCGAATGTCGGCCATCGTGCTCGGCCGGTACAGGTCGGCATACACAGAGAGCGACTGCACTTCGGCAATCATCATATCGAGATACCTACGTGCGCCCTCGATACTCATCACCGTGAGCAGAAAGTCGGTCAGGTCTTCGATGTCGAGCCTCGCCCTGCGGGAAATTCTAAGCCTGTAGCTTTTCATATTTCTCAAGGTAGCGTTGCCAAACCTCGTCAAAATACTCTTCCACCGTCATCAACTCGCTTTCAGGCGTTTTGTCGACACTTTGTGTTGTGCCGATGGGCTTTCGACCGCGTGCCGAATGCGCGGTACGCACTGCCTTTGGTCCTTCTATTGCTGCTACAGATTCCATATCAGATTGTATTGTTTTCGATTTGCAAAATTACGAAGAATTATCGGATTGACAAAATGCAATTTTAATATAGTGTTAGTTCTTGCGGCAGGTGCAGGCAAATGAATAAGAAACAAAGAGGAAATTTTTGTTCTCCGCTGCGCTATCGGAACGGCCACCGGCAGTTCCTTTTTGTTCTCCGCTGTGCTATCGGAACGGCCACCGGCAGTTCCTTCATCTTCTCCGATTTCTTGTGCAATCCATAGAGGGAAAATCAGCGAGTTATGTCCAATTACGTTCATTTGTCTCCGTAATGTCCGTATGCAGCGAGGACGAGTACAAGAACCTCGGTGTCGTGTATCTCGTAGACAAGGCGGTGCTTCTGTGTGATACGTCGGCTCCACCGCTCGCCCTGCCCGCCTTTCAGCTGCTCCGGGTGACCTGTGCCGGTGGTGGGATGGTCGCACAGTTCGAGCAGCAGCTGAGTCACCTTCTTGAAGGCCGCCGGTTCGTTCCTGCGCAGAAACGCGATATGAGTCTTCGCCTCTTCGGTGTAAACGATGCTGTACATTGTTCAGAGTGTGTTGAGCCAGTCCATCATCTTCCCCTTATCGTCGAAGCGGTACACCTTTCCTTCCTGGGCCTGAGCCTTCGACCTGTCAAGCATAGCGAAATAATCCTTTTCGGACATTCGCGTGGGGTCGTCAATCAGCTGTTTGGCCAGCCGGTGAACGTATCTGTAGACCTTTTCGAGCATCGCCTCGTCCTCGGCCACTATGCCGAGGTTGCGGTAGAATTCCGCATTCATCCGCGCGATGTCTGCTGCATTTGTTGTTTCCATAATCAATCTTTTTTGCTTAATAACGTGTCGCCGTGAATTTTATTGTGCTGAGAAACAAATTGAGTCAGAATCAAAGCATTTACAAATAAATTTATCTTTCATTCGAAAAATCATTTACGCCCACAATAACGCATCCCTCCCGCTTTTATTGCCACGGTTATCAAATAATTCAACATCGAGCCTTTTCCGCGGGTGACTTTGGAATAGCACAGGAGCATCTGTTTTAATTATACGCGTGGATGCCGCCAAGGATGAGGTTGACGCCGAAATATGTAATGATGACGCTAAGGAAGGCGAGGAAACAATAGGTGTGGAATGCCGCAGGGCGGACATCGTCGCGGAAGCCAATCAGCGGGAAAATATAGACAATCAGCGTAATTAGCGCCCATACCTCCTTGGGGTCCCAGCTCCAGTAGTTGCCCCACGAGATGTTGGCCCACAGGGCACCGATGACGATGCCGATGGCCAGCAGGGCGACAGCGGGATAGAGCATCAGCAGGCTGACGCGGCGCATTTCGGCAGCACGCGAGGGCGAGAACAAAGCCGCCAAGCCGTTGAGCGAGATGAAGAAAAAGAGCGCATACGACAGCATTATCACCGTGACGTGGAGCGTGAGCAGCGGCGAGCTGAAGACGGGCATCAGGTGGGTCACGGGCGGATTGCTGCCGCTCATCATCGCCACCAGCTGGCAAAAGCCCATAGCCAGCAGTCCGATGGAAGGTGCCATACGATAGCGTCGGGCCATAGCCAACGAAACGATACCTGCCACGATGGCCGTAAGGTTCATACTGTCGAAGCCGCCAGCCATCGGGATGTGGCCTCCAGCCACCCATCGCAGGACGAAGATGAGCAACAGAAACAGCGTGAGGCAGAGAACTATTGCTGCAGGGATATGGGCAGTGACGAGATTCCATCCGCGCTGCTTGCTGCCATCGGAGTTGCGCGAGGCCGTGAAGATGGCCAGGGAGAAGAAAACAAGTCCCAGCGTGACGGCCAGCATTGCCAGCCAGCGGCCTGTAGTGAGGCTGTTGTAGAGCCGCTCGGCGCGGAAGCGTGCTTGCGTGGGCAGCACCTCCCCTGCCCTTTGCTGCTGGTACTTGATGGTTTTGTCGAAGACGCGTTCCAGTTCTTCGAAGTTACCCTCGACAACCAGTTCCTGACAGTAGCTGAGCTGTTTGCGGATAAAGAAAAAGTCGTCGTCGGGGATGCCAAACGGCAGCTCGTCGTTCTGGGCGTACCAGCTGACGGCACCGGTGCTGTCGGCTACGGGGAATTGCTTGACGAACTTGCCACCCAGAAGCATCTGAACGAGGTTGAACTTCTCGCTGGCGGCACGCATCGTTTTGGTTTTGATGTTGCTGCCGCCCTTAGCAGCGGGCATAGCGCCACCCATTGCCGGCGGCATACCCTTGGGAGCCTCGAAGAGCTCGCGATGAGCCAGGAAATCGTTGAAGCTGACGCGTTTGGAGTCGGTTTCGAGAGCAGTCTTCACATCGTCGCCCTTGATCTTAATCATCGGTACGTCGGCCCAGTCGGCATAGTAGAACATCCATCCGCTGAACACCTGCTCGGGCGTGAGTCCGTCGTAGCGCGCATTGCCGCTAAGCTTGGTGGTGAAGTCCTTGGCCAACGTCTGCATCGGGCATACGCGCCCCTTGTAGAGCACATAGATCTGTCCCATCTTGTCGGCCGTGGCTTTGGGCAGAGTGCGCGGAGCTGCAGAGGCAACATTGCCGACAAAGAGCAGCAAGACGACGGCGGCGCCTTTTGCCAACTGGCGGAAGCGCGAACGCGGCGAAACAAAAACACCAATAATTCCAAGTGCCATAAGCACATAGCCGATATATGTCACCGCGATGCCCCACGGGTCGTAAGCCACGCTGAGGACCGACGAACCGTCGTCGCCATAGTCTTCCTGATAGAATCGATAGCCACGATGCTTGAGGATGTTGTTCATCGAGATGTCGCGGTTCTCGCCCTCCACAACCACGTGGCTCACAAAGTCCATCGGAGTGTGTGTTCCTGGATAGGGAACCACCTCGAAGTTCTTCAGTTCCACCTCGAAAGGAAGCGCAGAAGTGCTGCCGTCGCCAGTGTCGATAGCAACGGTGCGCACGCCGGGATGGAGCGTTATGCTGCCGTGCTGACCTGTCCAGGCCGTCAGCGCGCCGCCGACGAGCAAAAAGACCACAGAGCTGTAGAGCATCAGGCGTGGCCAGCTGTGCCACATCTTTTCCTTGACGATGGAGTATACGACAAAGCATCCAACCAGAGCCAAAAGGATATAAAACCACCACGCGCCGTAGATGTGCGTGGTGGCATATTCGTTGTCGTGGAATTTCTCGACGATGGTGCCGGCGGCGAGCACCGCAACGAGCGGCACCATAAGAAATAGGCTAAGAATATTGGATTTTTTCATTATTGATTTATTTACCTTAACGTTAACCTTAACCCTAACTGGCTGACGCCATTGGTTTTGCAGGAATCATTCCACAGTTAAGGTTAAGGTTAAAGTTAAAGTTTTATTTATTAATTAAATTGCATCGATGAATTTCACGACTGCGTCGCGGTCGGCCTTGCTGAGCTGGCGGAACTTCTCAACTGTCCAGCGGGCATCGCTCTGCGCGGCACCGTGCCACATAATGGCCTCGATGACGTTGCGCGCGCGGCAGTCGTGCAGACGGTCGGCGTGGCCGCTGCAGATGGGTGCCAGTCCGCGGCCCCACAGGGGCGTGGTGCGGCACCAGCCGGTGCGGATGTCGTTGACCATATAGAGGCGATGCTGCACGAAGTCGCTATAGGGCCAGATTTTCTGGTACGGATAGCGCGGCAGGCGCGGGTCGCCGTCGGCAAAGAAACCGGTGGGGTCGGTGAAATTGTCGGGACCCGTTGTCCAGCTCGGGCGGTGGCAGGTGGCGCAGCCCATTTCCTTGAACAGTTTGCGTCCGCGCTGCACCTCGGCATCGGCCAGATTGCGAGCTGCGGGCACTGCCAGACCACGATGCCAGATCATAAAATTGACATAGTCCTGGTCGCTCATCTCAGCAGGCAGCGTGTCGCAAAGCAGGTAGTTGCGGATGTCGGTGGCGGGGTCGCCGGTCTTGTTCCACTGGGGGAAATAGGTGTAGAAGTTGGCCTGTACATCGGGGTCGGCGGCAGCAGCGTCGGCATAGATGCTGGGCGTAAGGCTGAGGTAGTGGCTGCGCTTGTTGCTGCGATTCACGTTGGTGATATTCCAGATGGCGTTGCTGCCAGGGGCATCCTGCAGCGGGCCGCGACTGAGGGCGTAGGTGTAGCGCTTGGGGTGGTTGGTATTGCCGTAGTAGGCCGTCGGAGCCCAGTCGTTGCCAGCCCACATAGCGGGGTTGAGGTCGGCACCGGCATCGTATTCGCGCTGATACTGAGCTTTAAGCGAATCGTCGGGAATGGCATCAATAAGACCCGTGCCGTAGATGCCGATGGTGGTTTCGAGGCGGAAAGCCAGTTGGCTGTAAGGTGCATCGAGGGGAGCATAGAAAGCATCCTCGGGGATAGTCACCTCGGGATAGATGAGGCTGTAGGTTTCGCCGTCGGGAAAGCGGTTGCCCCACTCGTCGGTATAGTCGAGCCAAGCGATGTTGATTTTCTCCTCATCGATAGGTGCCTTGAAAGGAGCCACAGCCTTGGTTTGTGGCATACCGGCGACGGACTTTTCGTAGGCACCGGTCTGCTTGTTGAAGACCACCAGCAGGTAGCCGTTGGCCCAATCGTCGGCGCGATAGCGCTCCATACGACGGCCGTGGCCGTAGCCGGGATGGCAGGTCTCGCAGCTCGAGCGGACATAGACGGGACCCAGGCCGTTGAAGGGCGGGTTGTTTTGCGTGATGGTGTGTTCGAAGAAGAACTCACCATATTTGAATGCCGTTGCCATACCAGCCTGTTCAGTGGCCGGCGTGGGGTCCTCGTAGGCCGAGGCCGACTGGTTGAAGGTGGTGCCGAGCTTGCCGCCGGCAAGGGTCTCTTCCTGCACCCATTCGGGCTGATTGGGGTCGATGGGGTCGGGCTTGACCTCATCCTCATTGCAGGAGACAACCGCAGCCGAAAGCAACAAGGCTCCGATCAGTAATGATTTCTGCTTTTTCATTAGTTTTTGAGTGTTAGTTAGTAAATAGGATTAATCAGTTCTCTCTAAGGGCATCGATCACCTCGTCGAGGGTTTCGCTCAGTTCGGAGCAAGCCTCGACAGCCTCGCCGTTGCGTGCGTCACTATAGTGCAGGGCAAAGGGAGCCGGCATAGCCTGAATCTTGGCCAGGGCGTTGTCGATTTTGGTCATCACCTTGGCATCCAAGTCGGCATTGATGGCACCGACATAGTTGTGGAGCGATTTGCTGTTGTCGCGCTGACCGTCTATGCCACCCATCCACACGTTCTGGATGCTGCGGATATTGTTCTCGAAGTCAACTATCGACATATAGCTGTAGGGCGACTCGATATAGGTGATGTCCTCGCCGTGCCAAGCGGCATAGATCTTCGAGCTTCCCACCTCGTCGGCGATGTCGACGCAGCCCTGCACGATGGCGACAAGTGCGGCGGTGCGGCTTGAGTATGTGCTGCCAGCCTTGCCTGCATTCTTCATATTGTCGCCATAGCTGTTGTCGCTACCGGCCACAGTGTAGGCCATTTCGAGGTCGTCGAGCTTGGCGATGTGCGATGCAGGAGCGTTGTCGCCCAGCCAGCCCACCTCGAGCTGGTAGCAGCGGTTGCGCAGGTCGCCCGAAACGGCAACCACATAGATCCACTGGTCGGCAGTAATATCGCTGACATTGCGAGGCTGACCGTTGCGGAAGAGGATAAACTCGATGCCGTGGAAACCGAGCAGGGCATTGCCCAGGCGCTCGCCGGCAACGACGTCGCCATCCTCGGCATCAAGAGCCTGAATCATAGCGGGGCTGTTCATCAGCGTGTTGAAAGCATCCTCGTCGAGGGGCCAGCTGTCGATGTGGGGGTCGACACCATAGTCGCCGGCAGCGCCGAAAAGAAAAGCCTCGCTCCTCTCCCACCAGGCGCGAGCCTCGAGGAATTTGTCGCAGGCAGCCTGCAGACCGCTCTGCGTCGGGTTGGTTTTGAGGGCGGCCAGCTGGTCGGCCAGAGTCTCAGTAGCGGCAGCCAGAGCCGTATAGGTTGGCGCCACGGTGTGGTCGACGAACTGCGCTGCTATGGTGGCGGCATTTTCGTCGGACGAAGCATTGTTTGTTGTGTTCTCTTCGTTGCACGAAGCAAAACAGAGCGTAGTTGCAGCGACGACCGTTGTCATCGCAAGTTTAAGATAGTTACGTTTCATAGATTATTATTTTTTAAATTGAATGTTTTCGTTTTTAACTTTAACCTTAACTTTAACCTTAACTTTAGAATGTTTTCAGCAATCCATAATGCGGCAGCCAGTTAAGGTTAAGGTTTTAAGAATGTTTTTCGGCAATCCATAATGCGGCAGCCAGTTAAGGTTAAGGTTAAGGTTAAAGTTAACGTTTAAAGAATCCCGTCCAGGTTATGCCCAGAGCGAAGAAGGGCTCGTCGTTGTACTGGTCGGCCAGCAGGCGGATGCCACCCTCGGCCTTTATGACGATTTCGGGCAGCGGACAGTAGTTGATGCCAGCCGAAAGCACCTGACGCTCACACCATTCCACATCGGTCCATCCTTCGGCAGGGACGAAACTGTCGTAGCGGTCGTAACGGGCAAAAAGATAAAGTTTGCGGTTTTTGGCACGCTCATAGCGCCAGGCCAGCAGGTTGATGCCGGCTTCGATCGAGGCGTCGTATGCGCTCTCGCCCACGGCGGTGTGCGGATAGGGGTTGCCGCTCATCGTGGTCTGGTTCTTGTTGCGCGTCGAAATGAGCGATGCGTCGCCCAGATGACCATAGTCAAAGTTGCCGCGCAGGGTCAGCCAGCGGTTGCGATAAGCGAAGTCGAAAGCGCCAATCAGTACGGTGCCCTTCGCATCGCGGTATTGCGACGTCTCACTGTAGATGGCCGTCGTGATGTCGTTGTTGAAACTGTTGCCGGCATAGCCGCTAACGCTGAGACGAAGACCCTCAACGCCAGTCCAATCCACACGCACAGCCGTCGAAAGGCCATTGGCCGGGCGGAACTCGTAGGGCGACGCCGAGCCGTTGTGGATCCAGCCTGCATCGTTGAAGAAGTTGCTGTTGAGCGACGGCAACAACTGCGCCTCATAGCGCCAGCTGCCGGCACGGCCCCACAGGCTCAGGCCCGTCTCGTGCCAAGTGCAGGGCATAATAGTGTTCTCGCCCTCAGGACGATAGACGCTGAAAAACATATTAGGCGTATGCCCGTTGTTGGTCATACCGACAGGCACCACGATATGGCCGGCGCGGATGTTGAGGTGCTTGTTGAAGCTTTTCTGCACCCAGAACTGCTCCAGGGCCACCTCGCCGCCACGCTCAATCTCCTGTTCGAACTCGCCAGTCTCTTCGGTCTCCTTCTCGGTAGCCGCCTCGACGCCACCGTGTTCAAACTCAATCTCGGTACCCATCGACCATCCGCGGCCAAAGTCGTAGCCAAGCATAATGACCGCGTGCGGAATATCCACGCGCCCATAGCCCGGCGCATCCTTGTAGCGGTCGGCATTGCGGTAGCGGAACACATTGTCGCTGTAGAAATGGTGGCTATACACAGCCTCGCCATAGCCACCGATAGTAAGGCGCGGCGAGCGCGCCACCGAGTCGTTTTGCGCCGAAACCGACGCAGCAAGCGCACACACAAAAAGTGTGCATAGTGTTGATTTAAAAATCGTTCTGTTCATTGCATTCTTGTAGTTTCCGAATGCAAAATTCACGATTCCACACCGACCGGACAATCGCCAATAATGGTGATTTGCCAGCAAACACTAACGATTTGTAGGGGGCACAAGCGCCTGTGGAGCGCGCGGAGGGGCCTTGTGCGTAGCAGTCCCCGTGTATGCCCGAAACGCGCGCCCCAAGGAAACCGCCTTTAAGGACAAACACCCACCGCAACCGATGCAACCCATCGCGACGGACGAAAACCCATCGCGACGGACGAACATCCACCGCAACGGATGCCAATCACCCATCGCGAAGGAAAAATGTCCACCGCAACGGATTACACACTAAAACGCAATCAGTTGCAAGACTTTTCAAAAAAAGTTGGAAAGTGCTCAAAAATGCCGATTTTTCGACCCTTGCAAACCGCTGATTCCCAGCACCAACTTCTTATCAAATTCTACCCAAATTCTTACTAAATTCTCACCAAATTTCACCTCAGTAGAACTTGATACGATTTTGGCAAAAATAAAGTAAAATTTTATCCGCATTCTTCTGCATAGCAGCATCGGGATCATTGTCCAAAAGATGCCCTTGCGCTGAAGAATGCGGATAAGCTATAATGTCTTACGGATTAGCAATGTGTGACTAAAACAAGAACGGCGACGGCGGATTTTTCACAATCCTACTTTCGGCATTTCAACCCAGATGTCGGAAGTTGGCCAACGTTTCATTCTCATATTCACCATCATATATCACACAAGTCTTTTTGACATCGTCGCCGTAAAGCGACCGAAAATAGTCAAGGTTTTTGAAGAAACTGTTATGGAAAACTGTTGCGGACTTGATTTCGTAAGCCTCTATCGATGTTCCAGTCTCCATCAGAAGGTCGACCTCGCGTTTGGATTTGTCCTGATAAAAATACATATTGTTGTCCAAACCAGCATTATAACGCCTTTTCAAACAATCTGCCACAACGAGATTCTCAAACAAAGCACCCCTCAACGGAGAATTGGCGACATCGTTTTCGTCCCTTATACCCAACAGGTAACAGGCCAATCCCGTATCGTGAAAATAAATCTTTGGGGTTTTCGTCAGACGTTTTCCAAGATTGCGATAGTAAGGATACAGTTGGAACACCACGTATGAGGCCTCGAGAACACTTAGCCAACCCTGCACCGTTTTCAGCGACACTCCGACTTCCGATGCCAAGCTACTGGCGACAAACTCGTTGCCGACTCGCGTTGCACACAGTCGCACAAACTTGCGAAACAAATCCATATCGCGAATGTTCATTATCTGCCGCACGTCGCGCTGGATATATGTGCTGAAATAGCTGTCATAAACCTCGAACACAGGTCTTCCCTTGCCCCAAATGGCAGGATAGAAACCGCTATAAATCATCTTGTCTGTGCTGATAGCGTCTGCCGAACCAAGCTCTGCAATCGAGAGAGGCAACAGGCGAATCAACGCCACCCTGCCGGCAAGCGACTGGCTGATATGCTGCAACATAAGCCAATTGCTACTGCCCGAAATGACATACCTGCGGTTGTCGTCTTCGTCGCAAACAACCTGAAGTACCGAGAAGAGTTCGGGCAGATAGTGCGCCTCGTCTATAATCAACCCATTTCCGTGGGTACGCAAAAAGCCCTTTATATCTCGCTGCATTATGGCACGGTTCTCCTCATCCTCAAGGTTCAGATAGGCATACTCATCAAAAGTCATACGGCACAACGTAGTCTTGCCCGACTGGCGAGGACCGGTAACCGAAACCACAGGAAATGACTTCGACAATTCGCGTAACTTGTTTTCTAATATTCTTTTATACATAGCATAGCCAATTATGGAATTAAACTCCAAATTTGGCTGCAAAATTACACATTTTATTTCAATTAAATCAAATTTTAGCGAGAAATTTTGCAGAAAACAGCCCTAACGAAACACTTAATCAGCCAAATAAACAACAATAATCAATTATTAATCAGTAGATAAATTCGCATTTAGCCAAATATGGAATTAAACTCCAGATTTGGCCAATAAATTCATTTCCTTTCAATTTTCAAAAAAAATGATAACGCAATGCTACAAATCCAGCCTTCTTCAAAAATCCAACAAAATTCAACACAATATTTTAAACGAACTAACGTTATAAAAACAAATCAATATACAATCACAATGCCTGAGATTAGTCGTTTCTATGGAATTATAATCAAAATGTTCTTCAAACCAAAAGAGCACGAACCAGCACATATTCACGCCATATACGATGAATATGTCGGAATTTTTGACATTCATACTTACGAGATGACATTAGGCGATCTGCCGCCTCAGGCACAGAGACTTGTCAAAGAATGGCTTAAAACAAACGCCAACGCTTTGATAGAAATGTGGAATACACAAAAAATTTACAAACTGCCTCCTCTGCAATGAACAGCATACCACGCATAAAATCAATTGTTCCACAGAACAACTATAAGCTTGCCGTCGTGTTCGACGACGGATGCAAGGTGATATATGATGTTGCCGAGGACATTGCGTCTATCGACTGTTTCTCTGAACTAAAAACAATCAACGGATTATGGAATCAGGCGCAATTGGATTCGAGCCGAACGGTGGTGTACTGGAACGAGAACATTGACTTGCCTTCCGACACCATTTACGAATACGGGAAAAAGGTGTAAATAAAATTGCGGCGGATTTTCAAATCCGCCGCAATTGGTTTGTCGATCTCACTTTTCCGTTCTCTGAGTAGCCCTTTTCGTTTGGGTTTTCGTTTTCGTATGAAGTATCACTTCAAGTTCTTGAGTATCTGAAGCGTGAGGTCCCAGAACATCTGGACGGTCTTTATTTCGATGCGCTCGTCGGGGCTGTGGACGCCGCGCAGTGTGGGCCCGTAGCTGATCATATCCATCTTGGGATACTTCTCTCCGATAAGGCCGCACTCGAGTCCGGCGTGGATGGCGCGGACGACGGGCTCCTTGCCGTACATAGCCTTGTAGGTCTCGACGCCGACCTTCAGCACGCGGCTGCTGGGGTTGGGGGTCCAGCCGGGGTATCCGTCGCCGTGGCTCACGTGGGCGCCAATCATACGGAACGTGGCCTCAATCTTCTGGGCGGCAGCACGTTTGGCACTCTCGACCGAGCTGCGCTGGCTGGTGGCGATATGTATCTGCTTGTCGTCCATCTTTACAGAAGCCAGATTGGTCGAGGTCTCGACAAAGTTGGGGATCTCGCGGCTCATAGCCAGCACGCCGTGGGCACAGGCCAGCAGCACGTTGAGCAGGTTGTACTGCGTGTCGCGGTCGATGAGCAGCTGCGGCATATCGATGGGCAGCAGTTCGACCTTGAGGTCAGGCTCGGTGCTGCGGAACTCGAAGGTCAGATGCTGGCGGAACTCGTCGACCATCTTCTTGAAGTCGCCATCGAAATCCTTGGCCACGACGATGTCGGCCCAGGCCTCGCGGGCAATGGCATTGCGCAGGTTGCCGCCGTCGATGCGGGCCAAGCCGATCTTGCACTGCTCGGTGGCGTTCCAAAGGATGCGGGCCAGCAGCTTGTTGGCATTGGCAAGGCCCTTGTTGATGTCGTCGCCGCTGTGGCCACCCTTCAGGCCGCTGACCTTGACGCGATAGGCCACCTCGCCGGCCGGGCAGTAGCGCGTGGTGTAGTCGATGGCCACGGTGGTGTCGATGCCGCCGGCGCAGCCGATGCAGAACTCGCCCTCGTCCTCGTCGTCGAAGTTGAGCAGGATGTCGCTCTTGAGCCACTCGGTCGAAAGACCGCCGGCGCCGGTCAGGCCGGTCTCCTCGTCGACGGTGAACAGAGCCTCGAGCGGACCGTGCTCGATGGTGTCGTCGTCGAGGATGGCAAGGATGGCGGCAACGCCGATGCCGTCGTCGGCGCCCAGCGTGGTGCCGTCGGCCGTCAGCCATTCGCCATCAAGCACCGGCTGGATGGCATCCTTGAGGAAGTCGAACTGCTTGTCGCCGTTCTTCTCGCACACCATATCCATATGGGCCTGCAGGCATACGCCCTGCGACTGTTCGTAGCCTTTCGATGCGGGCTTGCGGATCAGCACGTTGCCCAGCTCGTCGCTGAGGGTTTCCAGACCGTGGTCGCGGCCAAACTTCTGCAGGTAGGCCGAAATCTTCTCTTCGTGTTTCGATGGACGCGGGATTTGCATAATCTCGCCGAAATAACGCCATACAGAGGCGGGTTTCAATTGTGAAAGCATATCGTTTGGTTTTTATGATTAAATCAACTCGCATTTGTGACCTGTGACAAGTGACCTGTGATACGAGCGCATTCGTGTCACCAGTCACAGGTCACCGTTCACTAACAAATTAACGAATTAACACATTTTTTGTTGTGTCGTATGTTTTTTTTCTTAACTTTGCAGAACCATTGTTGATCTTTCCAAAACAAATAAACACATACATTTCAAAATGATAGGACTTTTAGGAAGCGGCAGTTGGGCTACCGCAATCGTAAAAATACTGCTCGAAAAGCAAGACAGGCGCATAAATTGGTGGGTTCGCGAGGAAGAAGCCATACCCGTTTTGCGCGAAGAAAAACACAACCCGCTTTATCTGAGCGAGGCCTATATCGACACCGACCGCTGCAACATCAGCAGCGACATCCGCGAGGTCGTGGAGAAGAGCGACGACATCTATCTCGTCGTACCCTCGGCCTTTGTCGACAAGGCCCTGAAAACCGTGCCGCGCGAGTTGCTGCTGCGCAAACGCGTCATCTCGGCCGTGAAGGGCATCGTGCCCGAATACACCACCATCATCACCGAGTATCTGCGCGAGCAAATCGGTATGGACTACAGCCAGTTGTGCATCGTCAGCGGTCCTTCGCACGCCGAAGAGGCTGCTCGCCAGCGCCTGACCTACCTGGCCGTGGCCTCGACCAACCGCGACTTCGCCGAACAGGTGCGCAGCCAGCTCAGCTGCCACTACATCAAGACCACCTATTCGACCGATATGACCGGCATCGAGTGCGCCGCCGTGCTCAAGAACATCTATGCCATCGCCGCCGGTATGTGCCGTGGACTGGGCTATGGCGACAACATCATCGCCGTGCTCATCAGCGACGCCCTGCAGGAGATGACCGACTTTATGCAGCGCATCTCGCCAATGATAGGCAATGGCGACTTCAGCGCCGACGCGCGCCTGCGCCAGTTCGAGAGCTTCGCCTACCTGGGCGACCTGCTGGTTACCAGCTACTCGCAGTTCAGCCGCAACCGCACCTTCGGCAATATGCTGGGCTATGGCTACAGCATCAAGGCCGCCCAGCTCGAAATGAAGATGGTGGCCGAAGGATACTATGCCGTCAAAGGCATCAAAAAGATTCTGAAACAGCTCGATATGCACCTGCCCATCGTCGAGGCAGTCTATGCCGTCCTATACGAAAAGAAGCCCATCGACCGCACCATCAAGCGACTGCTGGAGAACCTGCATTGACACACAACGACGCACTAAAATAGTCCAAAAAACAGAAAAACACGCCTAAAATCAGCATTCCGAAAGCCGTCGGAATGGGGTACCGCGTCCAAGTTTTCACCACTAACAGAGCTATATTTCAACGAATTAACATCATACCAACAAAAAAATATGTCAAAAACCGATGTCGAATGCGAAAAATATAGTACTTTTGCAAAACATTATTAACCTTTAAAACTCAAAGAAAAATGGCTTACAGAATCACTGACACTTGTGTTGCTTGCGGTACCTGCGCTGGCGAATGCCCCGTTGGAGCTATTTCCGAAGGCGACATCTACAAGATTGACGAAAACGCTTGCGTTAGCTGCGGCACCTGCGCTGACGCCTGCCCCACCGGCGCCATCGTCGAAGGCTAATCGTCAAAAAAGTTACATTCATAAGAGGATGCGTCGCCCAGCGGTGCATCCTCTTTATTTGATTGGTGAATAGTGACCTGTGAACAGTGACCTGTGACCTGTGACCTGTGACACGAACGCGTCAGCCACTAACGCACTAACGCATTAACGCAATAACGCAATAACGCAATAACGCATTAAATAAACAACTATATAAAACAATGATTCAGCTTCAATATATCAAAGAGCACCGCGACGAGTGCATCGAACGTCTTAAAATAAAGAACGTCGCCGACGTGGAGCAGCGCATCGACGAAATCATCGCCCTCGACGAAAAACGCCGCGCCATACAGAAAGACAGCGACGCCATCAAGGCCGAACAGAACGCCATAGCAAAAGAAATCGGTATGCTGTTCAAGCAAGGCCGCCGCGACGAGGCCGAAACCAAGAAAGCCCGCACCGCCGAGCTCAAAGCCGACGAGAAGCGGATGGGCGAAGAGATGGCCGCCGTCGAACAGGAACTCAACGCCAAGCTCATCAGCCTGCCCAACACGCCGCACATCAGCGTGCCGCGCGGCAAGTCGGCCGACGACAACCTCGAGGTCGGCCGCTTCGGCACTATGCCCGAACTGCCCGCCGACGCACTGCCCCACTGGGACCTCTGCGCCAAGTACGACATCGTCGACTTCGAGCTGGGCAACAAGGTGACCGGCGCCGGATTCCCCTTCTACAAAGGCAAGGGCGCACGCCTGCAGCGCGCCCTCATCAACTTCTTCCTCAACGAGGCCACCAACGCCGGCTACGTCGAAATCCAGCCCCCGCTGATGGTCAACGAGGCCAGCGGCCTCGGCACCGGCCAGCTGCCAGACAAGGAAGGCCAGATGTACGCCATCCCGCTCGACGGATTCTATATGATTCCCACCGCCGAGGTGCCCATCACCAACATCTACCGTGGCGAAATCGTCAGCGCCGACCAGTTCCCCATCCGCCACGTGGGCTACAGCGAGTGCTTCCGCCGCGAAGCCGGCAGCTACGGCAAGGACGTGCGCGGACTGAACCGCCTGCACGAGTTCTCGAAAGTCGAAATCGTCGTCATCGAGCACCCCGACCGCAGCTATGAGCGCCTCGAGGAGATGAAACACCACGTCGGCGGACTGCTCGACAAGCTGGGTCTCCCCTACCGCATCCTCAAGCTCTGCGGCGGCGACATCAGCTTCACGTCGGCAATGACCTTCGACTTCGAAGTGTGGAGCGCCGCACAGAAGCGCTGGCTCGAAGTCAGTTCGGTAAGCAACTTCGAGGCCTTCCAGGCCAACCGTATGAAGCTGCGCTTCAAGGACAGCGACGGCAAGATGCGCCTGTGCCACACCCTCAACGGCAGCGCACTTGCCCTGCCACGCATCGTCGCAGCCCTGCTCGAAAACAACCAGACCCCCGACGGCATCACTATGCCCGAGTGCCTGCGCCCCTATCTGGGATTCGACAAGATTTAGAAGTTAAAGGGAGTTAAGGGAAGTTAAAGAAGTTAAGGGAAGTTAAGGGACAATACATTCGGCTAATGCTGGTATGTATTGTCCCTTAACTTCTTTAACTCCTCTTAACTTCCCTTAACTCCCAAAAACTAACTCCTCAGCAATTGCTCCACCTCTTCGCGGTGTTCGAAAAGGGTGCAGCCGCCGGTGTGCTCCCAGCCGAGGGCGTGGAGGTCGCGCAACTTGCGGAACAGGGGCGACTGCAGGGCACCCTTGACGCCGAGTGTCAGCACGTTGCTGTCGCTGAAGGGCGAGAACGGACACGGCTCGGCCGAGCCGTCAGGCCCGATATGGAAGAAGCCGCGACCCGAAGCCAGACAGCCACCCACGGCCTTCTCGTCGCCGGGGAAAGAGAGGAAAATGATGTCGTCAAAGCGTTCGCGTGCCGACTCCAGCAGCCGCTCCATCTCCTCGACATCGGCGTCGCCGAACGCCAGGTGTTCGCTCCCCGGCTCGGTGGGCACATATTCGACATAAAAAACCAGCTTGCAGCCCTTGACCTGAAGCCCGCCGAGGAACTCGGGCGAGGTGACATAACGGAAATTCCCGGTCGTCACCGTGATGCTGACGCCGAAGAAAAGATGCTCGGCGTGCAGCATATCCATCGACAGCATAGCGCGCTGGTATACCCCCTTGCCGCGACGCTGGTCGGTGCCTTCGCCAGAGCCTTCAATGCTGATAATAGGTATGATATTGAAGTTGTTGCGCAGAAAAACGATATATGTCGGTCCGATAAGCGTGCCGTTGGTGAAGACCGGGAAAATCATACGCTCCTCCTTGGCGGCAGCCTCGAGCACATCGCGCCGCATCATCGGCTCGCCACCGGCCAGCAGGGCAAAATTGACGCCAATGTCGGCAGCCTCGCCGAAGATGGTGCCCCACTGTTCGGCCGTGAGGGTCGGCTTGCTGTTGTCGCCGACATCGTTGGCGATGCCGTTGCTGCGGGCATAGCAGCCCTTGCAATGCAGGTTGCACTGCGTGGCGATGCTGCAGATCAGGAACGGCGGCACATCGACGCCCTCCTTGTCGGCGATGGTTTTGCGGCGATTCTCCGACTTGGAGAAAGCCTGTTGCATACGGAAGGCAAACTTGGCCTCGCGCGGATTGGACAACAGGTTACGGTAGGCGGCAGTCATAATGTTGCGGATGCTGCCACTCATATATTCGGCAAGATTTGTCACGTGGAAAGGATTTTGTTATGCGTTGATTTAAATTGACAGCAGGTAAAGAATGTCCGTATGGTGCGACACACCCCGCCCTTCGGGCACCCCTCTCCGAGAGGGGATGGCGCGGTGGCGGTTCTTTAACCCGTCTCTAAAGTTCAAAAGTCTGTAAAGCAATGGACTGCGTAGCCATCCCCTCTCGGAGAGGGGTGCCCGAAGGGCGGGGTGTGTCGCACAGCCAAGCAAAAAGGGTGTATCGCACAGCAAAGCGAAATGTAATTTATTATCGGCCACCTACTTTAAGTTGATTGTCTCGAAACCGCGACGGGTCGTCATTTGCCTTTCGCTGCCTTCTTCTCGGCGGCGGCACGCTCTTTGGCTGCCTTCTTCTCGGCAGCCACGCGCTCCTTCTCAGCCTTCTTCTCGGCGGCTACGCGCTCCTTCTCGGCCTTCTTCTCGGCGGCCACGCGCTCCTTCTCAGCCTTCTTCTCGGCGGCTACGCGCTCCTTTTCGGCCTTTTCGGCAGCCTTGCGTTCAGCTTGTGCGGCCTTGCGCTCCTCCTTGGTCATAGACTTTTCGGCCTCCTTGGCGCGCTCCTGCTGGGCCTTCATCTCCTCCTTCTCGCGCGCCTTGGCCTCTTTGGCGGCCTTCTTCTCGAGGGCTACGCGCCCTCTTTCAGCCTTTTTGTCCTCTGCGGAACAATCTTCCCTCTTCGACGCTTTCTTGTCGGCCTTGACTTTCTTCTCCTTCGTCGGCTTGTCGGCCTTGGCTTTCTTGTCCTTAGCCTGTTTGGCAGCCTTGGCCTTCGGCTCGGCCGGGGCCTTGTGGTAGGTCAGCGTGCGCAGGGCGGCATTGTCGAAAATGCCGTCCTCGTACTGCAGGCGCACCGTCCAGTTACCCATCGAATCGTACACATATTCAAACGTATAGACAATCGTGGCGTATGGACGCTCGACGGTCATCTTGATGCAGTCGCCCTGCTCGTTGTTCTCGTAGGTGCAGGTCTCGTCGAGGGCCTTGCCGTGGGTCACCTTCTTGATGAGGAAATCGCGGTTGTCGTAGGTGTACTGTACCGTGCTGACGGCCTTTTCGCCCGAGGTGTAGTCGGTAACTTTCTCACTGACCAGCAGGCGGTTGTGATTGTAGCTATATTCGCACACCTTGGCGGGCAGGCTGTCGACGTAGTAGTAGCTCGACTTCAGCACCAGCCCGTCGTCGTCCAGCTCCTGGCGGCACTTGAGGTCGAAGGGATAGGTGTTGGTGTATGGCGTCGTGTTGAGGTCGGCCTTGGCCAGGTTGACGCTCTTGTAGTCCTTGGTTTCGGCATAGACGTTGATGTCGGCCATATTGCCATTGTACTTGGCCTCAACCTTATAGCCCTCGCCGACGAACGACGACAGCAGGCCGTTCGAGGCATAGCTGCAGCTGGTCGTCTTGCCCTGGCGCCCCTGATGGGTGTAGGTGACGCTGAGCAGGCGCCCGGCGGGGTTGAAGGTCACGATGCGGCCATCGTCCTCGCGCAGCACGTTGCGCAGATCCTTGACGAACCACTTGCGCTGGGGCCAGTCCTCGCGGAAATAGTCCTTGCGCAGCAGGATATCCTCGTCCATCGAGGCCACATATCCGCGCAAGCCCATCTGCTGGCAGTCCATACGGAGGTTTACGACATCCTGCGACTGCACCGTCAGAGCGGCGCAAAACGCTATGATAGAAAGAAATAAGGCTTTTTTCATAATAAAAAAACATATTTTTAGCGATGCAAAGATACAAAAAAAGTTGTAATTTGGAAAAAAATAATCTTTCGGCCCCGCATCTGCCCCTGCCAACGGCACCGCAATCGGCCGTCCAGGGGGCCCCAGAAGCCCAAAAAGAGCTCCGTGCAACTGCCTATTTTGCAGCACCTGCACTGCCCGTTGTAC
>DFHL01000015.1:0-13625 GCA_002371315.1 Bacteroidales bacterium UBA3724 | reverse complement strand
TGTACAACGGGCGGAGCGGGTGCTAATAATCAAGTTGTTACAGCGGCCGAAAACAGGGCCCAACCGGCGGCAGACAAAAAAAAAGGCATTTCGCGGCCGTATGTCAATTTTTTTGCGTAATTTTGCAGTTTGAAATTTTCAGAAATAAATAAGCGCAAAAATGTACGACAAAGAACGCGGGCTCTACATAGCCCACTGCGACGAGGGCGACCTCGCGATCAACGGAAAAATGGCCAACCGCCACGGCCTCATCGCCGGCGCCACGGGCACCGGCAAGACCGTCACCCTGCAGGTGATGGCCGAAACCTTCTGCCAGGCCGGCGTGCCCTGCTTTATGGCCGATATGAAGGGCGACCTGAGCGGCATCGCCAAGGCCGGTGCGATGAGCGGATTCATCGAGAAACGCAAGGGCGAGTTCGGCATCGACAACCCACAGTTCGAGGGCTGCCCGGTGCGCTTCTACGACGTCTTCGGCGAGCAGGGGCACCCCATCCGCGCCACCATCTCGCAGATGGGTCCGCAGCTGCTGTCGCGACTGCTGGGGCTTAACGAGACGCAGGACGGCGTGCTCAACATCGTGTTCCGCATCGCCGACGAGCGCGGCCTGCTGATACTGGACCTCAAGGACTTGCGTTCGACGCTCGACTACGTGTCGAAGCACGCCAAGGAATACACCACCAAGTACGGCAACATATCGACGGCCACCGTCGGCGCCATCCAGCGCTCGCTGCTGCAACTTGAAAACCAGGGCGCTAACCAGTTTTTCGGCGAGCCCTCGTTCGACATCCACGACCTGCTGCAGACCGAGGGCGGCAAGGGCGTGATGAGCGTGCTGGCCGCCGACCGCCTGATGATGCAGCCCAAGCTTTACTCGACCTTCCTGCTGTGGCTCGTTTCGGAGCTCTACACCACCCTGCCCGAGGTGGGCGACCAGGAGCTGCCGCGGCTGGTCTTCTTCTTCGACGAGGCGCATATGCTCTTTGAAGACACCTCGAAGGCGCTGGTCGACAAGATCGAGCAGGTCATCCGCCTGATACGCAGCAAGGGCGTTGGCATCTACTTCATCAGCCAGCTGCCCACCGACATACCCGACAACATACTGGGCCAGCTGGGCAACCGCGTGCAGCACGCCCTGCGCGCCTACACGCCCCGCGACCAGAAGGCCGTCAAGGTGGCCGCCGAAACCTTCCGCGCCAACCCCGCCTTCAAGACCGAAGAGGCCATCACCACCCTCGAAACGGGCGAGGCCCTGGTCAGCCTGCTCGACGAGAAGGGCGCCCCCGGCATCGTGCAGCGCGCCAAGATTCTCTTCCCCCTGTCGCAGATTGGCGCCCTCACCGACAGCGAACGCCGCGACATCATTAGCCGCAGCGCCATAGGCCACAAGTACGACCAGACGGTGGACCGCGAAAGCGCCTACGAGATACTGATGGCCGAGGCTGAAAACGCTGTGCAGGAGGCCGAAAGCAAGGTGCCAAAGGCCGAAAGCGAAAAGCCCAAAGCGGCATCGGGCAAAAAGGGCGGCCTGCTGTCGAAGGTGATGAAAGCGGCCCTGACCGCCGTCACCGCCACGATAGGCACCGTGGTGGGCACCGCAGCAAGCAACGCCATAAGCGGCAAGAAAACCAAGTCGAAAACCTCGGCAGGCCAGAAGATTGTGAAGAACACCACCTCGGCCGCCACACGCACCATCACACGCGAACTGACACGCGACATACTCGGCAACCTGATAAAATAGCGACGATGGCCGGAATGTGCAGACAGGGTATCGACATCAGACGGCTGTTGCGCACCTTTCTGGCAATGGCAGGGTGTTTCCTGCTGCTTACGCTGGCGCTGAAGACCGTCGAGTTCTGCATCGCCGAAACCGAGCTGCCGCACAAGTCGGCCAGGGGCTTGCAGCTGCTTGTCAACGCGCTGGCCTACAACGGCATCGCTGCCTCGTGGACGCTGCTCGGCATCGGCGTGCTGCACCTGCTTATAGGCCTGCTTTCGCCCAAAGCCGCCAAAGCGGCGACGGCCACCCTACTGGGCCTGATGCTGCTGGACGAAACGGGGCTGATGCTCTACACGATGCACAACGGCTTTCTGCTTGGCAGCGAGCTGTTTGCGCGCCCGCTGGGCGAAACCCTGATGGCCATTCGCGGAGCGATGGGAGTGGCGCTGCCGATAGTGCTGACCCTGCTGCTGCTGGGCGGCTTCATAGCCCTGTCGCTGTGGCTGGCCGCCACCGCATCGGGGCACGGCGAGAACTGCGCAATGGGCCGGGCAGGCAAAGTGCAGAGCCTCAGGAGAGTGCTGCGCACGGTGACGCTTGTCGCCATTGTGCTTCTGCCCCTGCTGTCGCTGATATTCAAGCCGTCGCACTTGCTCACCTTCGGCAACGACAACTACCTGGTTTGCAACAAGACGCTGTACCTTTTGGCCGAAGGCCGCCAATACCGAGCCTACCGGGCCGGAAACGCCCAGGCCGAGGGTCAGGGATACAGGATGACCGAGAGCGAGGTGGCCCGACTGCTGGCGACCCATCCGGAATGGGGCACCCCCGCCGACTGGCGCTACCCACTGGAGCGTCCGTTCGTGGCCGACACGTCGCTGAACCGCCACTTCAAAGCTGTCGGCGGCAAGCGGCCGCCCAGCGTGGTCGTCATCCTTGTCGAGTCGATGGGCAACGAGTTTGTGGACTGCCAAGCTATGCCTTTTGTCGACTCGCTGGCAGCCACAGGCCTCTACTGGCCCAACTGCCTGTCGGCCACGACGCGCAGCTATGGCGCCATACCGGCCATCACCGGCTCGGTGGGCGGACCCAAGAGCTTCCAGTTTGGCGATATGCCGGCCCACAACAGCATCATCTCGCTGCTGAAAGAGGAGGGCTACGACACCCGCGCCTACTATGGCGGCGACTTCACTTTCGACTGCATCTACGAGTACCTTACGGCCCAGGGCATAGGCTACCTGTCGCCTTTCTACGACGAATTCAGGGCCTCGCCCGACGGCAGCCACGGCCATTGGTGGGGCGCCGGCGACGACTACCTGTTCGGCCGCACGATGGACGACCTTAGAAGCAGAAGCACCGACAGGCCTCAGTTCGCGCTCGTCACCACGCTGAGTATGCACGACGACCTTGACCTGCCCGACCGCGACCGCCAGCGCGCCTACGAACAGCGCGCCAAGAAGGCGGCTCCGGCTGCACGCAACGGCAAGGTGGCCGCGCGCTACGCCGCCGCTATGCTCACCGACGACTGCATAAGGGACTTCATCAGGCAGTACCGCCAGCTGCCCGACTACGAGAACACCATCTTCGTCATCACCGGCGACCACGCCTCGGGGCTGCAGGGCGGCGACTATCTTGCCTACCACCACGTGCCGCTGATCATCTGGTCACCGCTGGTGAAAAGTCCGCAGCGCTTCGACTATGTCGTTACCCACAACGACATAGCGCCGGCCCTCTATTCGCTGCTCACCAGCCGCTATGGCGTCAAGGCCCACCCCACGGTGCACTGGCTTGGCGACGGCCTGACACCGACGCCCAAGACGCTACTGATAGTCAACTATATGCACGAAATCACAGATATCATCTTCCACAACTATTATTATAAGTCCGACTCGCGCTTCACGCCCGAGGCCCTGTTCTGTTTCGACAGCACGATGACGCTTCGCGAGTGCAGCGACAAGGCCGTTCTCGACAGCTGCCGCCGCGAGCTGCAGCAGATGACGGCGCTGTACAACTACACCTACCACGCCGACCGGCTGACGGCCCACCCCGTCGTCAGGAACAGCTACGCGCTGATAAGGAGCCTCAAACCGGGCAACGACCTGGTTTGCAGCTATCCCGACAGGAAGCCGAGCGAAGTAGGCGACCGCAAATACCCCCTCCTTGCCCCGACCGAGCTGCGTGCCACCAAGGGCTTCAGGACGGCGCGCATCGACATCGAGGCCGACGTGGAGGTGAACAAGAGCATCTCGATGCTCGAGTTTCCCGACATAATATTCACCTTCAGCGGTGGACAGAACCTGCGCGAAGGCGACAGGCTCAGCAAGTTTTTCACCACGAACAGCATCGACAAAGCCGGCAGCTACCACCTTTCGATTGCCAAAGAGTTTCCGCTCGGCAAGGAGACCTGCAACACGGTGAAGGTGGAAATTGGCACTCCGTATGACGACAAAAACTACGTCGAAGGCGTCACCGTCCGCCTGTACAACATCAAAACGAACATCTACTATGGCAAATAGACGCACTTCCACCCTACTGCTGTGCGCGCTGGCTGTCCTCAGCCTCGTCGGCGCCACCTCGTGCCGTCAGGACACGGAGACGGCAGCGGCGCCGTCCGATTTTGAATATCCCGATTCAAAATTCTGGGCCCACTGCGTAAGCACCGTCGCCCTGGGCCGCGAACGGTCGCCCCTGTTCGACGGATTGGAAGTGGACGTCAACTATTCCGAGAGCCAGGACAAGATTTTTATGGGCCACGAGCTGTACGACACCATCCACGGGCTGACCCTCGATATGTGGCTCGACTCGCTGCCGCAGCCTGTGGCCAACCGCATCTGGCTCGACACGAAAAACATCACGCCCGACAATGCCTCGCGCATTGCCCACCGCATCCTGGCCGCCGTCAGGCGCCACGGCATACAGGACCGCGTTATGGTCGAGAGCCAGGACGCCGAGGCGCTGCGCACCATCAAGGACTCGGGCCTGCACGTCATCCTATGGGTCGATAACCCCTACTGGTCGGGGCGCAGCCGCGAAGAGTGGATTGAAATGATAAACAAGCAGATAGAACGCCTGCATCCCGATGCCCTCAGCGGCGACTTCCACATCTTTCCCCTGCTGCCCGACACGTACCCCGAGCAAAACATCCACATCTGGGACACCCCACGGACCTACGACGACACCAATGTGGCCCACTCGCTGCATATCGCCGCCCATCCGGCAGTCAAGGTGGTGCTGGTGGACTATCCCGAAGCGCCCGAGCGGTGGGAGAAGGAAAAACACAACTGATTGCATATTATATATGAATTAAACCAAATTAAAACATAAACTTTTAAAAACCGAAACAAGATGAAAAAATCAATCTGGATTATTCTCGGCATCGCAGCGGTCATAGTACTTTGGGCCGTTTCTGCCAACAACAAGATGATTACCAAACAGGAAAACGCCACCAGCAAATGGGGCAACGTGCAGGCCGACTATCAGCGCCGTATGGACCTCGTCAACCAGGCCATCAACATCGTCAAAGGCGCAGGCAACTACGAGCAGTCGACCCTCGAGAAGGTCATCCAGGCCCGCAACAATGCGCCCAAGCTCGACGCCAGCGACCTGAACGAAGAGAACATAGCCAAATTCCAGGCCGCCTACGACAAGATGGCCCAGGAGATGAGCCGCGCCATCAACATCACCGTCGAGCGCTATCCTGAGCTGACGGCCACCAAGAACTACCAGGAGTTCCAAACCCAGGTGGAAGGCTGCGAGAACCGCATCAATGTGTCGCGCAAAGCCTTCAACGATGCCGTGCGCGAATACAACACCGCCATACGCCGCTTCCCCAACAGCGTCATTGCCGGTATGTTCGGCCACGAAAAGATGGGCTACTTCCAGGCCACGGAAGGTGCCGACCAAGCCCCCTCGACCGAAGCACTGCTTTAGTCCACTAAAACCAACGCAGAGCAATGACCAAGAAACTCATCATCGTTGTTGTCGCCCTGTGCGCAGCCATAACGGCTTGTGCACAGGCGCCATACGACCAGACAGGATGGCTGCCTGACAAGGAAAGCCGGCTGGTCTACGACTACTGCGGCCTGCTTGACGGCAGCAAGACGGCCGAAATGGAGGCGCGCCTGGTGGCCTTCAACGACAGCACGTCGAACCAGATAGTGGTGATGATCACTCCGGCCTTTGGCGGCAGCGACATCTCGTCGTTCGCCTTCGACGTGGGCAACAAATGGGGCATCGGCCAAGGCGAATTTGCCAACGGCGTCATCATCGTCGTCAAGCCCAAGGACGACACCGACGGCCAGGTCGAGATTGCCGTCGGCACCGGCCTCGAAGGGGCGCTGCCCGACATTTTCTGCAAGCGCATCATCGAGGACGAGATGATACCCCTATTCCGCGAGGGCGACTACGCCGGCGGCATCAGCGCAGCACTCGACATCATCCTGCCAGTCTGCGCCGGCGAGTACAGCTACGCCCAGTACAAGGAAGACAACCAGGTGCCGTCCTGGTTCATACTGATATGCCTGCTGGCCTTTATCGGCGTCATAGTCTGGGCCACCAAGAACAGCGGCACCGGTGGCAGCGGCGGAGCCTACTTTGGCGGCTACGGCCCCACCAGCAGCTGGTCGTCGGCCGGCGGCGGATGGAATTCCGGCCCCTCGGGCGGCGGCTTTGGCGGCTTTGGCGGCGGCAGCTTCAGCGGCGGCGGCGCCAGTGGCCGATGGTAGCTTGCCGGCAGCCAAACGGAGCATCACCTTTTCAACAATTGTTGATAAAAAAAAGACACTTTTCATTTTCCGACTGCAAAAATAGACTTAACTTTGCAGTCGGAAACTTTTCATAAACCAACCAGCAAAAAAACATATAACAATATGAGATTCATAATAAACAGCCAGTTATTCCTGAAGCACCTCAGCGCCCTGAACGGTGTCATTTCGAACAACAACACCGTGCCCATCATCGCCTGCTTTCACCTGCACCTCGAAAACAACATACTGACCATCAAGGCCACCGACCTCGAGACCACAATGGTAAGCAAAATAGAACTCGAAAACGCCCGCGTCGAAGGCATCGACAGCATCGCCGTCCCTGCCAAGCTGCTGCTCGATATGCTCAAATCGCTCGACGACGTGCCCATCAATTTCGCCGTCGACCCCGAGACCTACAGCATCGAAATCAGCTCGGGCGAAGGCAAATACAGCCTTGCCGGCCAGAACGCCGAAACCTTCCCCGCAATGCCCGAAATGAAAGACACCGTGCAGACCTCGATGCCCGCCTCGGTGCTCGTCAACGCCATCAACAAGACCGCCTTCGCCGCCTCGACCGACGAGATGCGCCAGCAGATGTCGGGCATCTATTGCGAGATGACCCCCGAGAACGTCACCTTCGTAGCCACCGACGCCCACAAGCTGGTGCGCTACCGCCGCAACGACATCCACAGCGACGAAAGCGTCAACTTCATCCTGCCCCGCAAACCCATAATGCAGGTCAAGAACATCCTTGGCGGCAACAAGGAAGAATTCGACGTCACCATCGACTACAACAACACCAACGTCTTCTTCACCTTCGACAACTTCCTGATTGTCTGCCGCCTTGTCGACGGTAAATACCCCAACTACGAGGCCGCCATACCGAAGAACAACCCCAACAAGCTGACCGTCGACCGCCAGACATTCCTCAACACGCTGCGCCGCGTCAGCCTCTTTGCCAACCAGAGCACCCACCAGGTGCGCCTTAGCATCAAGGAACGCGAACTCGAAATCTCGTCCGAAGACCTCGAGTTTTCGAACAAAGCCCACGAAACCATCCCCTGCAGCTACGACGGCGAGCCTATGGAAATCGGCTTCAACGCCAAGTTCCTCAGCGAGATGATCATCAACCTCGACACCGAACAGGTGTTGATGGAGCTCTCGCACCCCAGCCGCGCCGGCATCCTCTTCCCAATCAACGACAGCGAAGAGGCCAAGGCCGAAGACATCCTGATGCTGGTTATGCCCGTGATGCTTGCCAATTAAGCCACTGGCACACAGGCGCCCTGACTACGACAAAATCCGGCAGGCCACTACCCCGACTGCGGAAATCAGGCTTCACCGCCCACTGAAATCCGGCCTCCCGGCCTGCCAACAAAAGCAAGCGCTTTAATAACCCAACATACACACAATCTTAGACAATCTTTTTTATTGAAAAATCCCGCGCCGCCCGGCACGGGATTTTTTTTGCCCATCGGTCATTGTTCGCCACCCCAAAAAGCGGGATGCGCAGCACCAAAAACTGACCATAAACTGAACAAAGACTACTCATATTCTACAGGAGTGAATTTTGGTAAGAATTTGATAAGAATTTGTGTAGAATTTGATAAGAAGATGGTACTGTTTTTCAGGCTGTTGGGGAAGGCGATTTTGGGCGTTTTTCGAGGTTTTTGAACTAATTTTGAAAACTTTCGCAATGATCTATTTTTCAAAGTTTTACTTCAGGAATCGCAGGATTGTCGGGGAAAAACGCTCCTGCTCGCTTCGCTCGCGAAATCCTGTAAATCTTGTAAATTTTTCCGCCTGCGGCGGCAATGCTGGCGAAGGGATTGTTTCGCGATAAGAAATCAGTCAAATTCATTTGACATTTAAGGGCATTCACTGACATTTACGGTCACTCACGTTCTATAATTGGCACATAGGCGATGTCGCGTCTCTCCGAGACGCACGCGAGGGGTTGATTATCAGTCACCGCACTGCGCTTCGCTTGTACGGTGTTATTAAGATTAAGCCTCTCCGAGGCTTCTTTGCGAGCTACACTGGAGTTTGCACCTCTCTCCGAGGCTTCTTTGCGAGCTCCACTGGAGTTTGCACCCGTCTCCGAGGCTTCTTTTGGGCAAATGCGGAAATCATTTCTTTAGGCAACCTCTATAAATTCGTTTAATTCGCGTTTTGCTTGCAAAACAAAATTCAGAATAACATCAAATTAATTCGTTAAATTCGTGTAATTCGCGGTCAAAAAAAGAAATTATTAGAGATTCCCTTTATTATTATTTCCGGATAATTCCTGGCTAATTTCTGGTAATTCCTGTTCAGAAAAAATTGCTTATAACCATTCATTTTAACGCGGATTAAACGTTTTTATCGGCCAGCGCCAAGATGGGGAAAGCGGCTGTAGGCTATGCAGATAGAGGGTATGGCGGCGCGACGGGACAGGGCCTGGCGGCGGAAGAGGAATATATTTTTTCGGCAAAAGGGTGATATTCCGTTTTTTTTGTGTAATTTTGCACTCGCTATGAGTAGTAAGAATATCAAACGACACGGAAAGATAAGACTCTGGGCCGGAAGAACTTCCACCGTTTTCAGCATTATGCTGGTGCTGTTCGTCTTCGGCTTGTTGATGTTTGTGGAGTACCATTCGTACCGGGCCACGCACGAAATGCAGGAGCGCATCACCTATCAGGTGAACCTCAACGCCGAGACGACCGAGGAGGAGGCTTTGAGCCTTCGCGACGAGCTGGCGGCGCTGGAATACGTGAGGAGCGTGGACTATATTTCGGCCGACGAGGCGGCGCGCCTGTTTTCGGCCGAACTGGACGAGGACTTCCTGACACTGCTTGACAGCGTCAACCCTCTGTATCCCACGCTGATGGTGACCCTCAAGGCCAGCAACAACCCGACGCACATCAGCGAGGCGCGCAAGCGTTTTGAGAAAGAGGTGAGCGAATATGCCAGCGTGGACGACATCACCTATCAGGAGACGATGCTCAACGACTTGAGCCAGATATTCTACAAGCTGTCGTGGCTGCTGATAGTGTTTATGGTGCTGCTGCTGATAGTGTCGGTGGCGCTGATAAGCACAACGATAAGGATATCAATCAATTCGAACCGTGCCACGATACGCACGATGAGTATGGTGGGTGCCAAGATGGGCTTCATCACGCGTCCGTTCCTGTGGCGCAGCATCCTTTACGGCTTCCTTGGGGCCACGTTTGCCACGGTGCTGATGTTTGCCGCTGTCTACATCTTCAACAAGCAGTTCCACCTGGCGCTGTTCCATCCGCGCCACTTCGAGGCCTACGCCGTGCTGGTGGCCGCAATCTATGTTGTCGGCATAGCCATTTCGTTCATTGCCACATACTTCTCGGTGCACCGCCACATACGCAGCAAGAGCGAGGAATAAACGGAAAGCGGAAAACGGAAAACGGAAAGCATTTAAACATAAAACCTTATCAACCTTTTAACCCTTCAACCCTTCAACCCTTCAACCCTTCAACGTAAAACCTTTCAACACAATATGGATAATAAAAAGAAAAATACTGTAAGCAAGCCTGTGACTGCAGAGACAAAAGTCAGCAAAACCGAGGAGTCGGCACTGGATTTCGCCTTTGGGCCAATGAATTACATCCTGCTGGCTGTCGGCATCGTCCTGCTGGGACTCGGCTACATACTGCTCAGCGGCGGCAGCAGCGACGACCCCAATGTCTTCAATGCCGAGATGTTCAACTCGCGCCGTATGGTGGTGGCTCCACTGATGATTGTTGCCGGTCTGGTGGTCGAGATCTGCGCAATAATGTTCCGCCCAAAGAGCAAGGAGTAACAGCGTCCATACGACACAACTGATTTCATTTTTCAATTATCAATTTTCAATTTCACAATGGATTGGTTTCAAGCACTCATACTTGGCATAGTCCAAGGCCTTACGGAATACCTGCCCGTCAGCAGCAGCGGCCATCTCACCATCGGTTCGGCCCTGTTTGGCGTCGACGGCGAGGCTAACCTTACGTTCAACATTGCCGTGCACGTGGCTACGGTGCTCAGCACCTGCTGCATACTGTGGAAAGATATAGTGTGGATTTTCAAGGACTTGTTCAAGTTCAAATGGAACGAGGGTACGCGCTACGCGCTGAACATCCTTGTTTCGATGATACCCATCGGCATTGTCGGCATACTGCTGAAAGACAAGGTTGAAGCCATCTTCAACCCCGAGACGTCGGCCAGCATCTTCGGCAACTCGCTGTTCATCGTGGGCTGCTGCCTGATGCTGACGGCCTTGCTGCTGACCTTCAGCTACTTTGCCAAGCCGCGCCAGAAGGAGAAAATCACGCCGTGGAACGCTTTCGTCATCGGCATTGCGCAGGCCTGCGCTGTGCTGCCGGGCCTGAGCCGTTCGGGAAGCACCATCGCCACCGGCCTGATACTGGGCAACAAGAAGGAGAATATGGCCCAGTTCTCGTTCCTGATGGTTATCCCGCCCATCCTGGGCGAGGCCCTGCTCGACTTCAAGGACCTGATTGGCGGCGAAGCGGCAGCGGAAGGAGCCTCGACAGCCATCGGCACATTCCCCCTCATCGTCGGATTTTTGGCCGCCTTCGTCGTGGGATGCCTGGCCTGCAAGTGGATGATCAGCATCGTGAAGAAGGGCAAACTGATCTGGTTTGCCGTCTATTGCGCCGTGGTCAGCCTTCTGGTCATTGTTCTTCCTTACCTGTTCTAAATGAGCGACAAGCCGGGCATTGTCATTGCCATAGACAAACCCACAGGGTGGTCGTCGTTTCAGGTTGTCAACAAGCTGAAATGGCACCTGAAGCGTGCTTTCGGCCTCAAAAAGTTCAAGATTGGCCACGCCGGCACCCTCGACCCGCTGGCCAGCGGGCTGCTGCTGGTATGCGTGGGCAGTGCCACCAAGCGCATCGAGGAACTGCAGGAGGGCATAAAGGAATACAGCGGCACGATGGTGCTGGGAGCCACGACGCCCTGTTTCGACCTGGAGCAGGCCATTGATGCCTACTACCCCACCGACGGCATCGACGCGGAAAGCCTTGAGGCGGCCAGACGCCGGTTTGTGGGCGATATCGAACAGGTTCCGCCTATGTTTTCGGCCGTAAAAGTCGACGGACAAAGAGCTTACGTATCGGCCCGCGACGGAAAGACGGCCGAGATTGCCCCCAAAAGGGTGACGGTTTACGATTTTGACATCACAGCCTTCCGCCCTGGCAGTGGCCAAGCACTTCGAAATACTGATACCGTGGCGCATTCAACGGCTTCGAATCCGCACACCGACGCATCGAAGCAGCCGCATCTGTACCGCAATCCGCAGGGAAGCGTTCCCGAAGGGCTTCCGCAAATCGACTTCCGCATCACCTGCAGCAAGGGTACTTACATCCGCAGCATAGCCCGCGACCTTGGCGAGGCCTTGGGCAGCGGTGCTTTCCTCAGCGCGCTGCGACGCGAACGCATAGGCGACTATACCCTGAACGACGCAATAGCCATCGACGGCATCGAGAGCATAATCACACCCGACAGCCCATCGTTTTCCGACCTGTTGCAATTATAAATTTATGTTAAAATCATAAATCAGGGCCTTTCGAAATCGGTCCTGTATTTCAGTTTTTTAACACCAAGAATGCAAATAAAATGTTAAAAAACTTGACTTCCGCCTGTCATTTTCGTATCTTTGCAAAAATAGAAGGAATAATTACCAAAGAAATACAATAATACAATATGATAAATACTTTATACTCCACGATGAAACTGTCGCAATTCAAGTTCAACCTGCCGAAGGACTTGATTGCCGAAAAACCCTCGCGACAACGCGACGAATGCCGCTTGATGGTTATTGACCGCAAGACCCAATCGATTGAACACAAGCTCTTCAAGGACCTTATCAACTACGTTGACACTGACGATGTGGTTGTGGTGAACAACACGAAGGTCTTTCCTGCCCTGCTGAAAGGCGAAAAGGAGAAGACCGGCGCTCAGATCAATGTGTTCCTGCTCAGGGAGTTGAACCCCGAAACCCGCCTGTGGGACGTGGTTGTCGACCCCGCCCGCAAAATCCGTATCGGCAACAAACTATACTTTGGCGACAGCGATGCACTGGTGGCCGAGGTGATAGACAACACCACGTCGCGTGGCCGCACGATACGATTCCTCTACGACGGCTCGCACGAGGAGTTTATTCGCCTGATAAAGAGTATGGGTCAGACCCCGCTGCCCGACGAAATCAGGGCTCTGCGCGACATCACCGCCGACGACAAGGAGCGCTATCAGACCATATACGCCAAGGTTGAGGGTGCCGTGGCCGCGCCGACAGCCGGTCTGCACATAAGCCGCGAACTGATGAAACGCTTCGAAATCAAGGATGTGAAATGGGCCGAACTGACGCTCCACGCCGGCATAGGCAATTTCAAAGCCATCGAGGTCGAGGACCTGAGCAAGCACCGTATGGACTCGGAAGAGATGCACATCGACGAGCAGTGCTGCAACCTCATCAACGAGGCCAAACGCACAGGCCACAAAGTGTGCTGCATAGGCACAACGACGATGAAAGCCATCGAGACCGCCGTCACCATACCCGGTAAAGTGAGCCCCTACGACGGATGGAGCAACAAGTTCATCTTTCCGCCCTACGACTTCACGATTGCCGATATGATGGTCACCAACTTCCACCCGTCGATGTCGTCGATGTTCATTATGGTGTCGGCCTTCGCCGGTCCTGAGTTCCTTATGCAGTGCTACCAGACCGCCATCAAGGAAAAGTACAAATTCTGTACCTACGGCGACGCAATGCTCATACTGTAAGCGAAAAACAGAACTGCCGCCGCAAAGTTTCAACTTTCAACTAAAAACACTCCTCAATGACCCCCTTAGCTGAACTTCTCAGACCTACTACGTTGGACAACTATATCGGCCAGCAGCACCTTGTCGGTCCGGGTGCCGTGCTTCGCACACTGATTGAAAGCGGCAAAATACCGTCGATGATTTTCTGGGGTCCTCCGGGCATCGGCAAAACGACGCTGGCGATGATAATCAGCAACACGCTGCAGCGTCCATTCCACACCCTCAGCGCCATCAGCAGCGGCGTGAAAGAGGTGCGCGAGGTCATAGAACAGGCTAAGAAAGAGGATGGTGCGATACTTTTCATAGATGAAATCCACCGT
>DFHL01000136.1:15781-22440 GCA_002371315.1 Bacteroidales bacterium UBA3724 | reverse complement strand
AATTCGTTTAATTCGCCGTTTTAAAAGTAATTATTATAGGCGGTCTTATTTTAAAGTAAATGAAATCAATCAAGCAAATACTGAAAAAAGGCTACGGCCCTTCGTCGAGCCACACCCTGGGTCCAAACCGCGCTGCTACGCTGTTCCGCCAGCGGACTCCCGATGCTTACAAATATCGCGTGACGCTTTACGGCAGCCTTGCCGCCACGGGCAAGGGACACCGCACCGACCGCGCCATCGCCGACGGCCTGGCGCCGAAAGAGGTCGAAATCGTTTGGCGGCCCGACATCGTCAAGGATTTCCATACCAACGGTATGTTCTATGAAGCCATTGATGCCCAAGGTAATACGGTCGACAGCTGGACGATTTACAGCGTCGGCGGTGGCCTGCTGGCCAACGAGAACTGGAGCGAGGAGGGCGAGTCGATCTATGAGCTCTCGCACATTTCCGATATCCTTAAATATATAGAGAAGGAGGGTTTGACCTTCTGGGAGTATGTCGAAAGGCACGAGGAGGCGGACATTTGGGACTATCTGCAGGACATCTGGCTGACGATGCAGCGCACCATCGAGCAGGGCCTTGGCAACGAGGGCGTTATCGAGGGTGGCCTGCACCTGCGACGCAAGGCCCGCCAGTATTATGTCCGCGCGTCGAGCTACAAGCCGTCGCTGCAAAGCCGCTGCCTGGTGGTGGCCTATGCGCTGGCCACCAGCGAGTGCAACGCCGTGGGCGGCACCGTGGTTACGGCCCCGACCTGCGGCTCGAGCGGCGTGCTGCCGGCGGTGCTCTACCATCTGAAGAAAAACCACGGCTTCAGCGACCCCGAGATTCTGCGCGCCTTGGCCACGTCGGCCCTTTTTGCCAATGTCATCAAGACCAACGCCTCGATCAGCGGCGCCGAAGTGGGCTGCCAGGGCGAGGTGGGCAGCGCCTGCGTGATGGCCGCTGTGGCTGCAAACCAGCTCTTTGGCGGCAGCCCGCAGCAGATTGAGTATGCCGCCGAAATGGCTATGGAGCACAATCTGGGCCTGACCTGCGACCCGATGTGCGGCCTGGTGCAGATACCCTGCATCGAGCGCAACGCTATGGCTGCCCTGCGCGCGCTCGACATCAACCTCTACGCTATGATGAGCGACGGCAAGCACATCATCTCGTTCGACAAGGTGGTCGAGACGATGAAGAAGACCGGCCACGATCTGCCCAGCCTCTACAAGGAGACGGCTATGGGCGGCCTGGCCCTGCTGACGGAAGAGTAGGGCGGTCTGTTTGTCTGTATGTTAGGTGAGGGCCTTTAGTCGCAGAGGACGTAGAGGTCTTCGCGCGGATTGAGGAAGAGGATGGGGATGCGCTCGTCGTTGACGATGGTGCGCTGCTCCTGCACGCCGACAAAGAACTCGAGGCCGTCTTTCTCCTTGGTGGTCACCGCTATGAGCATCCCGTAGCCGTTGGCGGCGGCATAGCGCAGCGCGTTGACGTCCATATATGTCGACTTCGATTCGATGATGTGCGGCTCGAAGCTGATATTCAGACTGCAGTACAGTTTGTGCAGCTGTCTCATATTGGCGTACCATTTGGCGATAAGGAATTCGTCCTTGTAGTCGTAGTAGAGTATGTGCATCCTGCTGCCGCCGAAGCGTGGAAAGTAGCTGGACCAGATGACTTTGTCCTTGCTTTCTTTCTTGAAGTCGATGCTTGCGGCGACGTTCTTCATCTTCGACGGGTCGCGCAGCGGCTCCTGGGCAACGAGGAATGCGGTCTTGCAGCTGGCAAAGTTCTTCAGTATGGCTTTGCCGCTCAATGCGTTGCTGCGTCGGGCCTTGGCGTCGGCCTGGGCCACGACGACCACGGCGCCGAGCAGCGTCGGCAGGGCTTCGATGACTTTTGCCGTCTCGCCCTTCAAGGCGGCGTAGGTGATTGAGGATTGGTAATTGAAAGCGGAGATTGTCTCGTCGCGCAGCTGCTGCAGCTTGGCCTCGGCCTCGTCGGGCGTAAGGGGGCTGTATTTGGGGTCGCAGATGTGTAGCAGTATCAGGCCTTTGCTGAGCATCTGCGACATATATGCGGCGTACGACAGCACGGTTTCGGTCTGGCTGAAGTCGGCGATATATGCTATTACGAACTGGTCTTTCTTTTCTTTCTGAGCCATAGTCTGATTCTTAATTCTCAACTCTTTATTGTTGCTTCATCTTATCAGCGTGACGTCGCCCTTGAACTGCGATTTCTGGCCGTCCTCGCACGTGATGCGGCAGTGGTAGACATACACGCCGGGCATACACCAGTTGTTCTTGTAGCGGCCGTCCCAGCAGGTGCTGATGTCGTCGCTCTCGTACACCTTCTCGCCCCAGCGGGTGAAGATGGCAATGCTGAACTCCTGAACCCATTCGCCGCTGAAACACAGCTGGTCGTTCTTGCCGTCGTCGTTGGGGGTGAACGCGTTGGGGATAAATATGTTCGGCTCGCCGCAGTTGACGGTGACGCAGCTCAGCCGGAGCGAGTCGGTATAGGTGCAGCCAATCGAGTCGGTGACGGTGACGACGAATGTGGTCGTGTCGAATATCGTTGCGGTGGGGTGGGGGCTGGACGGCGCATCAAGCAGGTTGGACGGCATCCAGTAGTAGCTGCCGCCGGGAATCTCGGTGACATTGAGCCCTGTCGAGTGTCCGGCAAAGACATATTCGGCATCGGCCCATACACTTATGCTGTCGAACGACTGCTGCTGCCCTATGACGATGCTGTCGCTCACTTCGCAGCCGTATTGGTCGGTGGCGACGACGATGGCAGTCCCGGCACACAGATTGGTGGCGGTGGCCGTCTGTTCGCCGTTGCTCCACGTGTAGGTGTAGGGCGCATATCCGCCGCTGGCCAGGGCAGTGGCGCGTCCGCTGCACAGGTCGGGGCAGCTGTTCTGCGTCTGGCTGATGTCGACGTTCATATCCACATTTTCAAGCACTTTGATGGTGTCGAAATACAGGCATCCGTTGCTGTCGCTGACTTGCAGGATGTAGGTGCCGGCACAAAGCCCTGTGCGCGTGGCCGCAGTCGAACTGTCGTCGAGCCACAGCAGCGTGTAGGTCGAAGGGCCTGAAACGCTGACGCTTATCTCGCCCGTGCAGGACTCGAGGCAGCGGATGTGCGTCACGGCGGTGTCGATGGTCGGCGGCAGGGGCGAGGTGATGGTGAAACTGCTGGTTACCAGGCATCCCTTGCCGTCGCGGAACAGGACGGTGTAGTCGCCTTCGCAGAAATCGCCGTGGCAGTTTGTGCCGCTCCAGTTGCTGCCCCAGTTGTACTGGTATGGGGGCACGGCGTTGGCGCTCAGCGGCAGGACGCAGACGTTGCCGTTGCAGTCGCCGTTGCAGCGGGGTGGGTCGACAATCAGGGTGTCAACGACCTGCACGAAGTGTATCTGTATGCTGTCGGTCTTGTAGCAGCCCAGATAGTCGACCACGTGCATATACAGCATAGGGCTGTCAATGGGACTGAAGCTGTAGACGCCGCTCGTCATATCGTTGTTGAGCGTGTCCGTAAGGTCGCGGTTGCTCGACCATTGGTATATTACGCCATCGCCTACGGCGTTGATGTCGAGGGTGTAAGGTATGGAACAGGCCGTGCTGTCGCCCACGATGGAGGCTTCGATTTCGCCCACTTCGATGACCTGCTCGAAACGTGTGGTGCAGGGACTGTTGGAGGTTACGTAAAGGACGTAGGTTCCCGGCTGGTCGGCCATCGGGTTGGCGATGTTGCTGTCGCTGACAGCCCCTTGGGTCCACCAGTAGGTCATACCTGCTTCGGGCCTTATGCCAATTTGTACTGGTGTGCCGGGGCAGGTCTGCAGGGTGTCGAGGTGGGCCCAATTCTGCGAGTCGTTCTGGTTCGACACTATGGTGATGTCCATCTCGACGGTGTCGCTTTCTCTGCATCCGCCTGGCATAAAGGCGATAAGCCTAATGGTGTAGACTCCTGGCGTAACGTAGTCGTGTGTGGGGTTTGTCTGTGTCGATGTGGTGCCGTCGCCGAAGTCCCACAGAAATGTGGTTCCGCGTCCGCTGTTGTGGAATGTGATGCGCATCGGGTTGCAGGAGGTGCTTCGTGTGTAGTTGAATTCGGCCACGGGGAAGTCGGCGGCCAGGTTGAAGCGGAAGATGGCGTTGTTGCAGTTATCGCTGTTGTTGTGCTGGCCATAGGCGCCGGTGGTGACGGGGAAGTCGTCGCCGCCGCTGCAGCTGGCGCAGACGGCCTGATACAGAGTGCCGTGGCGGTCAAAACGGCTCGTGCCGCCGTCCACGTGGTCGCCGCCGCTGTAGTAGCCTGCCCCCGTCGTGTGCTGCTCGCCGAAGAAGGAGGCGTAGACCAGCTGGTTGGCGTCGATGTCGAGCGACATAACGTAGAAATCCTGCCCGTCGGTGATGCTTTGGTAGGCGTCGCTCGTGACGGTCATACCCGCCGTTCCGCGGCTGCCCCAGGGATAGCTGGTGCCGCCGAAGTTGCGCCCCAGGAATATGCGTCCCCATCCGCTCAGGTACACGCGGTTGCAGATGTCGACGGCAAAGGCCGTGGGCGACAGGTTGGGCCCGTTGGCGGTCACGTCGCCAGTGCCGAAGACGGTGCTCCACACCAGCGAGTCGAGCCCCGGCCTGAAGCGCGCCAGCATCTGGCCGCTGTTGGGCGTGTTGTAGTTGGCGTTGTGTATCAGCGTGCTGCCTGGGGCCTTGGTCTGGCCGAAAATGAAGATGTCGTTGTTTTTCGAGCAGCGCACAAAATAGCACTGGTCGTAGGCCGACGAGCCGAATTGCGTGCTGGCCATCAGCTGTTTGCCGTAATATGAGATCTTGGCGACAAAGCCGTCGGCCGAGCCGCCGCTGTAGTAGGTGCGGTAGGCGCCGGCGGTGGTGGGGAAATTGTACGAGTTGGTGCCGCCACACACGACGACGTTATAGTCGCGGTCGCAGTCGATCGAGTAGATGGCATCGTCCTTGTTGCCACCCAGATAGGTGCTCCAAATCAGGTTCTTGAGGTTGTAGTCGATCTTGAACACGATGCCGTCCTGAAATCCGCGGTTGTGGGCCTGGATGCAGCCCGCCGTGACGGGGAAGTCGGTCGAGCGCGTCGTCGAGCCCACATAGATGTTGTTCTGGTTGTCGGTGATCAGCTCGCCGCGGGCCCCGTCGCCATAGTTGAAATAGAGCGAATCGTTGCCCATCATTATCGTGTTGTCGTCGAACGAGTTGCGGTAGTTCAGGCCGTCGTTGCCGCTGCCGCCCACATAGGTCGACGCCTGCAGTTGGGTGCCCGCGCTGTTGAATCGGCAGATGAAAATGTCCGACCCGTTGGGGAAATTTATCGACGTGCTGCCCTCGTATTGCAGCGACGTGCCGCCGTTGAAGGTGGTGTCGTAGGCGCCGGCGGTGACGGGAAAGTCGGCCGAGCCCGTGGTGCCGAAAATAAGCAGCTCGTCGAAGGTGTTGACATACATACTGTGCGGCATATCGGCCTGGTGACCACCAAGATAGGTGGCAAACAGACGGTAGTGGCCCGAACTGTCGAACTTGAAGATGCCGATGTCGCAGTTGCCGTTGTAGGTGCCGTCGTAGGCCCCGGTCGAGACGGGATAGCCCGTGCCGAAGACCACGCCCGAGGTGTAGACGTTCTTGTATGCGTCGTAGCATCCCGTCGTGCCCCAGTTGTCGGCCGTCGAGCCCGTGTAGGTCGAAAAGTGCAGATATGGGTCGATGATGAGGGCGCGCAGGGTGTCGTAGTCGCCTATTTCGAACGTTACGCGGTTGTCTTTCAGCCTGTAGCGTGCCTTGACCTCCACCTGCCGCTCGCCGTCCATCTGGTAGGCGTAGGGCCGCAGCTCGACGATGTCGGCCACCGATGTGCGGACTATCAGGTTGCCGTCCTTCAGGCGCAGGCCGTCGACGCCCTCGTACCCAATCGCTATGTCGGCGGGCCTGGCGCCGGGCTGCACGATGAAGTCGTACTTCATAGCGTTGGCGGCCGTGTATACTTTCAGGTCGATGCCGTCGTAAAGGCCGTGATACAGAACCGATTGGAAGACGCCCACGCCCGTGGCCCAGCGGCTGCGGTCGCGGCCTATGAAGTAGTTCTCGTAGCCCGCCTCGCGGTCCAGGCCCTCAACGCTGGCGGTCTTACAGCCTTCAAAACGAATGCGGTAGGCGTGCTGGCGGTAGCGCCCCTTCTGGGTATAGTCGCACGGGAAATGCTTCAGGTTGTCGTTGTCGGGATGCTGCACGACGAGGGTGAAGCAGTCGCGCTCCACAAACAGGGTCGACGCGTGCATCGCCGAGCGGAACAGCACCCGGCTGTCCCATTGGCCTTTGTTTTCCGAAAACAGAATTCGAGCCCCTATGCCTATCGTGTCGCGCTCGTTATGGGCTTGCAACAGGCTTGAAATCAGTAGCGTGAAGAGTAGCAATGCTGGTTTTAGGGTTCTATGGGGCAATAGTTTCACGACTGCAAAGATACGAATTTTTTTTTATATTCGCCCGCAGGCGAACTTTTTTTCGAAATTTTTTACAGGCTCGTGGCAGTCGGCTTCGTTCCGCAGTCCGGGCGGCAGGTGGGGGCGAAGGACGGTTTTGGGGCCTTTGCAAAGGCTTGATTTCCAGCACCCGCTCCGTCCGTTGTACAGTATATGT
>DFHL01000136.1:3496-15655 GCA_002371315.1 Bacteroidales bacterium UBA3724 | reverse complement strand
GTACAACGGGCATAGCTGGTGCTGGTTTTCAGCGCTTCACGACCGCCGTTTCCGGGGGCGGAGCCGGGCGGGTGGGACTGACATTATGTCAGGTTTCGGGAGCGGAAAACTGACATTTTGGCAGTTCTTTTTTCCCGTTGTGCAAAAAAATATTTCTCCGTTTCGGATTTTTTTCGTAATTTTGCACCTCGTTATGATCAGTCAGGAAACCATACAACGCATTATGGATGCGACTCGTATAGAGGAAGTCATCGGCGAGTTTGTGTCGCTCAAAAAGCGCGGCGCAAACCATATCGGCTGCTGCCCCTTCCACAACGAGAAGACGCCGTCCTTCAATGTTTCGCCCTCGAAAGGCATCTACAAGTGCTTCGGCTGCGGCGAAAGCGGCAACGCCGTCGGCTTCCTGATGAAGCACGAGCACTACACCTATCCCGAGGCACTGCGCTGGCTTGCAAAGAAATACAACATCGAGGTGGAAGAGGAGCAGCTCAGCGAGGAGCAGATTGAGCGCAACAACGAGCGCGACGCGCTGTTCCACGTCTCCGAGTTCGCGCAGAAGTATTTCGCCTCGCTGCTCTTCGACAACGAGATGGGGGTGGCCATCGGCCTGTCCTACTTCCACGGCCGCGGCCTTACCGACAAGGTTATCAAGGACTTCGGCCTCGGCTACTGCCTCGACGAGTGGGAGAACTTTACGCGCCACGCTCGAGCCAACGGCTACAGCGACAATGTGTTGCAGAAAACGGGCCTCTCCATCTTCAAGGACGACGGCAAGGTCTACGACCGTTTCCGCGGCCGCGTGATGTTTCCCATCTACAGCGTCTCGGGGCGCGTGCTGGGCTTTTCGGGACGCATCCTGTCGAAGGAAAAGCAGGCGGCG
Organism: Bacteroidales bacterium UBA3724; assembly: GCA_002371315.1. Classification (GTDB taxonomy): domain Bacteria; phylum Bacteroidota; class Bacteroidia; order Bacteroidales; family P3; genus Colimorpha. The sequence goes on along the minus strand of DFHL01000136.1, from coordinate 14,775 downwards.
AAATATGTCAATTCGCCTGATTCTGAAATCTATAACAAGAGCCATATCCTCTATGGCCTCTTTCAGGCCAAGAACGCCATTTCGCGCCTCGACAAGTGCTATCTGGTGGAAGGCAACGTCGATGTCATTTCGATGTATCAGTCTGGCGTCGAGAACACTGTGGCCTCGTGCGGCACGTCGCTGACAATCGAGCAGGTGCGTCTGATGCGCCGCTACACCAAGAACGTCACCGTGCTCTACGACGGCGACTCGGCGGGCATCAAGGCTGCCTTTCGCGCTGTGAATATGCTGTTTGAGGAGGGTATGCACGTCCGCGTGGTGCTCTTCCCCGACGGGCACGACCCCGACAGCTACGCCCAAACCTACGGGTCGACTAAGCTGCAGGAATACCTGCGCGACAACGAAACGAATTTTATCATCTTCAAAACCAAGATACTGGCTGCCGAAATCAAGGGCGACCCGATCCGCAAGGCTGAGGTGCTCGGCGACATTGTGCGTACCATCGCACTGGTGCCCGACCTGATGGAGCGGACGGAGTATGTGACGCAGTGTGCTTCGCTGCTCCGCATACCTGAAGAAACACTTCAAAACGAGCTTGCCAAAACCTTGAACCGCAAGCTTTACGAGTCGCTGAACCATAAGCCGGACGAGGGCGACAAGGACCTTAGAGACGGCACTGGTCAACAGGGGCAGCAGGACGACGGGCAGCAGACGGAGGCTACGCCGCCGTCCAAGCCTGTGGTGCCCTTTACGCTCAACCCGGCACAAAGCCAGGAGAACAAGATTATCAGCCTGTTGCTGAATTTCGGCAACGAAACGATCGACCTCGAATCGACAAACGAGGCCGGCGAGACGGTTGTGGAGCACTACACCGTCGCGCAGGTGATTGTCGGCGACCTGCTTGGCGACCAGCTGACGTTTGAAGACCCTGTGTGTCAGACTGTTTTCAATGTCTATGCCGAGCGTGTCAACAGGGGCGAGACGGTGATCGACCCGCAGATTTTTGTCACCTGGGACGATGAGCGCGTACGCGATACGGCCGTGGCGATGATGATGACTGACTATCAGGTCAGTGACAAATGGAAGGAGAAGCATATCTATGTCCCGACCAAGCAGGAACGTATGCGCTCCGATGTCGAGGAGTCGCTGCTGACGCTGAAACTCAAGAAGCTGGATGTGAAAATCGACGACATCGACCGCCAGTTTGCCTATCTTTCGGACGACGAGGAGAAGCTGATGCTGGTGTCGCAAAAGATGCAGCTTATCAAGATTCGCCAGCAGCTTGGTGCGGCTCTGAATCGTGTGTTTAGTTGATGATTATGTTATGTTGTTTGAACCTTTGCTTTAACTCTTTTCATTCTTTCTGACCGACAGGCAGGTTTTGTTTTTAGAACTTCAATTCAATACTTCAAAAATGGACATCCAGACAATAAAAAACAGATATGACATCATAGGCAATGACCCTAAACTGATACTTGCAATCAACAAGGCTATTCAGGTGGCTCCCACCGACTTGTCGATTCTTGTTACGGGCGAAAGCGGCGTGGGCAAGGAGGTCTTTGCCCGTATGATCCACGACAATTCGAGCCGCAAGCACAAGAAGCTGGTCTCGGTCAACTGCGGTGCCATTCCCGAGGGCACAATCGAGAGCGAGCTTTTCGGCCACATCAAGGGATCGTTTACCGGTGCCGACAAGGACCGCAAGGGCTACTTTGAGGAGGCCGACGGAGGCACTATTTTCCTCGACGAGGTCGGTGAGCTGCCTCTCTCGATGCAGGTCAAGCTGCTGCGTGTCCTCGAGAACGGCGAGATTATACCTGTCGGCTCGTCGACGGCGCGCAAAATCAATGTCCGCGTCGTGGCTGCCACCAATGTCGACTTGCTTGCGGCCATTCGCAAGGGACACTATCGCGAGGATTTGTATTACCGTCTTAATCAGATTTCTATCGTCATTCCGCCGCTTCGCGAGCGTAAGGAGGACATTGTGCTGCTGTTCCGCAAGTTCGCCTCGGATGTTGCCGAGAAGTACAAGATGCCGCTGCTGCGTTTGTCGGACGATGGGCGCCAGTATCTGATGGAGTATCCTTGGTATGGCAATGTGCGTGAGCTTAAGAACGTTACGGAGCAGATTGCGGTCGTCGAGAGCGAGCGGCTGATTACTCGCGACATCTTGTCGAACTATCTGCACTATGTCCCTGACGACAAGTTGCCGGTCCTGTTCAGGCAGGATTCGCCTTCGGGGGGTGCCATCTCGGACCGCGAATTGCTTCTCAAGGCTCTTTCTATGGGCCAGATGATCAACGAGATGCGTTCGGAAATCAATAATTTGAAGCAGATTATCACCTCGATGGCGCAGCACGGTGTGCAGATGCAGGGGGTGGGCGAGGAGCCTGATTATCTTGATGCGGACAAGTATTATCAGCTTGATACTGAAAATGTTTCCTCTGGCGCTGTTCCGGCTGCCACGGGTTCGTTCCATCCGTCGCATCAGCATATCGACAATGCTGAAGAGGTTGAGTTTCAGGATTCTGAAGTTGTGGAGAATGATACTGTCTCGCTTTTCGACCGCGAGAAGAATGCCATCGTCAGGGCGTTGGAGCGTCACCGCGGCCGCCGCCGTCCGGCAGCGCAGGATTTGGGCATCTCGGAGCGCACATTGTACAGGAAGATAAGGGAATATGGCATCGAGGTGTAGTCTCGGCCTCTTTTCGGACGCGGATTCCGGGGCGGGTTGAATGGAATTTTTTTTCGCTGATTTCTTTTGTAAAATTTTTTTCGTAATTTTGCAAAAGTTTTCTGCTTGGTGAAATTTAATTAAACGATTGTAAAATAAAGTTATACTGAATAATTGAAATACGTAGATATGGAATTGGAAACAATACAGATCACTTTGCCTTCGTCAAAAAGTCTTTCGAATCGGTGGCTGATGCTCGACTATATGTCGCGGACAGGCATCAAGATTAAGAATATTTCCACATCCAACGACACTCAGCAGCTTGCGCGCCTGCTGCACCAGCTCAAGGGCAGCCGTCGCCATAATTTCGACTGCCGTGACGCTGCCACTGTGGCTCGTTTTATGCTTGCGCTGCTTGCTATTACCCCTGGCACGCACACACTTACGGGTTCGGAACAGCTTTGCCGTCGTCCGATGGGCAAGATGATCGACGCGCTGCGCGCAGCGGGCTGCTCTATTACTTGCACCGGCGAGGAAGGCTTTCTGCCTGTCAAGATTGAGGGCTCTATACCGACGTCTCAACGTATTGTGATTGACTGCAGTATCTCGAGCCAGTTTGCTTCGGCCTTGCTGCTGGCTTCGGCCACTATGCCGCAGGGCGGTATGGTCGAGCTGGTCGGCACTCCTGTGTCGGAACCTTATATCGATATGACTCTCAAGGTGATGGAGCAGGCTAAGGTGCAATGGTGCCTCAAGGGCAATCCGCCGACCTACAATGTCGAACATTCTATTCCTCAGTGCGATGTGGTCTCTATCGAGAAGGACTGGTCGTCGGCTTCGTATTTCTTTGAGGCTGTATCTCTTCTGCCGGGTGTCCCGGTCCGTCTTCCTGGTCTTGCCCGCGAAAGTCTGCAGGGCGACAGGGTGGTGCGCGACATTTATTCTAAGCTGGGAGTTACTGTGAATCAGGGCGAACAGTCGGTTGAACTGAAGCGCGAGAAGGGCCTGATTTCTTCTTTTGAATGGGATTTCACCGGCACGCCCGACTTGGTGCCTGCTGTCGCTGTGACTTGCGCGGCGTTGGGCATTTCTGCCCGCCTTACGGGCGTCGGCACACTGCGGTTCAAGGAGAGTGACCGGCTGGCAAGTATTTCTTCCAATCTGAAGGCTTTGGGCCGCGAAGTGGTTGTGGAAGATGATGTGCTGGTTATCCCTGCTGGTGAGCCTTTTACGAAGGAAAGCCTTGCGTCGGCCGCTGAGATCGATTCGTTTGACGATCATCGCATTGCTATGGCGTTTGGCGTTTTGCGCGTCATCAACCCCGACCTGAAGGTCAGCAACCCCGACGTTGTTGCCAAGTCGTTCCCCGACTTCTGGAAGATGCTCGACCGTATGATCTTGCAGTAGTGTCTAATCTACTGAATGTAATGATATTAAGGCGTTCTTTTCGGGACGCCTTTTTTTGTGGAATCAAGTACGTTGGGTAAAACAAAAAGGGGCTTCTGAATAGCCTTGTGATTAGCATTTGGGATGGCTGCAGGGAAATCACAGGTTGTAACTACTCAAAAGTCCCGGCGTTGGTTTTCAGGCTCTTGGCCTGAAAAGGAACCGAGGTCCCCTTTTTGACAAAATAACAAACAATAGTTTAGTACGAGTTGTTTTCAAAAACTTGCACTTTTTTCTGTAAATTTTTTATTTCGACCCAATCTATTTCTTTATAGCGTTTTAGCCAAGTCATTTGTTTCTTTGCATACTGCCAGGTGTGGTTTTTTATTTCGGTTACGGCAGTGTCGAGGCTTTTCTGCCCGTCGATGTACGGAAAGAGTTCTTTGTATCCTACTGTGTTGAGTGTGTTTAGGTTGCGGAATGGCAGAAGGCTTTTTACTTCGTCGACAAGTCCCATTGCCATCATCTGGTCTACACGCCGGTAGATGCGGTCCTTTAGCTGCTCGCGGTCGCAGTAAAGCCCGATTTTCAAAATCTCGAACTCGCGTGCTGGCAAGGTTTTGCTGATGAAGGTGCTGTATTTTTGGCCTGAGGTGTATATCACCTCCAGGGCGCGTTGGATTCGTATTGGGTTGTTGCGATCCACGACGGCGTAGTATTCTGGATCTAATTTCTGCAGTTCGTCCAGCAGAACGCTGAGTTGTCCGTTGGCGATTTTTGAACTCAGGTCGTTGCGGAGCTCGGGTGTCGGGTCGGGCATAAAGTTGATTCCCTGGCACAAGGCATCGATGTAAAGTCCTGATCCTCCCACGGCAACAGCATTGTCGTTCGACTTAAAGATGTTGTTTAATACAGCGAGTGCATCTTGTTCAAAATCAAAGACGTTGTATGGCTGCATTGCCGAACGGCAAGCGATGAAATGGTGCTTTGCCGCCGCCAGTTCTTCAGGACTGGGGCGTGCTACGCCGATGTTCATTTCCTTGTAAAACTGTCGGGAATCGCACGAAACAATTTCCGTCTTTAGGACTCTTGCCACTTCGATTGCAGCGGCTGTTTTGCCGATAGCTGTAGGACCGACAATGACTATTAGCCGTTTCATACTCGTTTCAGGCCCAGTTTGTCGCCCATCTCCAGCATCATCTGCCAGGCGGCTTCGCGCTCGTTGGGGATTTTGCCGTCAAGGATGGCATCTTTTATGGCGTCTTTGATAATGCCGATTTCCTGGCAGGGCTTGAGACCGAATGTCTCCATAATGTCGAGGCCGCTGACAGGCGGTTGGAAGTTGCGGATACGATCCTTTTCTTCGAGCTCTACCAGCTTCTGTCTCACCAGTTTATAGTTTTTGCGGAAGCGCTCTTTTTTCTCCTCTTTTTTCGAGGTGATGTCAGCTTCGCAAAGCAGCATCAGGTCGTCGATGTCGTCGCCGGCTTCAAAGAGCAGACGTCGTACTGCCGAGTCGGTGACAACATCCTCGGAAATGACGATTGGGCGTAAGTGCAACAAAACCAGCTTCTCGACATATCGCATTTTCGCATCAAGAGGCAGCTTCAAACGCTTGAAGATGCGTTTGACCATCTGGGCACCTTTGGCTTCGTGGCCGTGGAAAGTCCAGCCGAGTTTTTCGTCATACCGTTTGGTGGCGGGCTTGCCGATATCGTGCAGCATCGCTGCCCATCTGAGCCACAGGTCGTCGCTTTTTTCTGCCACATTGTCAACCACTTCGAGGGTATGATAGAAGTTGTCCTTGTGGCTGCGGCCGTTGACGGTTTCAACTCCTTTGAGGCGTGAGAATTCAGGAAAGAAAATCTGCATCAGGCCAGCCTTTTGCAGCAGTTTCAACCCTACCGACGGGCGCGGCGAGAGGAGTATTTTGTTCAGTTCGGCCGTAATGCGTTCCTGCGAGATGATTTTCAGTCTTTCAGCGTTGTCGCAGATGGCCTGGAAGCAATGTTCCTCGATAGTGAATCCCAATTGCGAAGCGAATCGAATGGCCCGCATCATACGCAGCGGGTCGTCCGAGAAGGTGATGCCAGGCTCGAGCGGTGTCCGCAGAATGCCATCGTTGAGGTCGCGGATGCCGCCAAAGGGGTCGACAAGCTCTCCAAATCGCGCTTTGTTCAGGCATACTGCCATAGCGTTGATTGTGAAGTCTCTGCGGTTCTGGTCGTCTTCCAGAGTGCCGTCCTCGACGATGGGTTTCCGGCTGTCGTGGCTGTATGATTCGCGCCTTGCGCCAACAAACTCCACCTCCCATTCGGTGTCGCCGTCGTGGTGATGGATCTGGGCGGTGCCGAAATTGCGGTAGACGTGAACTTCCGTATGGTCGCTAATCTGCTTTGCCACCTCCTCGGCCAGGGCTATGCCGCTGCCAACGCACACAACGTCAATGTCCGAGCAGGGCCGCTGCAGGAAATAGTCGCGGACGACACCGCCCACGGCGTAAGTTTCAACGCCCATACGGTCGGCCACCTCGCTGATGATGTTATATATTGGATGATTGAGATTTACGTCCATTCTATCTTTTGTTGAGAGTGAGCTTTGGAGGCTTTAGTGCACGTCGAAATCCTGTCGTCCGGCCAGGTTGCCGGCCTCGTCATAGAATTCCCAGACGTTGGCGCGTTTGCCGTTGATGTAAAAGCCTCTGAAATAAGGCGCTCCGTTGTCGCGATAGGAGTTGTAGGCGCCGTTTTCGACCCCCTTTGAATAGTTGGCTTCCAGCATTTTCTGCCCGTTGGCGTAGAAAAACTCCCAGCGGCCCTCTTTCAGCCCGTTCTTTACAATGCCGCGCGTGTTGATAGTGTAGTTCTCATTGAACTGGAAGCGCATCTCAGTGTCGTCTTTGTAGTAGGCTATGGAAAGAGGCCTGTGGTCGGAGGTCACATCCAGAACGGCCATCGAGTCGTATTCGTCGACAAAGAAGTCTTCTCCATTGTCTTTGAAGAACTTCCAGTCGCTGCCCGTCGAGTCGTTCTTGTCGAAACAGCCTTCGGCGTGAAGCTGCCCGTTTTCATAATAGAATTTCCAGATGCCGGAAGGCTTGTTGTTGTTGAAGTGCTTGTCGTACATCAAGTTGCCGTTCTCATAATACATCTTTTCGCCCAAACGCGTAACCGTGCCGCCTTTGCCGTCGACGACGGTGAAAACCAGCTTGGGGCTGCCGTCCCTGTAGGTCGAGAAAACGGTGTCGTATGGTTTGTTGCAAGCGCTGAAAAACAGCGTGATGGCCGCCAGAGCCGAAATAAGTTTCATTCTCATAATCTAAATATTTTTTATATGCCCTCCACCAGCCGTTCGGCGGCGGTGTAGGCACTCACTTTGTTGTCAAGTATGTCTTTTCTCACAGCGTCAAGCTTTTCCTCCATTCCGGGTGCATTGTAAAAACGCTCCTTGAGCGCGTTCTCTATCGTCTCGTCCAGTATGCGCAGGTTCTGCTGCTGCCGTTTATGGTAGAAGAAGCCGTTTTTCTTTGTAAAGGCTACATATTCAAGCACATTGTTCCAAATGTCCTGTATGCCCATCTTGCTGTAGGCCGAACAGAGCAGCACGGGTACAGTCCATTGCGAATCAGGCATCGGGAACAGGTGCAGGGCGTTGCGGAACTGCTGTGCCGCCAGTTGCGACTTGTCGAGGTCGATGTCGCTCTTGTTGATGGCAATCATATCGGCCATCTCCATAATGCCGCGCTTGATGCCCTGCAGCTCGTCGCCGGTGTTGGCCAGCTGTATCAGCAGGAAAAAATCGACCATCGAATGTGCCGCCACTTCCGACTGACCGACGCCGACGGTCTCGACGATGATCGTGTCGAATCCGGCGGCTTCGCACAAGGTGATGATTTCGCGTGTTTTGCGAGCTACGCCGCCCAGCGACCCTGCCGAAGGCGAAGGACGGATAAAGGCGTTGGGGTCGGTCGAAAGCTCCTCCATACGCGTCTTGTCGCCCAGAATGCTGCCCTTCGACCGTTCGCTGCTGGGGTCGATGGCCAGCACCGCCACCTTGTGGTTCAGCGCGGTGAGCATCTTGCCAAGTGCTTCGATTATAGTGCTTTTGCCAGCGCCGGGCACGCCGGTGATGCCCAGCCTGATGGACTTGCCCGAGTAGGGGATGCAGCGCTCGATGACCTCCTGCGACTTGCGGCGATGGTCGAACCGCGAGCTTTCGACGAGCGTGATGGCTCGCGACAGCATCACGCGGTCGCCGTGCAGGATGCCGTCGACCAGTTCGTCGACGGTGGGTTCCGAACGGCGTTTCTGACGCATTTTTTCGAGGTAAAAATTGCTGATTTGTTCCGGCTGTTTTACCCCTTCGACCACGTTCAGCGCGCTGTCATAATCAAAATTTGAATATGTTTTTTTATCCTGTTCGTCCATCATAGCTATTTGAGTCTTAGTTTGTTGTGTGGAAATCGGGTTCTGCTATCCGACTACAAAGATAAGATATTTTTGAAAAAAATTTTGCCACATATCAAAAAATGTGTACTTTTGCACCCGATTTCGAGAGGCGACAAGGCCGAAACGGGCATCAAAACCCGAATGCTTTTCGGCACCGTTGCACAGGAAATCCAGATGGCGGGGTAGCTCAGCAGGTTAGAGCGTCGGATTCATAACCCGGAGGTCACGAGTTCAATTCTCGTCCCCGCTACCAGACCGAGCGGTTTTGCAAACGCAAAACCGCTTTTCTTTTGACTCAAACCTATCGTCCGTTGCTCTACATCCACATCCCATATTGCCACCACAAATGCACGTATTGCGTCTTTTATTCGGTAGCCGGCCGCCGCGATACAGAGCCTTATGTCGATGCCCTGTGCCGCGAACTGGTGGCGCGGAAGACTGACAAGCCGTTGAAAACCATCTATTTTGGTGGCGGCACGCCGTCGGTGCTGACGGTCCGGCAGCTGGCAAGGATTGTGCAGACGATAGGCGAAAACTATAACCTGTCGCAGCTCGAAGAGGTCACGCTCGAAGCCAACCCCGAAAACCTGACGACTGAATACCTGACCGACTTGGCCGATATGCACTTCTTCAATCGGTTGAGCATTGGAATACAGTCGTTTGACGACGCGGAGCTGCACCTGCTCAATCGTGTCCACAATTCGCAGCAAGCCCGCCAGGCCGTTGCCGATGCCGCCGATGCCGGCTTCGGCAACATCTCTGTCGACTTGATAATGGGCCTGCCTGGCCAGACGGCCGAAGCCTGGCATCGCAACCTCGACGCGCTGGTCGGACTGCTGACAATCAGTGCGGTGAAGCACCTTTCGTGCTACGAGCTGACGCTCGAGCCGGGCTCAATCCTCGAGCGCCAGATAGCCCAGGGGCGCGTGGCCCTGGCCGACGACGACACCCTTGCGGCGCAATACGCGCTGCTGCTGGAATGGTGCGCCGCCAACGGCTTCGAGCAATACGAGGTCTCCAACTTCTCGCGGCCGGGCTTCCGCTCGCGCCACAACAGCCGCTACTGGAACCGCACGCCGTACATTGGTGCCGGTGCCGCGGCGCACTCGTTCGACGGGACGGTGCGAAGATGGAATCTGCCTGATGTTGAGCAATATATAACGGGTGCAGCCTCGGGGCAGATACCGTTCGAGGAAGAGAGGCTGACGCAGGATGATGCTTACAATGAATATGTTATGACGGCGCTGCGCACCGTCGAAGGCATCGACAAGGCGATGGTGGCCGAGCCATACCGCAAGGGGCTGGCGGAAAAGATACAACCCTTTGTTTACAAAGCACTTGTGACTGAAACGCCGACCCACTACAGGCCTACGCCTTCCGGCCTGCTGCGTGCCGACGGCATAGCCGTGTCGCTCTTTGCCTGAGGGGCGTTTTCATCCGCAGATGACGCCGCCGCAGCTGTCGCGCGAGGCGCCGGTGACCGATGCTAAAGTGTTGATTTGCTTGTTCAAACGCAGATAGGCCAGCAGGGCAAAGATGATGGCCTCCTTGTAGTCGACAAGGCGCGGGTCGGCGCTGTCGAGTTCGATGCTTCCGATTTTCTCTTTCAGCAGTTCGAGCAGAAACTGGTTGTTGGCACCGCCGCCGGTGACGAGCACGCGGTGTATGTCGCTGCCGCTGTGGGCGATAGCGTCGGCCAGGCGCAGTGCGATGTGCTCGGTGACCGTTCGCATCAGGTTCTCGACGGGCTGGCTGGCATAGGGCTCGATGTTGGGCAGGAAATGCTGCTCAAACCATTCTTTCCCAAGTGTTTTTGGTGCCGGGATGCGGTAGTAGTCCAGCGTCTCGAGTTTGGCCAGCATAGCCGTGATGACCGTGCCGCGGCGTGCCGTTTCGCCCCCCGAGTCGTAGGTCAGCCCCAGCCGTCCGGCCAGGTGGTTGAGGGCCATATTGCAGGGCACGATGTCGTAGGCAATGCGCTTTCCGTCAAGCTCATACGAGATGTTGGCGATGCCGCCCAGGTTGATGCAGCTGTCGTATTGGCCGAAGAGCAGGCGGTCGCCGATGGGCACCAGCGGGGCACCCTGCCCGCCGAGGGCGACATCGAGGCGGCGGAAGTCGCACACCACCGGCAGGCCCGTGACGGCGCTGATGGCGTTGCCGTCGCCGATTTGGGCCGTGAAGCCGTTGTCGGGCTGGTGGAACACGGTGTGGCCGTGCGAGGCGATGCAGTCCACGCGTCCGGGGTGGTTCTCCCTGAAATGCAGCACTTTCTCGCCGAAGAAGCGGCCCAGCTCGGCATCGGCGCGGGCATATTCCTCGGCCGTGGCCAGATGCAGCGTGGCCAGGCGCTCGTGCCAGGCGGCGGGGTAGTGGTAGGTCTCGGCGGCAAGCAACTGGAAGTTCTTGTCGTCGCTAAACTCGCAGTAGGCGATGTCCAATCCGTCGAGCGAAGTGCCCGACATAAGTCCTATGATATGCATATGTTTAGGCGTTTTTCCTGTGTCTTTGCGCCGCACGGGTGCTGCCGGGCCGTGTCGGTGGCGGCGGTGGCCTGGCCGTCAGTTGCCGACGTTGCGGGGCAGGATTGCGTGCGGCGGAAAGTTTTTCTTTTCGGGCTGCAAAAATACAAAGAAATTGCGGAATGCGAAAAAAAACATTTCAACAGCCTTTTCGTGTCTATCACTTGCCGAGAAGCCGACGTGCTGGAAACGTCATTTTTCGGCCTCTGTAACTGCTTGATTCCAAGCACCTGCTCTGCCCGTTGTACA
>DFHL01000136.1:0-3360 GCA_002371315.1 Bacteroidales bacterium UBA3724 | reverse complement strand
CTGTACAACGGGCAGAGAAAGTGGTGGTTTTGAGGGCCGAAAATCCATAGTCGGGCGGCCGCATTGGCGGCAGGGCGGGGTAGGAGACGGGGCGCGTTTTTTTCAACATTGCCGGCATCGTGCTCCGCAGTGGCTTGGTTCGTGGCAAAGTGTATGGAATCAGATGGTTATGCTGTCGGGTCGAGGCCTCGGGCAGGTGCGGCGCATCGGGTGTTGAAAGTTTTTTTCGGCGAAAGTGCTCCAAATTGAAAAAAAATAACTATTTTTGCAAATTCATTTACTTTAGGACAATTAAATTAATTATTTATAAATACTGTTAAAATGAAGAAGATAATCAACACTTCCAAAGCTCCGGCAGCCATTGGCCCCTACAGCCAGGCGGTTTTGGCCGGCAACACGCTTTACATTTCGGGCCAGATTCCCATCAACCCCGCCACCAAGGAGGTTCCCGAAGGCATTACGGCTCAGACTGAGCAGGTTATGCAGAACATCAAGGCCATCCTCGACGAGGCCGGCTTCACGTTCCAGGATGTGGTGAAGAGCACCTGCCTGCTGGCCGATATGGAGTATTTCAAGCCTATGAACGAGGTCTATGCCAAGTATTACAGCACCGACTGCCCGGCCCGCGCCGCTTTTGCCGTGAAGGGTCTGCCGATGGGCGTACTGGTTGAGATTGAAACGATTGCAGTAAAATGAATTAGTGACCAGTGAATAGTGACCAGTGACACGAACTCTATCGTTTCACTGTTCACGGGTCACTGTTCACGTAAAAAAGAGAATATGGATTTTAGCTTTACAAAACAAGAGGAACTCTTTCTGCAGATGATTCGCGAGTTTGCAGAGAAGGAGGTGAAACCCCTTGCCGCCGAGGTGGACGAGGAGGAGCGCTTCCCGATGGAAACTGTCAAGAAAATGGCCAAGATCGGCCTGATGGGCATCCCCGTACCCACGCAGTACGGCGGCGCCGGCGGAACGAACATTATGTACGGTATGGCCGTCGAGGAGCTGAGCCGCGTGTGCGCCACGACGGGCGTCATCCTGTCGGCCCACACCTCGCTGTGCTGCGCCCCCATCCTTGAGGCCGGCACCGAGGAGCAGAAGATGAAATATCTGCCCAAACTGGCCAGCGGCGAATGGATTGGCGCCTTCGGCCTCACCGAGCCCAATGCCGGTACCGATGCCGCCGGTCAGCAGACCACGGCTGTGCTGGACGGCGACGAATGGGTGCTCAACGGCAGCAAGATTTTCATCACCAACGGCAGCTATGCCAATGTGTTCATCATCATTGCTATGACCGACAAGAGCTTGGGTACCAAGGGTATCAGCGCTTTCATCGTCGAGAAGACCGACCCCGGCTTCAGCGTTGGCAAGAAGGAGAAGAAGATGGGTATCCGCGGCAGCGCCACGACCGAGCTTATCTTCGAAGACTGCCGCATCCCGAAGGATCGCCAGCTGGGTCAGCTGGGCAAAGGCTTTGGCCTTGCTATGAAGACCCTCGACGGTGGCCGTATCGGTATCGCCTGCCAGGCCCTCGGCATCGCCCAGGGTGCTATGGACGAGACGGTTAAGTACACCAAGGAGCGCAAGCAGTTCGGCCGCTCGATCAGCCAGTTCCAGAACACGCAGTTCCAGATGGCCGACCTCGAGACCAAGGTTCAGGCCGCCCGCCTGCTGTGCCGCTCGGCCCACTACAAGAAAGACCACGGCATCCCCTACAGCGCCGAAGCAGCTATGGCCAAGCTTTTCGCTGCCGAGACGGCTATGGAGGTGACCACCAAGGCTGTCCAGTTCCACGGCGGCTATGGCTACACCCGCGAGTATCCCGTCGAGCGTATGATGCGCGACGCCAAGATCACCGAGATCTACGAGGGCACCAGCGAAGTCCAGCGTATGGTTATTGCCGGTAAATTGTTTAAATAATTAGTGAAAAGTGAATAGTGAAAAGTGAATGGTGAACAGAAAGGGCCGACGCGCCCGATTCACAATTCACAAACCACTAATCACAAAAAAATAGAATAGAATGAACATAGTAGTTTGCATAAAACAAGTGCCGGACACTACCGAGGTGAAAATCAACCCCGTGACCGGTACCCTCATCCGCGAGGGCGTTCCCTCGATTATGAACCCCGACGATAAGGGCGGCCTCGAGTTCGCCCTCCAGTTGAAGGACAAGTACGGTGCCCACGTCACCGTCATCACGATGGGTCTGCCCCAGGCCGAAGCCATCCTGCGCGAGGCTCTGGCTATGGGCGTCGACCGCGCCATCCTGCTGACCGACCGTCGCCTTGGCGGCGCCGATACCCTGGCTACCAGTAGCGCCATTGCCGGTGCCCTGCGTACGATGGATTTCGACCTCGTCATCACCGGCCGTCAGGCCATCGACGGCGACACCGCCCAGGTGGGACCGCAGATTGCCGAACACCTCGACCTGCCGCAGGTGAGCTATATGGCCGACCTGCAGTACGACGAGGCTTCGAAGACCTTTACCGTCAAGAAACAGCTCGAGGACGGCTATCAGGTGCTCGAGATGCAGGCCCCCTGCGTCGTCACCGCCCTGGCCAGCGCTGTCCAGCCGCGCTATATGACTGTCAACGGCATCGTTACGGCTTTCGACAAGGAAGTCGAGGTTTGGAACGCCGACCGCATCAACGTGCCCGAGGACCATATCGGCAAGGCCGGTTCGCCCACGAGCGTCTTCAAGTCGTTCCCCAAGCAGCTCAAGCCTGCCGGCCAGACCTTCGAGGTCAGCCCCGAAGAGGCCGTCGAGTTGATTGTCAATAAGCTGAAGGAAAAACATATCATTTAGTGACCAGTGAATAGTGACCAGTGACACGAACTCTATCGTTTCACTGTTCACAGGTCACTGTTCACCTAAAAACGAAGAATAATGAACTTAGCAGAATATAAAGATGTATATGTGTTTGCCGAGCAGCGTGACGGCAAACTGCAGAATGTGGCCCTCGAGCTGCTGGGCAAAGCCCGCGAACTGGCCGACGCCAACCAGGAGAAGGTTGTCGCTATGCTTCTTGGCAAAGATGTGAAGCCCCTGGCCCAGACCCTTATAGAGCACGGTGCCGACAAGGTGCTGGTGGTCGACAACGACCTGCTGAAGGACTACCTGACCGAGCCCTACACCGAGGCCATAACCCAAATCATCACCGAGCAGAAGCCGAGCATTATGCTTATCGGCGCCACCACCATCGGCCGCGACCTTGGCCCGCGCGTCAGCGCCCGCAACCGCACCGGCCTTACCGCCGATGCCACCAAGCTCGAAATCAGCGACGACGAGGCTCACGAGTTCCGTATGACCCGTCCCGCTTTCGGCGGCAACCTGATGGCTACCATCATGTGCCCTGATCA
>DFHL01000007.1:31700-50048 GCA_002371315.1 Bacteroidales bacterium UBA3724 | reverse complement strand
GGCCGGAAGGATACGGTCGGGCGCATTGTCGGCTGTCGTCAGGTTGTAGCGGTAACCCGAAAGGCTGGGACCTGCAGCAATGCTCCAGCTGGTATACTGGCGAAACTGGCTGACGCTGTCGGCATCCTGAGCCGCAGCAAAGCCAATAGCTATCGTAAGCAATATGATTATCAGCAGATTCTTTCTCATAATGTCAGATTGTGAATTTGAACTCGATTTTGAAGAATCCTTTCTCCTTGCCGCTCATACCCTCGTTGTAGCTGATGCGGCGTATGTAGTCTATACGGATGAATTTGAATATGTTTTCAATGCCGACACTCCATTCCATATAAGGCTTTTCGCCCAACGGCGAGGTACCTTCCGGCAGCTGGAAAAGCCCTGTCGGATTGTCGGCAGCGGGGTTGTTTTTGGCCGACAGGCCGCCATACAGTATGTTGAAGCCCGCAACCTCGCGCAGCCGCAGCCGCCTGACGAGCGGTATCTTGTTCAGAATCCACCCTTTGAGGTGATAGGTTGCAAAAAAGGCAGCATACTGGTCGGTGACAAATTCCATCGGCCTCATAGTGTTGAATGCCGACGACGAGATGAATACATTGTCGTTGCCGCTTGGAAAACAGAGCCTTGGATACGGAACGCGGTTCCATACGATGCCCGAGACAAGCTTGGAGTCGATATGGCCGAAAGCGCCAAGCCAGAAACGTTTCTCTGCACTGAAATCGGTGCGCTGGTAGCGGAACCCGCCTTCCATCAGGGCTATGCGGTGAGTCAGGTTTATGGTTGGAGCGTCCTTTTTCAGCGTGGTGATGTTGGCACTGCCCGGGCGCCGGCTGTCGAGGTCGCGATTGGGGCTGAATGTCAGCTTGCCCATCCATTCGGCTTCGGCAAAATGGTCCACGATGCGCAGCGTTCCGTCCTCTTGATACTGATGGTATTGCAGCAGCGACGTAGGTTCATAGCGCCGCGCCGCCAGCCACGTGTCGATGCGCAGATGGCTGGGCCACTGCTTCTGCAGTCGCACCACACCCTGAGCCACATATTGCAGTTTCTGCGGCACATTGCCCGACATCATAATATTGTCACGGTCGAAGTTGTCGAAATTCTGGCCTGGAGCCTCCAGCTCGTAGCTGGCCGTCAGACTGATGCGGTTTTGCGGTGCCTCGTGCGAATGCAGTTCTTTGTCTTCAAAGGTATGAATCAGCGAAGTATTGAATTTCACACGTTTGTCGCCAAAACCGTAGGCCACATATCCTTCGGCGAAATTGCGCGGATTGAGTTTTGCCGAGGTCATCGCCCCAAGTCGTATGCGCCAGCCCTCGGTGTGGTTGTGGCTGACGAAATTGTAGATCGGGCCTATGTACACACGGCTTGAATCGAATTTCGCTGCTGTGGGGATATAGCCCGTGAAGGTGATTTCACCAATGCGCCGCAGGCGTTGCATTTCCGGCAGCCGTGCCAACTCGTAGCGCAGACTGTCGATGACGGTCTCCTTGGCAGTCAACTCGATGGGGCGCAGCTCGTTCCACACCTTGCGCCGCATCTTGGTCTTAGGAAGCGAAGCGTTGCTGGATAGTGGCGAGAAGAGGCTGTCGGGCAGCAGGCTGGCCGTATCTGAAATGTTGTATTTGTGATAGATACGCACCTGATGGGCATAGACTTCCTGCAGCTTCTTGTGGATAAACATACGCCCGTAGGTGTCACTGCGGTCGGGGATGTATCGGACACGCCGGGTGCTGTCGGCACTGTCGGTCCAGCGCGTGTAGGTCTGCACAATGGTCAGGTCGCGCACAAAGTTCAGGTTGACGTATGGCGAAACGGTCATACCGTATTGTGCCACAGCATAGTTGCCGTCGAGGGTTATGTACATCTGCCCCGTGAATCCGTAGCTGCGGTTGTTGGCCGGCACAAACGATAGCTCCACGCAAGGAATGCTGTCGATTTCGACCGTATCGGTGATATAGAACTTGTAGAACGTCGTGGCCAGCAGGCTGTTAAGGGGACTGGTGAAACGGTTCAGCATCACTTCGATATCGTTGTCGTAGATGTCGATGGGCACAAACATTTCGCTCAGGCTGGCGTCGATACCCTCCTGGCCCAGCATCTGGTCCAGGCCCTCCATCCGCTTGGCGGTGAGCAGGGTACGGTTTTGGCGCGGTTTTTGGCGGAACGACTGCTGCATCATCTGCTCGCGCATCGAGATGGTCAGTATCGGCGTCGCGTCGAAGGGCGTCTGGTCGATGTATTTCTCCAAGAAATTGAGTTTGCGCCAAATGCGTTTTCCTTCGAAGTCGGGATGGAAGTCGTCGAGGGCCAGCGTCGTTTTCTCGTACACCTCGCGCCGGAAGCGCGGCAGTGCCTGAACGCGGTTCTGCTCCTTGTGTTCGATGACGGCGCGCGCCAGCTCGACGGCCGGGTTGTCGCGGCGGCGATAGCGCTTGCGGTCCTTGCGCGAGGCCGTGACGACGACCTCCTGCATCACCTGCGAGCGGGGCGACATCGTCACCTTGAGGTTGCGCTTCGCCACGCCGGCGGCCACAACCCTGACAGCAGGCTCGTAGCCCATCATCTGGAACCGCAGCGTGTCCTGCGCCCCTTTGGGCGACGGGTTGCTGAGGCGGAAACGGCCGTTCATATCGCTCGTTGTCCCGATGGTGGTGCCCTGAAAACCAATCTGGACAAACGGCAGCGCCTCGCCGCTGACGGCATCCACCACGGTGCCTTGCACCGTCGTGGCGCGCTGCTGCCCGAAGGCCGACGCAGCGAAGGCCATCATCACGAGCAACAAGCCAACAGTCCGATACCGCGCAATAATGTTCATTCTATCTGTTTGTTATATTGTCCATAAAAAGTCCGATGCGGTTCAGCACGGGGCAGGCCATCGACTTGTCGATACTGATCATCACCTGGCGTGCCGTGACGGTGGGGGTCAGCAGAATACGCTTGTAGCCCACAGTGGTCCCGTCGGCCAGGCGGTGACGCTTGCCGTCGGCATCGACATAGGCTATGCAGAACCCCGCAATGCGCTGTCCCAGCGGAATATACTCCTGCAGCAGGATGCGGTTGAAGGTGACCGGCTGCTCGAAGGTCAGCGTCAGCACAGGCGTCAGTATGCTGTCGTCGGTGGTCCAGTAGGTGTCGTAGTCGTCGTCGAGCAAATTGCTGGCCACGAATGCTTTGCCGCGTTTGCCGCCTCGCGTGTGGCTGGCTTCGACATTGCCCTGACGTGCCAGGTCGGTGGCGAAGATGCTGTCCAGCGCGGCGCGCAACTCCATCAGGCGCAGCGAGTCGGTAGCATCGATCCGTCCGCGACGGTCGGGCGGCACGTTGAGCAGCAGCAGCGAGTTGCGCCCGACGCTGGTGTAGTAGATGTGCAGCAACTCGTCAAGGCTTTTGGGCTCCTCATCCTCGTGCCAAAACCAGCCGGGGCGTATGCTGACATCAGTTTCGGCTGGAATCCAATATTTTCCGCCAGCGTTGCCGCAGTTCAGCACTTCGGTCGGCGGGGCACCCGCGCCCGGCGTGAAGCCGTCGGCATCGAGCGTCGAATAGCAGGTCGCGCCGGCCTCGCCGCTTTCGTTGCCCACCCAGCGGCAGCCAGGGCCCACATCACTGAATATCAAAGCCTCGGGCTGCAGACGGGCCACCGTGGCGTTGAACAGCGGCCAATCGTAGGTCTGCCTCTTGCCGTTCGGGCCCTCGCCGTTGGCACCGTCGAACCATTGCTCGAAGATGCGCCGCTTGCCGCTGCCGTCGTCGCTACCGTACTGCGACAGAACGCTTTCCAGCGTCAGGCGAAACGTCTCGTTGTAGGCGTCGCTGCCGTAGGTGGGCGCATTGCGGTCCCAGGGCGAGACATACACGCCCATCGCCAGACGGGCCTCGCTGCAGGCCTCGCTGAGTTCGCGCAGCACATCGCCCTTGCCGTCGCGCCAACTGCTTTGTGCCACGGTATGAGTGCTTTGCGGGTTGGGCCAAAGGCAGAAGCCGTCGTGGTGCTTGGCGGTGACGATGATGCCGCCCATTCCCGCCCGGCGCGCCGTGGCTGCCCACTGGCGGCAGTCGAGGGCCGAGGGGTTGAAAAGGTCTTCCGTCTCGCTGCCGTCGCCCCACTCGGCACCGCTGAACGTGTTGGGGCCGAAATGGCAGAACATATTCATTTCCATACGCTGCCACGCCATCTGCTGCGGCGTCGGACAGGCCCCGAAGGGCTTGGGCGGCACGGGCTTGCTGCAGGCGGCAAATACCAACAATAATATCAATATCAAGTCTTTGGATTGAATAATCTTCATTTTTTGCACCTTTTTGCAAGATGCAAAGTTACGAAAAAAAGAGGAACCCGGCCGCAAGAGGCAAAAGCGACAACCCGAATCGGCAAACCGCACAGCAAACCACAAGCCATCTGCCCTGCCATTTCGACCATTGTTCAACCATCGTTCGACCATCGTTTAACCATTTAAAATGGTAGAACGATGGTCGAACGATGGTTAAACAATGGTCGAACGATGGTCGAAATAACGGAGCGGGGGGCAGGCCTTCGATGAGGCTCGCCACCCGCAAGGCCATTTCGCCGTTATTTCATCGTTACTTCTTCGTTATTTCGCCGTTATTTCTTCGATTGCGCATCGAAGAAATAACGTTGAACGAACGTTGAACAAACGTTGAAATAGCGGAGCGGGTGGCAGGCCTTCGATAAGGCTCGCCACCCGCTGGCTGATGTTTTGTTGAAGGGAAGAGTTTGTTTCAGGCGTCGTTCTTGATGGCCTCGCTGACGTTGATGACGTGGTCGGCGAGTTTTTCGTACTGGGCATAGAGGCTGCTGTAGGCGTTGCCGACGGCATAGTTGTATTTGCCCGTCTTCAGGGCCTCGATGTGCTCGGCGCGCAGGCGGTCGCGCAGCGTGTTGACGGCATTTTCGGCATCGTTGGCGGCACGCAGGTCGGCGTTGTCGAAGTCGGCCAGATTGTTGTCCATCACCGCAAGGGCATTCTGCACGGCGGCGGTCATCTGCTCAAGGTTGGCGTTGAGGTGGTCGCTGAAATGGACAGCATCCTCGCGCTTGTTCTTGCGCGTCTGCGCGATTTGGAAGATGGTGTCGCCTATGCTTTCAAGGTTGTCGCTAATGCGCAGCATCGAACTCACGCGTATCGAGGCGTGCTGGCTCAGTCCGCCGCTGCCCACAGCGGTGAGGAAGTCGGTGATTTCGCGGTCCATACGGTCGGTAAGTTCCTCGTACTGGGATATTTGCTTCAGTATGGCATCGAAGGCCTTTTCGCTGTTGGCGGTGCGCAGACCCGGCAGCAGGGCGTACATCTTGAGCACCTCTTTCGAGAAGAGCTGCAGCTCTTTCTTGGCCGACTGCAGGTTGAGCTCGGCGGTCGACACGGTGCCGCCGCTGATGTAGGTGAGGTGGTACTCGTCTTTACGCTCCTTGCCGGCACCCTCTTTGGCTTCGGGCACCATACGGTCCACCAGCCACAGGATCTGGGGTATGAACCAGGCAAGCAGGACGGTGTTGCCGACGTTGAACAGCGTGTGGAACAGGGTGATGGCCATAGGCACATCGGCGGGATAGACGGATTGGACCAGCGTGACGATTGGACGGAAGAGAGCCAGTGTGACCAGCACGCCGACGACGTTGAACACCAGGTGGGCACGCGCGGCACGCTTGCCGGCTGTGTTGGCCACGGCGGCGGCAATGTTGGCCGTGATGGTGGTACCGATGTTCTGGCCCATAACGAGGGCTATTGCCATTTCGGTGCCGAGCATACCGTTGTAGCACATCAGCAGCGTGATGGCCATCATTGCCGACGACGACTGGACAAGGCAGGTGAGCACGGTTCCGATGACGATGAACAGCAGTATGGACCAGAAACCGAAGCCGCTGAGCGAGGCAATGCCTTCGAGCAGACCCGGATACTGCTCAAGATTGGGCATCGCGCCCTGCAGAAGCTCCATACCCACCAGCAGCAGCGCCAGGCCGATAACCGTCTCGCCTACAGGCTTTAGAGATTCACGTTTCGAAAAAATGAAGAAAAGGCTGATGGCGGCCAGCAGCATCGGAAGCGAGAAGGTCCCCGACCCTTCGCCGAGGCCCAGCAGGGCGATGATCCAGGCCGTGGCCGTGGTACCGATGTTGGCACCCATAATGACGGCGACGGCACCGCTGAGCGAGAGCAGGCCGGCGTTGACGAAACTTACGACCATCACGGTGGTTGCCGACGACGACTGGATGACGGCAGTGACGACGGTGCCGGTGAGGATGCCGCTCAGGGGATTGCCAGTGATGCGGCCCAGGATGGCACGCATTTTGCTTCCGGCGGCTTTCTGCAGGCCTTCGCTCATCATTTTCATAGCGAAGAGGAACACTGCCAGCGCACCGGCGAAATTAATGATAATCATCAAGATGTCTGTAAAACCCATTTCGTTTCTGTTTTTTGTTTCTGGATGCAAAATTACACAGCGCGCCGCTAAAAGCGGTTACATTTCGGTTAAGATTCGGTTAAGATATTGTTTCGCATTTGTTACGGAAATGTTACAATAATGAATGTGTTTGTGCGTTAATGTGTTAGTGTAAGTTTTTTTGAATTTGATTATTATTCTATATTTATTAGGATGCCAAATATAAAGACTGGAAAGCTGTGGGTTGCAGTGTTTTGCGCTCTTATTTTTGCCTGCAGGGAAAGCGGGCCGCAAATGCCTGTCGGCACGGTGCCCATCAGGATTGAGGACAGCAGCGAAGTGACTGTGGAGGAATACGACACCGCGGGCATCTACGGTTTTGTCAACCTTGCCGATGTTGTGCCCGATGCCATTCTGGAAATACGCTATTTCGGGACGTACAACTTTGTGGGCAGCCGCATCGACGGCTACCTGCAGCCCACAGCACTGCTGTCGCGGCGCGCGGCCGACAGCCTGCTACGCGTCAGCGACGAGCTTGTGGCTCAGGGTTATAGGTTGAAGATTTTCGATGCCTACCGGCCGCAAATGGCTGTGGACCATTTTGTACGCTGGAACCGCAACGTTAGCGACACGCTGATGCGACGCTATTTCTATCCCAACGTCGACCGCCGCAGGCTGTTCCAACTTGGGTATATAGCGTCGAGGAGCGGCCATTCGCGCGGTTCGACGGTAGATTTGACGCTCTTTGATATGCGGACTGGCAAGGAGGTGGATATGGGCGGCACGTTCGACTGGTTCGGGCCGGAAAGCCATCCCGGATGTGGCTGCGACCCCGCAACGGGACGCTACCGACAGAACGACACCATCACGGCCGAGCAGTTCCGTAACCGTATGACGCTGCGCAACGCAATGCTGCGCCACGGGTTCCGTCCGCTTGCCACAGAGTGGTGGCACTTCACGCTGCGCAACGAGCCATACCCTGACACCTATTTCAATTTCCCGGTCAGGGATTTAAACAATTAAAAGCTGAATCGCAAGGTATTGATTTGAATACAAAACCCACTAACGCAACACCTCTGTTTTTGTCAGCAGGTCGACGAGTTGTTGGGCATTGGCGTTGAAGGCTGGCAGCGTCAGTTGCGCCTGGTTGTAGTATGGCAGCCGCAGCTGGAGTTGCTCGGTTATGTATTCGCGCACCTGTTCGGGTGTTTTGTCTTTCAGCAGCGGGCGCGAGCGGCGCGCGTGTGCGATGCGCTGCATTATGTCGTCGACGCTCATCTGCAGGTGGACGGCGGTGCCGTGCTGGAGAATGAAGCGTATGTTGTCGTCGTTGCAGGGCGTTCCGCCGCCGGTGGATATGATGGCGTTGTCGATTTGGGCTGTGCTTTGCAGTATTTGCCGTTCGATGATGCGGAAAGCCTGCTCGCCATAGTGGCTGAAGAAGGTGGAGATTGAGGTGTGGTATTTGATTTCGATGGCTTTGTCGGTGTCGAAATACTGCCAGCCGAGCAAGCGGGCGGCATCGCGGGCAAGGGTAGTTTTGCCGCTGTAGCTGTAGCCTATGAGGTAGATGCGCATAAATGAATGCGTTAGCGGTTTATTTTCCAGTTTTTTTGTGTAGTGTTGCCCACGGCGTCGGCGACGCGGAAGGTAACGGTGTTCTGCCCTTTGCGCAGGTGGCTTGCGTCGACGGTGAGTGTGGATGTCTTTCCGTCGTGCTCGGCGACGTGCCACTGACCGTTGATGAAGCAGTCGTAGGAGACGATGCCTGTAAGGTTGTCGTCAATCTTTACGGTGATTTTGCCTGCTTTGAGGGTCTTGCCGCTGCTGAAATTGAGCGGTTTGACGGTTGGTGCAACAGTGTCGATGCGGATGGCGAAACTGCCGAAAGAGCGCGAAACGGCGTGCAGGCAGGTATCCTGAATGGTGGTGGGCAAAGCACTGACATTGTTGCCGTTGATGCAGACCACCGTGAGTTTGTCCAGCAGGTTTTGGTCGATGCCGTCAGGGAGATCAATCCATAGATCGAAGCTTTGGTGCGGTGGCAACGGATTACGTACCAGGCCGATATGATGCCGGTCGGTGAGCGAAAGCGGGTCTTTGCTGCGCCGATACGAAAGGTGGTCGTTGTCGTAGACCGTATAGGGCGGGATGCTGACGGAGAAGTTGTCCTGGCGAAGCCTGAAGTGCTTGAAGTAGGTTATCGGATCGCCTGTGGCTGAAATCGACGGTGGCGTGGCATTTTGCGCCTGTTTTCCTTGGGGGGTGGAGCGCAGATAAAGTGTCTGCTGCGCGTAGTTGCCTTTGTGGTCGCTGGAACGGTATTGGATTTTATGTATCAGTGTGTCGTTAAAGCAGATGTAGCCGCCGTCGCGATAGGCGGTGCTGAAATTGTTGCGGTCGCCGCGCAGATGACGAGTGATGATGTAGTATTCGCGGGTGCGCTGGTAGTGTGGATAGTCGATGATGGCATTGATGGCCCGCGTCTCGTCGAAGACGAAAGTTGGGATGGTGTAGACATAGAACAGCGAGTCGTCGACGAAGATGTCGATGCGGTGGATGCCGTTCTTGTTTCGCGAGCCGGGTTCGTGCTGGTCGTAGGTGTAGATGCCAGTATAGAAGCGTCCACTGACGTCGATGGTATCGTACATCGGCAACTGCTTGGCAAGAAAAGTAAGTGTCTTGTTTTTGCCGTCGAGGGTGGTGCCCGCGTCGGCGGGATAGAGTTTGATGCCTGCTATTGTCGGCGCAATCAGGTCGTTGTAGGGGATGCCGAAAAGTAGCGGGTTGATGGGTTGGTCGTTTTCGGCAAGGCGTATTTCGTAGTGCAGGTGAGGCCCTGCGGAACCGCCGGTATTGCCAGTAAGGGCGACCAGCTGTCCCTTGGTGACGCGAATGGAATCCTTGGGCAGCTCGACATCGAAGGCATAGACGTGATTATTGTACTGATAGTCATTGACAAACTGCCCGATTTCGCCACAAAACTGGCTGAGGTGCATATAGACGGTGCGATAGCCGTCGGGATGGGTGATATACAACACTTTGCCACCGCCCCAGGCCGAAATGTTGATGCGCGAGACGTAGCCGTCGTTGGGAGCGTAGACGCGCTCGCCCTCCTTGCCACCTGTACGCTGGTCGAGCCCGCTATGGAAATGATTGGGACGTATCTCGCCAAAGCCGCCAGCCATAGAGACGGGCAGACGAACGGGCAGAGTGGCGTAGCATTCGGGGGCAGCGATCTTCGTTCCTTGGAAGGTCTGCGGTGTCTGGCAGAATGCAGTTATGGATATTAACAAAAATAAAATCAGAATCATACAAATGGTCTAATATAGAAAAGCGTTATTCCGCCATCAGTTCAGAGGCGGTTTGGAGAGCTGCCGGCGAAGGCGGGTCGGACGAGAGCATTACGGCGACTTCGCGACGGCGTTCGTCAGCGTTGAGTTGTCGTATTCTGGATGTTGTGCGGCCAGCGCCGTCGTCTTTGTATACTTTGTAATGCTGTGCAGCACGTGCGGCAATCTGCGGCAGATGAGTGATGGCAATGACCTGCATTCCCTGAGCCATACGCTGCATAATACGTCCCACTTTTACCGAAATGTCGCCAGAAATGCCCGCATCTATCTCATCGAATATGATTGTGGGCAAAAGTCGCGAATGCGATGTCAGGGCCTTGATTGCCAGCATCAGGCGAGACATTTCACCGCCGGATGCCACCTTGGACAGCTCGCGAAGCTGGCCGCCCTTGTTGGCGTTGAAAAGCAGCTGCACATTGTTGTTTCCAAGCGGACCATAGTCCGGCAGGGTTTGTATGTCGGCCTTGAGGGTGGCATTGGCAAGTCCAAGGTCGCCGAGCAGAGGAGCGATTTGTTTTTCGAGTTGGCTGGCAGCTTTACGTCGGCATTGGGTCAGGGTATCTGCCTTGTGTTGCAACTCATTGAAAGTCTTATCTACGGCTTCCATCACCTCTTTAATCTGATGTTCAATGCTGCCTGCCTCACCAAGTTTGCCGTCCAGCTGGCGCTGAATCTCCAGCAGTTCGGACACGGTAGCGACATTGTGCTTCTTCTGCAGACGATAGACGAGGTCAAGCCTGTCGTCCACCTGCTGCTGCCGCTCGGGAGAGAAATTGATGTCTTCGCCGATGGCCTCAAGCGAGCTGACAATGTCGCGCAACTCTATAACCGCCGATTCGAAGCGTTCGTTCAGCTGGTCGATTTCCTTGTGGCAGTCAGCCACTTTGGCAACCATAGTCTTGGCGGCATTGAGGCGCTGCAAGGCTGAATCCTCCTCGCCGTCGCACAGTTCCACAGCCTGCGACAGAGCCTGTTTGATGCCTTCAGCATTGGCCAGGATCGAGGCTTCCTGCTCCAATTCCTCCTGTTCGCCGTCGCTGAGGTTGGCCTGTTCCAGTTCGTCGAAAAGGAACTTGTTGTAGTCGTAATCCTTGCGGTTCTGCTGCTCGGTGGCGATAAGGTCTTCCAGTTTGTGTTTCAAGCTTGTATATTGCCGCAGCGAGTCACGGTATTCTGCAAGCTGCTTGTGGTCGGCAGCCATACTGTCGAGCAGCGAGGTCTGGAAAGTGCTGTCGCCAAGCAGCAAGGTTGCGTGCTGGGAATGTATGTCGATCAGAGAGGCTCCAAGCTGGCGCAGGAAAGGCAACTGGACGGGCGTGTCGTTGACGAATGCGCGTGATTTGCCGCTGGGAAGGATTTCACGGCGAAGTATGACGATGCCGTCGTCGCTGTAGTCGACATCGTTGTCGGCAAACATCTCGCCAAGATTGAGGGCTGCCGTGTCGAATTGAGCTTCGACAACGCATTTGAGGGTGCTGTCATAAAGGACCTTGCTGTCGGCGCGTTGGCCAAGCAGCAGACCTAAGGCGCCGAGCATTATGGACTTGCCGGCACCCGTTTCGCCAGTGATAGCCACAAAGCCACCGTCGAAGTCGATGTCACTCTGTTGTATGAGTGCGTAGTTTTCTATATGTAGAGTACGTAACATTGTGTATCGTAGTTTATTGCAGCATCGGAGCTATGCGCCGGATGGCGGCACAGATGGTGTCAACTTCGTCACGGGTGTTGTAGACGGCAAACGAGGCGCGCACGGTGCCGGGAATGCCGTAGCGGTCCATAATCGGCTGGGTACAGTGGTGACCGGTGCGGACAGCGATACCCAATTTGTCGAGCAGCGTACCAACATCGTAAGGGTGGGCATTGCCGATGAGGAACGAGATGACAGAAGTCTTGTCAGGCGCAGTGCCATAGATTCTAAGTCCCTCTATCTGCTGCAGTTGTCCTGTGGCGTAGTCAGTTAGCTCTTTCTCGGTGGCGGCAATGGTGCCGATGCCGATTTGGCTAATGAAGTCGATAGCCGTGCCGAGTCCCAACACGTCGCCGACGGCGGGCGTGCCAGCCTCAAATTTGAACGGCAGTTCGTTGTATGTGGTTCGTTCGAAGGTGACATCCTTTATCATCTCGCCACCGCCTTGGTAGGGTGGCATTTGCTCGAGCAACTCCTCGCGACCGTACATAACGCCCACGCCCATAGGGCCATACATCTTATGCCCCGAAAAGCAGTAGAAGTCGCATCCCAGCTGCTGCACGTCGACCTTGCGATGCGAAATGGCCTGCGCTCCGTCGACAAGCACCGGAATTTCGCGGCTATGCGCTATCCTGATGATTTCGGCTATCGGGTTGACGGTGCCGAGCGTGTTGCTGACATTCGTCACGGCGACGATACGGGTGCGTTCGTTGAGAAGCGCCGCGAATGCATCGAGGTCGAGGATGCCCTGGTCGTCGAACGGAATGACACGCAGAGTGGCACCCTGCCGCTCGCAAGCCAACTGCCAAGGCACTATGTTGCTGTGGTGCTCCATCGCCGACACCACCACCTCGTCGCCTTTGCTTATGAAGCGTTGGCTGAACGAGCTGGCCACCAAGTTGATACTTTCGGTTGTGCCACGCGTGAAAACAATCTCGTGACTATGGCGTGCGTTGATGAACTCCTTGACCTTGCGGCGCGTCTGCTCATACTGCTCAGTGGCCTGCGACGCCAGATAGTGCGCACCGCGGTGTATGTTGCTGTTCAGCGACTTATAGTAGTTGCAGAGTGTATCGATGACACACTGCGGCTTTTGCGTCGTTGCGGCATTGTCGAAGTAGACAAGCGGTTTGCCATAGACCGTTTGATTGAGTATCGGGAATTGACTGCGAATATCCATTTTTAGGAGTAGTTGATGATAGTAACCGTTATTATTTACTGTATTTTATATACATAAATACCAAATACACAATGATTAGCAGCAGGAAGACATAGAATGCCCAGCTGCATCCCGCCTTGGGCAGCGGCCTGTCCTTGCGAAGCAGTAGCCGATGGAAATCGAATTTGTTGTCGACGTCTTCGCTGTTGCTCATTGGACAGACACTTTTTTGCGCTTGCGCACTATCGACCTGACAATCAGGAAAAATACCGCCACAACAAAGACGACGATAATAATCTTCGACAGCAAGGCGCTGTATTTGTATATGAATGCCATTCCACCAGCCTTGGCCGCCAGGTAACCTATCAGGGCCAGAATGCAGTTCCACGCGCCGGCACCAAGGAATGTGAACAGAGTGAACGCACCGATATTCATTTTCGAAAGTCCCGCCGGGATGGAAATCAACTGCCTGATTACCGGAATGAAACGGCCGACCAAGGTACTTACCACACCGTGCTCGTTGAAATACTTCTCGGCACGTTCCATCTTCTCGCCCGACAGGCGCAGGGCGTGTCCCAGCTTGCTGTCGACAAACTTATAGATGATCGGGCGACCCAGCCAGCGCGACAAGAAATAGTTGAAATAGGCGCCCAGCAAGGCTCCGATTGTACCGAACAGGACGATGAGCCATATTTTGATGTTCGTCGGGGTTTCAGGCTCGGCGGCAACCATCACGGCAGGCGGTATGACGATTTCCGACGGGAAAGGGATAAAGCTGCTCTCGACGGTCATCAAGCCACCCAGGGCGCCGTAGACCATAACTTCCGACCCGCCGGTGATGATCTCTTCGTATTTCTTCACCACTTTGGCTACCCAGCCGTGATAGTGCGCATCGGCCTCGCCGATGCCATCGTCCGCCGTCGCGTTGTGGCCCAGCACAGGCCCTTCGGCAATGCCAGCCGCAACATCGTCCTCACCGGCGTCAACGGCAATGAAGTCAGCCTCCTCGCGTTCAAAAGCCGCCACCGTGCTGTCCTGCGCCTTGGCACCGAAGGCCAAAGCCAGAAGGAATACAAATACCAGATTGTAATGTCTCATAATGTGTTCTTTTTTTCGTCGTTTAGATATGATTTGATAATATTCATAACCTCAAGATTGTCCGCCAGTTCAGGGAAAAAGTCGAGCAAGGCGCGCGCTCCCTCCTCGCCTTCCATCAGGCAGGCCCTCACGGCATTGTAGAGCATATTGCGACGCCCCGTCATATAGTAGCAGTAGGCCAGCCGCTTGTTGAATTCCAGGACAAGCTCACAGTCCGTCAGACCGGCACTGAGAGCCTCGAGCGCCTCGTCATAGTTTCGGCGCATAATGTTATAGTCGGCCAAAGCCAGCCAACCCTGCTCAAAGTCAGAATAGTACGGCTTCGCGCACACGAAAATGCGGTCCGCGTTGTCATAGTCGCCGCTGTCGGCATAGATCATTGCCAGAGTGGTAA
Source organism: Bacteroidales bacterium UBA3724 (assembly GCA_002371315.1). GTDB lineage: Bacteria > Bacteroidota > Bacteroidia > Bacteroidales > P3 > Colimorpha. The sequence continues at coordinate 35,961 of DFHL01000007.1, read as the reverse complement.
GAAAAATCGGCGACTCAGGGTCGATTTTCAGTGCCCGCTTGGCGGCATCGATGGCGGCATCGTACTCGCGCAGAAAGGCATAGCAGGTCGACATCGTGTGCCACGCCTCGGCATAGTACGGGTCCTCGTCAAGAGCCTTGCGGTAGTAAATATTGGCAGTGACGGCATTGTCCTGAAAGCGGAATATTTCGCCAATGCGGAAGTACACATAGGCCTTGTCCTGCGTGTGCTGGCAGGCATCGTGCAGCGCAGCCACGGCCTTCGTCTGGTCGCCCATAGCGCTGTAGCAGGCCGACAGCTGCATATATGCATAGTAGAACTCATTGTCGATGGTTGTGGCATACTGGTAGGCGTCGACGGCCTTCTCGTAAAGCCCCGCAGCGCAATAGCCTTCGCCAAGGCAATACCAGCCCACCTTCGAATAGGGATGCTCCTGGACAAAACGGCTGTAGAAATGTATCCATTGCTCGATCATCCCGTCGTCCTCATAGCAGTTGGCCAGCTCATAAAGCGTATGCTCGTCCTCAGGCTTCACCCTTAGCGCGCGGCGGTAGTAGTTGCGGGCCTCCTCGCGCTGGTCCATCTTAACGTATTCGTCGGCTATGTTGCTGTATATTATGCCCAGTTCGTAACCGTCGGCGGCGGCCTTGTGATAATACTGTATGGCCTTGCGCGGCTGCTCCAGGGCACTGTACACCACGCCCAGCGCATACAGCACGTCGGTGTCGTCGGGCTCTATGCGTTCCAGCTGCTTCAGCAGCGAGTAGGCCTCCTTGTATCGTTCCTTGAAACAGAGCAGGTGCACGCGGCGCAGACGTATCTCGTTGGACGAGGGGAACAGCTTCTCGCCATAGCTGACCGACCTTTCGAGGCCATCGCCATCGGCAGTCTCAAGATAGAAGTCGATGATGGTTTCCAGCTCCTCAACGTCATAGTAGCGGCTGTCGCCCCTGCGCTCCATAGCTTCGAAGCCCAGCACCAGTTGCTTCACGTCGTCCTGATAGTTTTTAAAACGGTCTGTGTTCATTATTTTCAATGCAAAAACATAAATATCACCTGCTTGCGTAGCACATAAGCAGTGAAATCCAACTACAAAGTTACGCTTTTTTTTGTAGTCGGCACCTTCCGGCTCCGTTTTTTGTTAAATGGTTTTTCAACAGCAGTCACTTCCGCCCCGACAAGGCTTCGATGGCAAGCGCATAGCCCTCCAGGCCAAGTCCGCACACCATACCGCGGCAGGCACTGCTGAGCAGCGAATGGTGGCGGTAGTCCTCGCGGGCAAAGATGTTGCTGATGTGCACCTCTACGGCAGGAGCCGCAACGGCGGCAAGGGCATCGTGCAGCGCCACGCTGGTGTGGCTGTAGCCGCCGGCATTGATGACCAGGCCGTCGGCACTGAAGCCCACCTGCTGTATGCGGTCGATGAGCTCGCCCTCGATGTTGCTTTGGAAATAGCCGATCTCGATGTCGGCAAAGCGCTGGCGCAAACTGTCCACAAACTGCTCCATCGATACAGAGCCGTACACCTCGGGCTCGCGCACCCCCACAAGGTTCAGGTTGGGCCCGTTGATAATCTCTATATGTTTCATTGACTGCATATTATAAATGAAAGGCCGTCCGTTCGGGCGGCCTTTCGTATCGTCAGATAATGTATCTTCAATTAGATGATACCCTGAGCAAGCATAGCCTTGGCAACGCGCATAAAGCCAGCGATGTTGGCACCCTTCACATAGTTGATGGTACCGTCGGCTTCCTTACCGTGCTCGACACACATATCATAGATGTTGTCCATAATCGTGTGGAGGTTCTTGTCGACCTCTTCGGCAGTCCAGTTGCGGTGCTCAGCGTTCTGGCAGATCTCGAGGCCAGAGGTGGCAACACCACCGGCGTTGACAGCCTTACCAGGACCGAAGGGCACTTTAGCCTTCTGGATGGCGGCGATAGCCTTGGGCTGGCAACCCATATTCGAAACCTCAGCAACATACTTCACGCCGTTCTTGAGAAGTTCCTTAGCGTCCTTCTCATCCAGCTCGTTCTGGAAAGCGCAAGGCATAGCGATGTCGCAAGGAATGCTCCAAGACTTCTTGCCGGCAGTGAACTTGGCCAGTTTCGGGAACTTGGTGGCCATATCCTCAACCTTGTTGCGGTTCGAGGCACGCATCTCGAGCATATAGTCGATCATTTCGGGCTTGATACCGTTCTTGATCTCGCAGACACCGTCGGGGCCGCTGATAGCGATGACCTTGGCACCCAGCTCGGTAGCCTTGATGGCAGCACCCCAGGCAACGTTGCCGAAGCCCGAGAGAGCAATCTTCTTGCCCTTCAGGGTGTCACCGTTCTGCTTCACCATACGGTCAACATAGTAGACAGCGCCGAAACCAGTGGCCTCGGGACGGATGAGGCTACCACCCCAGCCGTAGCTCTTGCCGGTCAGAGCGCCGGTCGAGTGCTCGCGAGCCAGTTTCTTGTAGGCACCATAGAGGTAGCCGATTTCGCGGCCGCCAACTCCCACGTCGCCGGCAGGGCTGTCCTGGTCGGGACCGATGTTGCGCCACAGCTCATACATGAAGGCCTGGCAGAAGCGCATAATTTCGGCGTCGCTCTTTCCAACGGGGTCGAAATCCGAACCACCCTTGCCACCACCGAGGGGCAGCATCGTCAGGCTGTTCTTGAAGATCTGCTCGAAGCCCAAGAATTTCAGCATCGAAACGTTCACAGCCTTGTGGAAGCGCAGACCACCCTTGTAAGCACCGAGGGCGGCGTTGAACTGGACACGGTAGCCCAAGTTGGTGCAAACCTCGCCCTTATCGTTGACCCAAGTCACGCGGAAAGTGAAGATGCGGTCGGGCTCGACAATGCGCTCGACGATTTTGGCAGCCTCAAATTCGGGATGCTTGTTGTATTCTTCTTCGATGGTCTCCAGGACCTCGCGAACGGCCTGTAAATACTCGTTTTCGCCCGGATGTTTGGCCTCCAGGTTGGCCATAATTTCATTTACTTTCATCTTAATCAGTTATTTAGAATAAAATTTTGTTTTTATTTGAGAAAACAAATGTACTACATATTTCTGATATGGAAAAATTTTTTTTAGTTTATTTTTCACAATATGTGTATCGCATTGATTTACACCGCCTGGCAAACGCACCCCTCTGTCGCCTCCAAAAGGTCGCGAATGCCGCCGCGCCGCCTTGCGCCGCCGGGCACCGGTTCGCCGCCCCTGCCCCGGCTCAGGCGTAGCACTGGCATACGAAGTGGCGCAGGCGCGTCTTGACGTAGTCGCGGTCTTCCATAAACGACATATGGGCCACGTCGCCGAGCAGCAGCACCTCGGCTCGCTTGGGGACCATAGCCTGCGACAGGCCCATCTCGATGGGGATGCGGGCATCGTTCTTGCCATAGACGAAAAGCACCGGCACATCGAGGCGCGCCAGCGTCCTGACGCGCGACGTGCGCACCTTCATTCCCCGTTGGGCGGCGATGATGCCCTCCTCGCTCGTCTCGAGGCACTGGTCGCGCAGCTCCTTGATGTCCTGCGCCAGGCTTTCGCGCTTCGAGTCGTCGAACAGGTTGGTGATGAAGTCGACGATGAAACCGGCGCGGTTCTGGTGCACCTGGCGGCACACCTCGTCGCGCCGCAGGCGCTTGGCGCCGTCGTCGGCCATAGCGTGCGAATGGAGCAGCGCAAGTCCCTGAAGCATATAGCCATAGCTGTCGGCAAAGGCAAGGGCCACATATCCGCCCAGCGAATGGCCGGCCATCACGCAGCGCTCCACGCCGGCATCGTCAAGCACGGCCTTCACGGCATTGGCCATAAAGTCCATCGTGTGAACATCAGAGTAGGTGGCACTGTATCCGTGGCCTGGCAGGTCGATGGCAATGACGCGCATCGTGCGCATATATGTCAGTATGAATGAGCTCCAGACGTTCTGATTTTGCAGAAAGCCGTGCAGCAGCACCAGCGTGGCCGGATGCTCGCGACCCTCGTCGCGATAGTGCAACTCGCGGTTTTCAAACGTTATAACCTTGTGTTTTTCCATTGTCGACAGTGTTGGAATTCGGGTGCAAAATTACGCCTTTTTTCCGCAACTGCAACTGGCTGTGCAAAAAAGAAATCATCAGCCAAATGTTAATAAAGTGTAAAAAAACGGCCCCTCTCCCACCGTCCGCCCCCGGCCAGGGAGCGGAAAGGCTCAAAATCGACCCTCGCAAACCCCTGATTTTCACCACCCGCTCTGCCCGTTGTACAGTATATGTACAGTAT
>DFHL01000007.1:6948-31569 GCA_002371315.1 Bacteroidales bacterium UBA3724 | reverse complement strand
CATATGACGGAGAAGGTACCCTAACGGCCTATGGCAGAGCGCGTTACGAGGATATAAACACATATCTTGCTGGCTTTCTGACTGTTGGACTAAAATTTGCAGGACAAAGAAAGCCATCGGCCCGGGGCCGATGGCTTGTGGTTGGTGCCGCTGCGGCGCGCCGGATTGGGGCTGCCGCAGTTTATGACGAAGTGGCTCAATAGCTGATTCTTACACCCACGGGAGCGGCATTGCCGTCGCGCTTGACAAGGCTGTTGCCGTAGGGCGAGAGGACAATGCGGTCGGGGTCGACGCCGCGGTCGGACAGCTGGCGTTTCAGCTGCGAGGCGCGCGACTGCGACAGGTTGTAGCAGAACGTGTCGTCGCTGCCCGCCACGTTGACGACGATTTCGACGGTCAGGTAGGGATGGCTGCCGAGGAAGGCGGCCAGGTGGGCCAGCTCGGTCATTGCGCTGGGTTTCAGCTGGTCGCGGTTTTTCTCGAACACGATGCCCGGCAGGGGCAGTACGGCTCCGCTGCGGGCCATTGCGTTGAGTTCGCTTTTATCGTAGGCGCGGGGCTGCAGCGTGCTGCTCACGGCGGGGCTGAAGGCGATGGCCGGCAGCAGCAGGCCGTTGCAGCTGGCGTAGACGGTGTACTGGTGGTCGGCATAGAGCGATGTCTGCCACTGGCTTTGGCGCGATATGCGCTGGCCTTCGGCCACAGCCTTCTGGGTGGCGTTGTCGACGATGTCGATGCTGAAGCCTATCTCGTCGGCGGCTATCGTGACGGTGCGCATACGTTCGTCGACGGTGTGGAAGGCGGCGACGCTGTAGGCCCCGTAGCGGCCGTGCGAGTTGGAGCTGTAGACGAGCGTGCGGCGGTCGGCTCCGAGGCTGACCGAACGCTCGTCGAGGCCGCTGTTGACCTCTTTGCCGTAGTTGACCGGCGCCGACCAGTGCTGCCAGTCGTCGGTGTTGTCGCGCGTGGCAAAATAGATGTCGCCACGGCCCAGTCCGCCGCGGCCGTCGGTGACGAAATAGATGGTTTTCAGGTCGTCGCTGACGACGGGACTGCATTCCATATAGGGGCTGTTGACGTTGATGCCGAGGTTGACGGCGGCGCCCCATCCCTTGTCGGTGAGGGGGCAGAAGTATATGTCGCTGGCCAGCGCCGTGTCGCCGTGGAAATAGGCGCGCGAGGGCTGCAGATTCTGGCCGCCGGGGCGATCGGAGGCGAAGAGGATGCCGCTGCTGTCGGGCAGCATAAAGGCGTCGTAGTCGTTGTAGGGGCCGTTGACCGGCTGGGGCAGGGTCTCGGTCACTGTCCAGCGGTCACCGTCCAGCTGCGCCACCATTATGTCGCCGTCCTTGCCCAGAAGCATCTTGTTTCCGCCGTCGAAAAGGCTAAAAATGTGAACATTGCGGTTTTCGATATTGGTAAAGGCGATGTCGCCGGTGCCTTTCCACACGCCGCCCTTTTTGGTGGCGGTCCACAGGGCCGACTGGATGGAGGTGCCGTCGGCGTCGGTGCGCTCGAAGAAGAGGCGGTTGCCGCTGGGGTGCATCACGGGACGGGCCATATCGTAGGCGGGCCTGACGAGGGGCGTGGGCGCAAGCTTGGGATTGGCCGGACGGTCAAGGATGGAGCGCAGTTCGGCCACCTGGTCGACGCAGTTGTCCTCGAAGCTGAGGGCGAAATAGTCGATGCGCGCGTTGGCTTTTTTCCAGTTCTTTGCCGCAATGAGGGGTTGCAGCGTGCGCTGCAGGGCCACGTACGACTGGCCCTTGCCGGTGAGGTGGTATATTTTCGACGCCCATTTGGCAAAATCCTTTTCGACGAAGGGCATCGAGATGTCGATGGAGTCGTAGCGGCGCGCGGCGGCGATGGCTCCGTCGAGGGTCATACGGAAGGGGAAGTTGGGGTTTTCGTCGCTGAACTTGAGCAGGGGCGACAGGTTGCCTTCGACCGTGTGCCAGTTGTAGTAGGTCAGGTAGATGTCGTTGTAGTTGACATCGAGCGGAAATTCATCTATATAGATATGCACTGCCTCGATGTTGTGCTCTTCGGTGATCTGGCGTTTCAGCTCGCTGATGGCGCGCTCGGCAAGCGGATTGTCGGGGTTGTTGAGGGCAAAGTCGGCATACTGGCGCGGCGTGGAGAGGTGTTCGAACTGGTCGTTGGCGAGGCGCTCCATCTTGTCGAGGACCAGCGAATACTCGTTGCTGCCGGGGTATTTGTTGATGAAGTCACGATAGGCCTGCGGCGACGGGTTTGCCACCAGGCGGGCATAGGCTATGGCGCTTTTGCGGCGCTGGGCTGCCGCATTGACGCTCTCGATGCCAAGGTAGCCGTCGAGCAGCGAGTCGACCTCGCTTTCGCGTTGCGCGTTGGCCACGGTGCGGTCGGCCACAAGGGCTATGGCTTTTGTCGCCTCCTCGCCTTCAATGGTGGCGGCATAGTTGTCGATGAACGACTTGTAGGCTTCGAGGGTACCGGCGGCACAGGCTTGGCGGTAGCGGCTCTCCATACGGCGGTAGTCGACGAGGCGCATCGTGTTCTGGTCGTTGCGGAAGGCGTCGGCATAGCTGTCGAGGGTGGCGTCGCTGATGGTTTCCTCGCTGTCGAGGTACTGGCGCGCGTTGAGGATGATGCCGTATTTTGTCTGCCTGATGAGCTGCAGGTTGATCTTGTGCTTCAGCAGGCGTGTGACTTCGCGGTATTTGTCGCGGTCTTCAAGGATGACGACAAAGCGGTCTTCGGCCGAGGTGATGTACTTCATCGCCGTCGCATAGTTGCGCATCGGGTTGGCCGTGTCGGCATAGAAGGTGGCCAGCGCAAGCATATTGGCCACATTTTCAGGCTCCTTGACGTAGTTCTTGTACAGTTTGTTGTATTGTCGCGCGTATCGCGAGGGGTCGGCGGCCTGCTCTTCCTGCGCGTTCAGGTTAAGGGCAGGCATACAGAGCAGAAACAGGGCGAAAAAGCTGATTTTGAAGGGATGAAAACAGATTCTGCGCATTTTTCTTTTTGGGTATGGAACAGTGGAATCCGTAAGCGGCGGCGCCGGCTTGGACTCAATTGTCTGTCTTTATTGAATTGATGATGTCGTCAAAGTCTTTTTCAAGCTCCTCGAATGTATCGACAGAACTTTCGAGACGTATTTCCAACATATTGTTTTTACGGTCTTTGACATATATCATTTTGAACTCGTAGTCCTTGCCGTCATCCTCGTCGGTATAGGCTCCGAGGTATTCAAGGACGCCGTTCTTGTGCAGCTTTTCGTCGAGCGACTGGAAGGGCTGTACCATAAAGCGGCTGTAAGCCAGGTCGTAGACCGTGCCGTCGTAGTTCTTGCGGACATAGATGCGCATAAAGGGGACGATGGTGTCGCCCGAGCTGTCGATGACGTCTTCGGCCGAATAGGAGTAGAGATACAGCACCGTCTCGTTGCTCAATTTATTGGTCTGCAAATACTTCCAGCCACCGTTAGGAAAATCGAAACTGACGCTGGTTTCGGGAATTCTGATTTGTGCCGATGCCAGCGTCACCATTGCCAGCATCAGCGTCAATATGAATGTTCTTTTGCTATTCATTGTTGTGCATTTTCTTCTATAACGCGGCATCTGCAATTTTATTGTAGAACCCCACGAGTCTTTTTGAAAGTGCCTGATTGCTATACTTTTCAGCGACAAGCAGACGAGCGTTTTCCCCGATTTGGCGGCACCATCCGGGCTGATCCTGACAGCGTTGCAGCTGGGCGACAAACTGCTCGGGCGTGTCGGCAATGAGGAGGTCCTTGCCGTCGGCGCACTCTATGCCAGCAGCACCCACCGTGGTGGTTATCACTGTCTTGCCGAGCGACATTGCCTCAATTATCTTCACCCTTATGCCGCTACCGGCCAGTAGCGGAACGATGTTGATTTGCTTCGACGCGATGAATGCGGCGGCATCGGGCACCTCGCCCACCACGCTAACGCCCTCGACATTCAAAGCCATCAGGTCGGCAGGCATCTTGCGCCCAGCCAAATAGAGGTGCAGCTGCGGCAACTGGCTGTGCACCAAGGGCCAGACCTTGTCGAGAAACCAGCGCACGCCATCCTGGTTGGGCATCCAGTCCATAGAGCCAATATGGAACAGCGACCCCGGCTCGGGCTCGGAAGCGGGCCCTGTCAGGGCGTCGGCCTCAGGCTTCAGGTCGATGCCAAACGGGATGTCGATCAGCGGCTTGCGGCAGCCAAGCTGCCTGAACGTGTCTGCATCGGCTGCAGTGATGCAAGCAACGCCGTCAAAGTCGTTTATGTGTTCCAGCTCATAGCAGCGCAGCGCCAGCGCCAGCTTCTTCATATACCAGCGTTTCAGCGGGTTGCGCGTCCCTTCGGCCATCTGGCACCAGATGCGGTGCTCGACGTTGTGGGCGCGCAGCACTATGCGCGCCCGACTGTGGAGACGTATGGTCGAAACGTATGGAGCCAGGAATATACTTTCGATATGGACAACGTCGAAATCGTCCCTCTTCAGGATTTCTTTCAGCTTGATAGCGAAATCATTGCTGACAAAGCGCCTGACGTTGTACGATTCGCCACACAGCAGGGCTACCGCAGCTTCAAGCGGACGCACCGACAGGTCAATGTAGACCGACTCGAAGCGCGTAGCCTGGCGATAGTCTTCCTCCAGCAGCTCCGCCCTGACGGGATGCTTGTCGCTTTCGACCGACAGCACCGTCACCTCCTGGCCGCACGCCAGCAGGCCCTTCGTGATGCTGTCCATCGCCAGGGTGCCGCCGTCGACGGGCGGATGCGGCGGCTTGTAGCAGAGCTGCAGGATTTTCATTGCGTCCCTATTCTTCAGGCAATGCCTTGAAGCCAAAGCCCATAATCTCAGAACTTTCGATCACATTGACGAAAGCGTTGGGGTCGAGATGGCGCAGGTTCGACTTGAGCTTCACAAGGTCGCCGCGATCCAGGGTGACATAAATCATCTTGCGCTCCTGGCCCTGATAGAGGCCGATGCCGGAGAAGCAGGTACCGCCGCGCTCCAAATCCTTGATGATGAAGTTCTTGACTTCCTCAACACGGTCGGTAATGATGAAGCAAGTCTTGTAGGTCGAGAAACCTTCGACAACCAGGTCGATGATTTTGCTTTCAATATATATAAGTATAATAGAATAGATTGGCAGCTTGATGTCGCCGATGATGAGGGTGGTCAGCGAGATGCAGCTGTCGACAATCAGCACCAGCACGCCGAGCGAAATCTTGGTGTATTTGTGGATAATCATCGAGATGATGTCGCTGCCGCCCGACGTGGCGCCGGCGCGGAAGATGACACCAATGGCAACACCATAGATAAGGCCGGCGACAACCGTGTTGAGGAATATGTCGTCCTTAATCAGCGGTGCATAGCCGTAGGTGCTTTCGATGATATACGTAAAGACAGGGATAAGTATAACCGAGACAATGGTTTTGATGCCAAATCGCGGTCCCAGCACCAGCGTGCCTATTATCAGAAGGGGAACATCCATACAGATACCCGCCACCGAAATCTTCCAGCCCCACAACGCGTTGAAAACGTTGGCAAGACCGTACACGCCACCAGGCGCCAGATGGTAGGGGTTGACAAACATCACGTCGCCCACGGCGAACAAAAGGCTTCCCAATGCCACAAGAGCATAGGCCACAATTTCTTCTTTCAAACTCTTTTTTTGCATTTTATTCCGTTCTTATATATTGATTGTTAATTTATTGCATCGAACTGAGGTACGCAGTCCAAAATGCAAAGATACACAAAATAAGTTAATTGTGGCCTCCGATTGGCAAAATGCCGTTCACAGCTTCTCGAACGAGGTCTTGATACCCTCGTCGTAGGGCACATAGTCCTCGATGCAGTTGCAGGCGGGGCTGTAGTAGAAATAGGTCCCGTTGGTGCCCTTGGTGCGGCAGACGTACTCCGACAGAATCTTCTCCACATAGAGCGTGGCGCACTCGACGCCAAGGTTCCAGGCCGTGCGGTAGGCGTCGGCAGGCGACAGCCGCTCAAAGTGGGTCTTCATCGTCGCCTTGCCGTCGCGCAGCGATATCACGGTGCCGCGGAAGGCCTCTTCCACCTCGCGGTTGTGGAAATAGACCGCCCCCGTCGTGTCCCTTCCGTCGAACTGCATCCAGACGTTCAGCGACAGGTGGCGCAGCTCGTAGGGATAGCTGTAGGTGATGCCGGCGCGCGTGCTGAAGCGGCTCTCGGAGGGCTGAATGTACTCTTCCAGCTCCATCTGGGCAAAATTGACCGTCAGGTGCTGCTCGTCGGCCACAGGCAAACGGCTGGCATCGGCAACCGTAACGATGGGTATCTTCGTGCGGCTCAGGGTGTAGAGGAACGCCGACGCAAACTGCCCGAGCAGCGTGCTGTCGTCGACGCGGTTCAGTATGGCGGTCTTCGACGCGATGACCGAGTCCTGCTCACGCTCGCTCATAAACATAAAGCCCGCAATGTCGTTGAGCGAGCTGTTGGTGTGTATCAACTGGCGCGGCAGGGCCACGTAAATCTGCTCGGTGGCATTGGTCTTCTGCCTCTCGAACTTGTTGAGGAACGTGCCGGCATAGTAGAGGTCGCTGGTGCAGCCGGCCAGCAGCAGCAACGGTAATAGTAATGTTATTCTTCGCATAGATAGTCTTTTTGCTTCAGAAACGCGCGCCAGCATTTTTTATTGTGCCGCAGAGCCTAAATTATGATTTCACGCAAAAAAGCCCGCATTCGATATTTTTGCGTAAATTTGCACTATGAAACATCTTATAGCAATCATCCCGCTCCTCATATCGGGAACACTGGCTTTCAGCCAGATAACCATCGACACCAACTGCAGCGCCGATGTCAAAACCGTTGTCCTGGCCCCCTACGAAACGCGTATGGGCGATGCCTTCAACCCCAACGGCGAAGCCTTTGTGCTGTCGTTCGACATACTGGGCCCGCAGCCCTCGCACCTGCGCTACCGCCTGCGCCACTGTGATGCCGACTGGCGGCCCGACGGGCTGGAAGCCGGCGAATTCATCAGCGGCCCCGCCGAAGCCAGCATTGAGAACTACCAGTCGTCGTTCACCACGCACACCGACTACACGCACTACGAGCAGAGCTTCCCGTCGCCCTACAGCTATTTCACCGCCTCGGGCAACTACATCGTCGAAGTCTTTCCGCAGGACAAGCCCGACAGCCTGCTGCTGGTGCGCCGCTTCTGCGTGTACGAGGACCTGGTGGACATCAGCATCGAAATGTCGAAACCGTCAGGCGCTTTCGGACGCTTCAACTGCGACCAGCAGGTGAACATCGGCATCACGCCGCGCAGCGGCAGCTTCCTCGCATCGCAGGAAAACAACTACCTCGTCGAACTGCAGCAGAACCGGCGGCAGGACCTGCGGCGACGGCTGGACTTCAGCGGCTACAGCGGCACGGCGCTGCGCTACGAATGGACGGCCCAAAACGTCTTTGCCGGCGGCAACCACTTCCGCTATTTCGACCTCAGCAATCTGCACGCCACTATGTACCACGTGCAGCGCATCGAGCAATGGGGCGGCGAAACCTTCGCCTTCCTGCAGCCCGACGAAGACCGCTCGCGCAAGGCCTACACACAATACAACAGCCTGAACGGCGGTATGAAGGTCAACATCCGCGACCGCTACAATCCCGACATCGAGGCCGACTATGTGTGGGTCAATTTCAGCCTGCCTATGGCCCGCCCCTTTCTGGACGGCAGCGTGCACATAGCCGGCGAGCTGACGCAATGGCAACTGGGCGACGGCAGCCGTATGGAATGGAACGACAAGTACCGGGCCTACACCAAGCGGATGCTGCTCAAGCAGGGCTACTATTCCTACCAGCTGCTGTTCCTGCCCACCGGCGAAAGCGAGGCGCTGACGGCAACGCTCGAAGGCGACCATCTGGCTATGCCCAACGCCTACACGGTACGCGTCTACTACCGCGCTCCCGGTGCACGCTTCGACCGCCTGGTAGGCATCGCCAACGACATCTTCCATTGATCGCCACCACCCGTCGCAACAACGACGGCCACAACCGCCCCTCCGCCCCACAACAGCACCGCCATTTCGACCATCGTTCGACCATCGTTCAACCATCGTTCGACCATTGTTTAACCATTTAAAATGGTTGAACGATGGTCGAACGATGGTTGAACGACGGTCGAAATGGCCTTGCGGGCGGCTCGCAGAACGGCTTGTGGTTTGCCGAGTCAGGTTGTCACTTCTGCGTCCTGCGGCTGGATTTGGTTGACGGTTTGGCGGTTGGCGGCCGCTTCGGGTTGTCAGCAGCCCGCAGTGTCAGCTTTTTGCAGCGAAAGGCAGGCCGATGGCGATTGCCCGTGGGCAAAAAAAAGTTCGCGGGCAAAACGCCCGCGAACCACACTTCAAATCAAGTATATTAAAAAACTCATTTAAGTCGGAAGAAGGTCCAGCTGAAGCTGCCGAAGCGCCAGATGACCAGCTCGTCCGAAACAAGCTCGACGCCATAGTCGCCGTCGCTGCCGCCATCGGCATAGTTGAGGTTGAAATTCTCGTCGCAGTCCGAGCCGCTTCCGGCTCCATCGCTGACTATCATCACCTGGCCGCTGATGATCGGCAGGTTGGGATCATCCATCTGGATAGCCATATAGCCTTGGAAGGTGTAGGACGAGGGGTCGATGGTGCTGCGGTCGACGTGCAGGACCACGTTGTAGCCGTCCTCTTCGCAGACCCACGTTTCGTAGCCGTCGGTTTCGACAAAGTTGAAAGCTATATCGTAATCAAGATTGTTGAGTGTGAACTGGCTGCTCTGGAAGTTGAAATTCGGGGCCGCCACCGAATAGTGGATGCCGTTGATCGGCTGGCCGTTCAGCAGGCTGGTGAGGTAGAGGCAGGTGCTTCCGGCAGCGACGCTGAAGCCCGAATCGGCCGGATTGAAGCGGTTGTAGGCCACCACGCCCACATTGAAGGCACTGGGCTGCAAGGTGTTCGAGGTGGAATAGACACGGCTTTTGACGGTGTCGGCCGTGAACAGCAGCACCATCGGGTCTTCGCCATAGCCGGGAATGCTGCAGATGTAGGTCTTCACCTGGGCCGACATTGCCGGCGGCAGGGCGTAGGCATAGCCGCTCCAGGTGCCCGTCTTCTGGTCGTAGTCCATCACCACCGTGAGGCCCTGCTCTTCCATCGAGCGGCACCAAGCCTTCATCTCGGTGCGGCTGGTGGTCTGGATGCGGTTGCTGTTCTTGGTGCTGTCTTTCGATTTCTTCTTGATGGCGGTGCCGTGCTGCCTGAAAACGGCCTTGTCGGTATTGTAGAAAGTCACCGTGTTGCCGGCCTGGACATAGTCCATAAAGCTTTCGAGCTGCTCATCCCAGGCCTCGTCGCTTTCAAGGTTGAGCTGCGTGGGTTGCGACATCGAGCCGGCATAGATGTCGGCATTCTGGACAGCGTAGACGATGCGATGGGCCGGTTCTTCGGTATTGTTGCGGTGACAGGCGACGGCTGTCAGGGCTATCATCACTATGGCTGCAATTATCTTGATCGATTTTTTCATAATCTGTATTTGTGTTTTTACGTTTGGTTGTGGTCTTATTTGTTCATCATCAGGTTCATCTGGTAGTCCATAAGGCTTTCGTACTGGACACTGTCGTCGATAAAATACATACACACCGTGCGGCGTGCGGGCGATGCGATGACCTTGCAGCAAGGCTTGCCTTGCCAGCGCATACGGACTTCGGGATGGTCGTTTTTGCCCGTCCAGGTGGCCACGCCGCTTGCGTTGCGGATGTCGAACTCCTTGCAGAGCTTCTGCCATCCCGCAGCGTCGTCGGCCACGAGGATGAGGACGTCGACCTTGACACTGTCGTTGAGTTTGAAGCCCTCGACCTGTGCCACGGCGAGCTCGGTGCGGGCCGCATAGCGCTTGTAGAGCGCCTGACGGTCGCGACGCGGGCGGTCAGGTCCACCGGCCTGGGCAAGCATCGGCATCAGGGTGACGATGAAAAGCAATATAATGGTCAGGCGTCTCATACTTGGGCAATTAGCATATCGTCGGCGACTTGAAGCCAATACTCGTTGCTGATGTCAGTGCGGTTGCAGGCTATGTTGTCGTAGCGACGGTTGTCGGAATTGAAGTTGAACAGCACCGTGCCGCCAATAAGGCACACGGCGACGATGCCGAGGACAGAGCGGCGCTGCTGCCGGCGGCGGCGCCAGGCTGGATAGCCTGCTGCCATATCGCTGACGGCCTGTTGCGTGGCTGCCTGTTCCCACAGGTGTTCAAATTCTTGTTCGTTGATACTCATTGTTCTATTGTTAAAAAAGTTATTTTTATGTTCTTCAGTTTGCGATTCGGTTCATTATCTGCCTCAGTTGCTCTTTGACCCTCACAAGTCGCACGCTCACATTCTTTTCGGTCATTTTCAGCTTGGCGGCGATCTCGGCGTAGGCGTAGCCTTCAAGCTGCAGGCGGACGATGGTGCGGTCGGGTTCTTCGAGCAGTGCAATCTGCTCTCTGAGTGTGTCGACCAGCGAGTGGTCTTCGTCCTGGATGCTATCTGCCATCTGCTCATCGAGCTCCGAGAACGAGGGGGCCTTGCGGATGGTGTCGATTGCCGTGTTGCGTGCCAGTTTCCATATCCACGACTTGCGCTGCACGCCGTCGGGCACCGACCAGAGCTTCTCTCGCTGTCTCCATAACGCCACCGCAATGTCCTGCATCAAATCCTCGACGGTCACCTCGCGGCTTGAAAACCTGCTGCAAAGCCTATAGAGCATCGATTGATGCTGCATAAGCATCTGCTCGAACGACTTGGAGGCATCTTTTGTTATGGGTGTGTCAGAATGCATCTTTGTTTACTATAACGTATCTTGGGGGCGAAAAACTACAAGAAATGAAAAAAAATTTCAAAAAAAAATTTTTTGCTTAGTTTATTTTTCGAACAGTGCACAGCGTAGACGCAGGACGGAAGCGGTAGTCCGCGTGACTGGGGCAAGGGCCGAAGCGCGCAAACCTACGACCCAGAGCACCGAGCCGTCGGCATCGCAGAGCAGCCAGACGCGCTCCTTGTCGGGCAGGCTGAATTTGAGGTCGCTGAGCAAGTCGCTGACCAGGCGGCTGCCCTTCATTCCGAACGGGACAAAGCGGTCACCGCTGCGCCAGCGTCGCAACGTCAGGGGGAAATGCACCCTGTCGAGGTCGAACCAGGCCTCGCTGTGCGGCAGACGGATGGTGTTGGAATCATTGGGCGCGACACTGCAGTGCAACGGCAGCGGCAGCGTCGACAGGGCATCGACATCGGCAACAGGATATTCGGCGGCCGAAGGCTCGGCAAGTGGCACTATCAGCAGGCGGTCGCGATCCTTGACGACGCGGTGTGTTGGCGAAAGGAACTGCTTGCCGCTCTGTGCATCGAGCGCGTAGGCCACTTCGGCAGCCACGGCCGATGAAAAGCCGAAGGGACGCAAAAGCTCGAAGAGGCAGGTCGACAAAGGGTCGAGGCTGCGCAAAGCGGCGACGTCGACGGCATAGCCGTTTCCGTCTGGCTTCAACAGGGCATCGCGCATAGACTGCATAGCCGAGCGGTAGACCGTATCGGCATCGGCAAGGTGCTGCAGGGTGGACTGCATCGTGGAGTCGAACGAGGGTGCCAGCGAGCGCAACAGCGGCATAAGCTGCAGCCGTA
Source organism: Bacteroidales bacterium UBA3724 (assembly GCA_002371315.1). GTDB lineage: Bacteria > Bacteroidota > Bacteroidia > Bacteroidales > P3 > Colimorpha. Next base: position 19,901 of record DFHL01000007.1, on the reverse strand, counting down.
TGCGGTTGCGCAGATAGAGCGGCTGGCTGTTGGTGGCGTCGTCGACATAGTCGAGCGCGTTGCGACGTATGTAGTCGTCTATCTCGTCGCGCCCGAAAGGCAGCAACGGGCGCACAATGTTGCCGTTGCGCAGCGGTATGCCGCGCAGGCCGGTAAGGCCCGTGCCGCGCAGGAGGTTTATGAAGAAGGTTTCGATGGCGTCGTCGCGATGATGGGCCGTGGCGATGACCGACAGGCCCTGCTCGAGGCGCACCTGTTCGAAAAAGGCGTATCGCAAATTGCGGGCAGTCTCCTCGACCGAAAGATGGTTTTCGGCGGCATAGGCCAGCGTGTCGAACTGGGCGACAAAGCAGGGAACGCCATAGCCGTCGGCAAGGCGGCGCACAAAGGCCTCGTCGCGGTCGCAGTCGCCAGGACGCAAGTGGAAATTGCAGTGCGCCACGGCAAAGGGGATGCCCGCCGAAGCGACAAGATGGCACAGCGTCACCGAATCGCGACCGCCACTGACAGCAAGAAGCACCTGTCCCCCATCAGGGAACAGGTGCTCTTGGCAGATGAATTTTTCGAAGCGTTGTTGCACTACCGTCAGCGTTTCAGAACCATTTTACGCATCAGGCGCATACCGTCCTTCTCGATACCGTAATAGTAGGTACCCGTTGTAAGGCTGGAGCTGCCGAAGGTGATGGACTGGTTGCCCGACGAGTAGAACTGCTCGTCCTGGTGAACCAGGCGTCCCAGTTCGTCCATCACGAAGAAGCGCACATCGCCTGAAGTAGGCAGATAGAATTCTATGCGGGTAGTGTTGTCGAACGGGTTGGGATAGTTCTGGCGCAAGACCATACCGTCGGACTCGCTGACAAGCGGAACACCCTCGAAGTAGTTGAGAACAACGATGTTGGTAGTAGTGTTGTTGGACAGGTCGTAGTCGCCCTGGAACGACAGGACATCTTGTCCGTTGTAGGTACGCGTAGGACTCTTGGGGACTTTCTTCTTGAAGTCGATAGTGACATAGCCACCGGGCTGCACCTCGCGGACAACATTGTTGGCCTTGATTGTCACACCGTTGATTGTCACCGAATTGTCGATAGTCTGCTCCAAGTGGTTCACAACATTACCGACGTTGGCCACCTCGACACGAACACGGCAGGAGTCTGTACGGTTCTCTTCGATGAGGACGCGCAGCGGTCGCAGATCCACGTAGGGAGCGACGATAACGCTCGTCGTGTCGTTGGTGCGGTCGCTGTCGTCGTCGGTGTAGACGTAGGCAGTGACATACTTGTAGTATTCGCTATGCGTCGGCAGGTCGGGGAACTTGTAGCACAGCGTGCCCAGTGCCGGGAGCGGCAGGGCTCCGTTGTAGACATACTCTGTGCGGGTATTAGTGTCCTTGTAGTACCAGAAACCGATCTTGAAGTTGTTGACGCCACGTGCGCCGACATTTTCGATGAGCAGACTGATCTTGACAGTATTCTGGTCGGTGGTGTCGACCACAATCTCGCGAGCCTTGAGGTCGGTGATTGCCGAGAGGCCGGTGATCTTCATCGAAATAGTGTCATTGTATATGTAGTCGTCGTCCTGCATCTGGATATAGGACACAAGGTTCATATTACCCATCGAGGCACGGAACTTCTGCTTGAAGGAATAGTTGAAGTACTCGAACGACTCAAGGTCGTGACCCAATATATCTTCAAAATTGATTTCCTCCGTAACCGTGAAGTTGCCATTGTAAATATAAGTGGCAGTGACGCTGTGGACAGGTGCCTGTCCGAAGTTGCGCAGGCGTGCGGTGACGGTAATCGAGTCGCCGGCGACAACACGTTCGAGCGGGTCAATGAACGAGATGGCGCCCATATCGTTGTCGAGCGGCGAGAGGTAGAAGTCGCTGCACACAGAGTCGTTGTCGGGATACATATCCATATTGACAGTAGTAAAGGCGCAGATCTGGAATGTGTCGGGGAAATCGTTTCGGACGATGAACGGTGTCGGGAAGACATAGAAATCGGTGGCACCCGGCATCAGACCTTCCTCATTGCGATAGGTGCCTGTACGGGACAGGTTGACACCATAGGGCAGATAGGCCAGATTGAACTCCCTGAGAGTATCGAGGCCGAAGTTCTTGACGACAACGCGCGGATGGATGCTCTGTCCGAACTTGGGATGCGTCGGGTAAGTAATGGCTATGACACCGACATCGATGGGACGACGAGCACGGCCGACGACGAAATTGTCGAATGCAATACCGTCGCAAGAAGCCGCCTCGACTTCGGCTTTGTAGACCAACCTGAACTGCAACTGTTGGCGGAAGTCGCCAGCAATCAGGCTCAACGGGAAACGAAGCAGCTCGTAGCCCGCACCCGCAGTGGTGGAATCCCAATAAGTGCCCCTGTTGTACCACGCCGAATCGTTGCCCGAACCGACTGTGATCCATTGGCCACTGTAATCGCAGAACTCAAGACGCGAGAGGTGACCAGCCACCATATCGCGTGCCACATAAAGCTGAAGGGTATCCGGGCGGATTGTCGAGATGTCGAATATTGGCGTATAGGCATAGCTGACATTACCTGTAGCGGCCACATTGACATAACCAGTAAGATTGGTCGTCAGAATGTTGGAATCGCTGACCCACGACATAATGTGCGGTTTCTGAGTGCGTCCTATCTGCCACAGGTTCTCCGAGTACGGCGTGTAGCCACGCGGTATGAACCAGTCGGACAATTCGTCGAAATTATCAGTGTAGATGAGCGTCTTGATCGGAGCCCTGTAATACTGATAGTAGAGTGTGTCGTTAGCCCCGTTGGTGTCGCCAGGTGTGGAAACAGTGATTGTCAGGTTGGTGACACCAATTCTGAAGAGGTGCTGAGGCAGGTCTACGACTGCGCTGTGACCCGGTTCAATAGTGCCATTCCACTGTATCGAGCCTGTTACACTGCCATTGCGCAAGTTGCGGAAGGCGTAGTTGACAGTAGCACCGTTAACGGCCAGGCGGCCTTTGTTTGCTATCTGGAACGACACCGTCACCGAATCGTCGGCGCCTTCGCCCGTGGAACCGCCTATCTGCTGTCCGCGAGGCGAAACAATACGTGCAGCACAGATGTCGACATCCGTCGGACGGTCCTCAATATAGAGAAGGTAATCGTGGACGCAGCCGAACTTGACTTCATCATAATGATCAATATCGACAGGTTTGAAGTTGTTCTGGTCAACGACAACACGCATACGCATATAGCCAGTGCGGACATCTTCAGGCAAAGTGAAGATAAACTTCTTAGGAGTGTTGCTGGTTATTGTATCCTGATAGAAAATCTCCGTGTAAGGATAAGTGTAGTCGGCACTGTCTTCTGCAAGCCACAGAGGCATATACTCAAAGTGTCCGTCCCTGTTGACATCGACCCATACCGACAGCCAGCCTCGAGTTGTAACGTCATTAGACTTGTCGCTGTTCTGGCATTCTACAATCATTGTGTCCACCGTACCCTTTATGAGGTGTAACGCCTTTAAGGCTCCAAGATTCTGGACATCAGCATTGCCGTTATAGTCAGGAACTATCTCATCCAATGTCTGTGGCGTTGTGACGGACAAAGTCTGAAGCGACGCGTTGGTGAAGTTGATGTACTTGTGACCAGCGGGCGAAACATTGTTGTCCATCGAGCTGTAGGCCACGCGAGTGATGTCAAGACCCTGTTTGTTAGTCACATTGACTTCCATATATCCATCACTTCCGGCAGTGAAAGTGGCCAGTTCGCGCAAGGTATCGTTCAGGCGTACGCTCTCGTTGGGCAGATCTGTCCAAACTCGCAATTTGTACCTGTCATTACCTGTGTTAGCCCACTCAGGAATGCTTAACAGCGAATCGAAACGGAATACATAGATCGAGTCCGGCTGCACCGTTGCTGTGCAAACCTCGCGGACTTCCTGCAGCAACGTGTTGTTGAAGCTATAGAGCTGGTACACCACCGGGATATTGGTAGCCGCCTGCGAACCATAGTTGATGAGCGACACCTTGACCGAGTCGTCGTGCATATAGACGCGGTTCAAGACAGGTTCAACAACATTGAGCACTGCCATATCGACAGGCACACGCGGATTGAGGATAACGTGAACTGGGTTGTAATAGCTGGTGCAGGCCACCTGTTTACCGAAGTTGGTGTGTTGGATCAGAGTACTGAGATAGTATGTACTGTCGAAGAAATATTGCGGTGTTTCCCACCAGCAGGAACGAGCATAATTGTTGGCTGTGAAATAAGGAGCTTCGGTCGAGTCGCGGTGCCAACGGATGATGCGATTAATCGGGGCACCTGAGGGAGGATAGTCGGTCTGGGTAGCGAATATCGTATCCCAAGTAGCATAAGGTATGTGCAAGTCGGTTCCAATAGGAGCCCTCGGCGTATAGTAGGAATTGACATTCTGGTACGAGGAAGTGTCGTTCAGAGGCTTCTGGTCGTACTGATGCTGAGACCAAGCGCGAATTCTTACGACAATATCCTTGTCGTTGCCTGTAGGATAGAGATTCGGTGTGGTGTTGAAATCAAGTATTACCGATTCGTTGGGTTCGATGTCGTAAGGCAGAGTCAAGTTCTCGACAAACGACACAGGCAACGTCGAGACAGTGATATCAGGAGTCTGCAAAATGGCTTGGAATCCGACAGGTACTTGCCATCCGCCAGGGAAGGCCTTGCGACCGACATTCTTCAGCTTGATACCGACAGGCGTATTGAAGAGGCGGCAACCAATACTGTCGTATATTCTTACCTGTTCTGCCATAAAGTTGTAGGCAGGATCAAGGAACAGAGTCTTTTCCGCCACATTGTTTTCCGGCACCGAGTCGTTGACAAGCGGGAAATAGACAACAACAGTCTGCGTATCTATCACACCGATAGGCATCACGATGTAGTTGGAGTCGACAATGCTTTCCTGCGGCAAAAGCTCATCAATGATACGGTCGGTAGAGCGCAATGTCGGGGTGACATCCTTGATCTGGGCCCACCAGCGAAGGTTGCTTTCAGTCGAAGTACCGTCGTTTGTGAATTTTGTCACCACCCAAAGCGTGTCGCTTTCAACATTGTCGGTGAAGCCTGAAACCTGGGTCGCGTAGGTCTTTATACCAGGCTTGGTAATCTCCATAATGGCAATGTTGTGGTTCTTGCGGAAGAACTCGTCGGCACCGATGGTAGGATTAGGAATCTGCGGACGAATCTGCTGGTCAAGGTCCAGAGGCGCCTCGGTGTTGTACTGGGCACGTTCGCAGAGGTTACCTATCGAAAGATGCAAGTCGGTATTGGACACAAAATAAGGCTTCTCGTTCAGCGAGTGGTTATCCATACCGTTGGTCTGCTGAAGGATCAGGAACGTGTCGCAGTTGGTGCCCCAGTATGCCAGACGGTCTTCGGCCGACGACCAGTAGTCATTGTAGTCCGAGTTGGTAATATTGGCAGCCATCTGTGCATACAATGAATAGCCGGCACTGATGTTGCTGAAGATGTTGTTCAGGATATACATACCCGAACTGGTCGTTCCGACATACATAGCCTTCGTATTCTGTCCCTGCGAGCCGGTACCGGCATAGACCTGACAGCTGTTGAAGTAAATATTGGCCCAAGTGGAACTGTCAATCGAAATGCCGGCCGAGCTGTTGTTCGTGTTGCCATAGATGGCACACATATTGTTGTGGATATGCGTGCGGGTAGCATTCGAACCCTCAACATTGACAATTCGGATACCGACCTTGGCGCCGGTGAAATTGTCGCTAAGAATAATGTTGTTGCGTTCGATAGTTGCCGGTCCGTTATGCTGGGCAACGAAGATACCCGTAAGGGCCTTGCCGTTACCGGAAGCGCCAGAGGTGACCAAATTGCCAACGGCATACACATCGTCAACCTTGCGCATATAAAGACCCATAAACATAAAGTGGCACAGAGTGTCGTTGGTCAGATAGATGCCCTGCGAAAGTCCCGGATTGGAGACCATACTGCGAATCGAATAGTAGCCGCTATCGACAATCGTATTTGTAAGATAGAGCGACGTGACACCTTCGCCGACAATCACGCCTGACGCATTGACATTGTTCACGCCACCCTTGACGCGGATTATCGAATTGTCCAGGTGAATCTGGTTGGAATTCTCGAGCGACACAACATTGTTATAGTTGCCCGTACCGCGGCTCATAATGGTCATCCATTGGAAATTGACAAACTTTGCCCCGTCGAATTTGACGACATAGTTGTCATTGTTGGTAGTGGCATAGCGGAGCTTCACAGCATACTTGTCGTTCACAACACCTTTGAAGGTGACAGTGTTCGTTGCCGAAACGCCATCGACAGCGCCAAGGGTGATCTGCTCATTGTACGTACCGCTTTCCACATCGAACACAACGGCGCCATCAATACCGGCATTGACCAGCGTGTCGATGGCCGTAGTGAAATCAGGATACAGGCCGTTGGGGCCGATAGCATAGGTGCCGGCGCAGAAACGCACATTGACCATACGCGAAATAGTGTCGTTCGACTGTACGGTATCGCCTTCCAGCGTAACGGCAAGCTTTATCAGGTGGCGGCCAGGAGTGAACAGATGCTTGACGACCGACACGTTTATCGCCGTATCGCTCGGAACGGCTGTCGTGCCATTGTAGACACCGTGCAGCGTGTCGATCCAGTAATCAATAGTGTAAGTGTCAAAGGACTGTACACCTCTGTTGCGCAGCGTGACACCGATCATCGTGCTGTCGCAAGAGGTGAAGCCCTGCGAGCCAGACCCGGTACCAGTCCCTGGCTCCGAATCCGTCCAGGCCAGCGACGCATCCGACGCCGGAATATCTGTTACAGTGATATAAATCGGCATTGCAGGACCTTCGCAGCCATAGCCCACGTGGCCGAAACGGATATCCGGGCGGTTACCGCCACGCGAACCGTTGCCGGTGAAGTCCACAACGCTGTTGTTATTGTCGTTCTTTATAAGTACCTTGTTGGCGGCGGCGGTGAAACGCGTTCTGGCACCCTGCGTGATATTGGGATTCACGGTACGCGTAATCTGCACGACGACATTGTCGACACCGTTCCAATGGAAGGCAGTGTTCAGATTGTGGATAACCCAACCCTTGTTGCTGTTGGAAAGCGTCAGTGTGTCGATAGTGCACATCGGCGTCACCGGCAGCCAGTTGTTCTGGCCGGTGAAAGTAGCCTGCGACGTGGTACCGAACGAAATCACATAATCAGTCAGGCTGAACGAGCCCGAAGGAGCCAGCACCGTATCGAGGTAGAAAGAGACAGTCTGTATCGGTCCGGCCACAAGTCCGGCTTCCCGCATTTCTGCAGCAGTGTACAGATACTGCTCTTTGACATATTTCTTATTGGGGTTGTAGGGCGACGGATAGGAGTTGGCAGCATTGAGCGATGCCAGCGTACCTATCGCATATTGCTCTATGCGCGCACCGAAAGCGGTGACGTACATCGTGTCGTCCTCATAGATGTGGTCAGTGGTGTAGACATTGCTCGTGTCGAGCGGCATCATATTACGGTCGTACCAAGCCAGCGAATCCGTCGGAGTCGTTATTGACTGCAGCGTCAGCGTACCGTCGTAGACCACCGTGTCATACTGGCTTACATTGGGATAGCCGGGCATATACATCGAAGTCAGCGACTGGCGCACCGTATCGTTGAAGCCCGTATTGTCGACCGAGACCTTCTCAACCCAGACCGTAACGTCGAAGTCCACCGAAGCCGAAGCCACCGTGAAGTTGGGGACAGCGCTGAAGGTGTGCATCAGGGTCGAAGAAGCGGCAACGCCGGCGGTCAAGGTGTCGCATCCCGTCTGCAGGACAATGGCCTGGCCGTTGTACTGCGGATGACCGTCAACGCGATAGTGGACCACAAGTTCGCCGCTGGGATAAGCTCCGCGGTTGTGCAGAGCCACCGTGATGGGCTGATTGCCGATACCGCAGCCGTCGCTAAGGTCGAGGCCGTCGACAGCCATATCGACATTGGGCAGATTGATGAGATGTATGCGGACAGGAGCCGTCTCGCCAAGACAGCCGTTGTCATAGAAGCGAATCAAATTCTTGTTCGTAGTGCCAAGAGTCATCCTGTGCGAATCGTCGGCACGCTGCCACATCGTTGCCGACGGTGTCAGCGACGCCGGATATTGCGGCCAACTCTTGCGGTACACACCGGCGGTGGGAATACTGTCAGGCAGCATAATACCATTGCCGAACCAGGCCGTCCGAGGCACGTGCAGGTTGGTCCAGTTGTTGTAGACCGTATCGTTCAGTGCAACGGCATCCTCAATATTTCCGTTATGGATATACAGGATACCCAGTTTCGAGTTCTGCTGCGGCGTCAGGGTCACCATTGCGCCAATGGTCTTGGTCGAGTCAAGGTTGTTGATGTTCGAGCGGTACTGCAGCACCAGGCTTGCACCCGGCTGGATGGTCACGTTCGGGAAACGGTATTTCTTGTTGTTGTTAGCATTCTGGTTGCTGACAATCAACACCGTATCGCCTTCCATATTGGCAGGATAGTCGCCCACGTTGGTGAACTCGATGGCGAAAGCCGTCGAAGCGTTCATCCACAGAGGCATAGGATAGGTCACACCAGGCTGGTTCTGCTTGATTTGCACCTCGGTGATTTTCACAAGCGGATAGTCGCGCTTCTGGCGGATATAGAATGTTGTGTCGGTATAGAGCGGGTCGGTGGTGAAGGTGTTTCCTCGCCAGATGGGCGTATCGCTGTCGGCAGTGGTGTACCAGTAGACCTCCGACTTGTGCTGCGTGCTGGTGGTATAGACGTTGGAATACCACGTCTGCAGGCCGCCCGTTGCAGTGACCGTTGCCGGCACACCGTAGTCCGAATTGACGCTGATGCTGTCAGGAGCCGGGGCGTGATAGCGCGAAGTGACAGACGTCACACTCGTGTCGTTGGCCGGGTTGGGGTCGATGAGCGAGGTCAGCCAGGCATAGAGCTGGTAGGTCGTGTCGTTCATACCCTGTGTCGGGAAGGGGATGCTGATGTTGGTGGTCAGGATGATGGTGTCGAGAGCAGGAATAACCCTGTTGATAACCATCGTGCCCGAAACGCCGGGGACCAGAACACCCGGAACAGTGCCGCGCGAAGCCGACAGCTGCACGCTCGACGAGCTGGTGGCAGGATCGTAGGCGTTGACACCGCTGTTCTTGATCACCACACGCAGGGGCACCGTCGACGACACGTCGCAATATTCGGGATAAGGCTCGACAAACTCGATAATCTCAAAGTCGTAGGGCAGCGACGAGAACTCGAAGGCACCGACGCAGGGAGCCGTAGCGTTACGCTGGGTGCCATAGATGTCGACATCGACCTCGGCAAAAGGAACAGCGTGGCCCTTGACATTCTGGCTGTAGGAGCGCAGGTCGGTCAGCGAGCTGCCGAGGAAGGCGGGATTGACGTTCTGCGAGTTGCCGTCGGTGGGGCAGTGGTTCTGCCAGTTGGCGAACGACAGGCAGTTGATACCGTCATACTTGTTCAGCAGCGGACCGCGCGAATAATAAATATTGTATCCAATATTATTAACGGCATCTTCCGTCGGGATGTAGTTGAAAGCGAAGTTGACCGTGTCGTAGCAAGCCACAATGTTGTTGTAGAACATACTGTTTTCAAGCACACCGCCGCCGAAGGTTGCGGCAGCGATGCCGCTGCGGGTCGGGGCCGTCAGCTTCACCGAGTTGAAAATCACCTTGGCATAGTTGGCCGTGATGATATTGAGGGGCGTGGTCAGCATATTCGACGTACCGTCGTCGTTGCTCACCAGCATATTGTTGGCCACAACGGCATAGCCCGTTGCCGAACCGTAGAGCTGGGTGGCACCGATACAGGAAGCACCCGAGGTGACATAGACCGTATTGCGCGTCACGCGCGTGGCACCGCTACAGTCCTGAAGCAGGATGGCGTAGCTCGAGTTGGCATAGACCTCGTTGCAGACGTTGCTGTCCACAACGGCGGCAATCTGGTTGCGGATCACCATACTGTTGGTACCCTGATGCTGGAACAGGTTGCCCCTGACGATGCTACCGTGGGCCATATTGTCCTGTGCCGGGCCGACGAGGCTGAGACCCATCGTACCGCGGTTGAACGTGTTGTTGGTAATCACCAGCGAGTCGGCACCGCCCGAATACAGCAGGGCCGACGAGGCCATATACGACTCCGACATCGTTCCGCCCTGCACTTCGCTGAACGTACAGCTGTCGAACTGGCAGCCCACGCTGTTGGTACCCATACGCACCAGGTAGGTCGCCGGGTTGCTCTGCGAGTTGGAGAGAAAATTGATTTTCTTGAACCTCACGTGGTGCGTGCGCTGCAGGTTGACCAGCGAGTTGACCAGCGCCGTGTCGCCCATTGCCGAAACGAACGTCACCGTGCCGCTGCCAAGGGGCTCAAACTGGACATAGTTGTTCTTCGAAATGCCCGGAATGACGGGGAACGTATGGGGCGTGTAGTAGCCCGGCGCCAGCTTGACGGTCAGCGGACCGTCGACACCGCACTGGCTGAGTGCGAAGAGCAGCTTCTCAAGCGACGCATAGTCGGGGGTCGAACCACCGACAATACGCGTGCCGTGCATCGGACCGTCGCAGGTGATGAAGCGCGTCCACAGCGTGTCGTTAAACGGTTCGTGGTCCCTGTAGCGCACACCGGCCGTCGTCACCGAGTCGTCGACCCAGGCCAGCAGCTCGTGGTAGCCGGCAGCATACTGCTGCGTGCTGCTGACGGTGACGTTGGTCTGGGCACCGCCTGCCAGCGTACCCGCCCAGTCGAAATACTGGTGAGGGCCGTTGTCGACGCTGTAGTAGATACGCACAGCATTGATAGGCTGGACGCCATAGTTCTTGAGGGTCACAACCACATTGTCGTTGACATTGGCCGTACCCGGCGTCGAGTCGTTGGGATGGATGAATCCGCCGACACCGCAGTCGTACATCAGCGGAGGGTTGGTGTTGACGCGCAGCGTGAAGTTGGGGCGCGTCGTCGAAAGGTTACCCGTGTTGAAATAGGACGACGTGAAGACGTTGACATTCTGCGAAACGCTATAGCTTTTCGTCAGCGAGCCCTTGCCTTCGGTATTGAGGGAATTGTAAGTCCTGACGTTGACCCACGTCGGGTCGGAATTTGTATTGTCGGTATAGAAGGTCAGCATCAGGCCCTTACCGGCATAGAAGAACGTGTCCTGAAGGTTGATCACGCCCAGCGTCTGGGCGTTCTGCGTGATGGTCAGCGACGAGTCGTAGACCGTCTTCTGGAAGTCGGTCGAATAGTAGCGTCCCGGGCTGTAGGCATAGCCGTTGGCGACATTGCGCATCTTGATAACCACGCGGTTGTGCACCGAGTTGGTGACGTTCGACACCACGGGATACCTGATCTGCGTGATGGCACCGGGGCCGAAATGCCTCGACATTTCAAGGCTGTCGAACAGTATCTCGCTCTTCGAGTCGCCGTTCGACGGGAAGGGGATCGTATTGGTTGTTCCGGGGGTATAGTCCCAGTCGCCGATGGTGGCGATGGACGAATAGGCCTCCTTGCCACGCACCGAGCTGTATTGCATCCAGCCCGAGGCATCGGCGGGGAAACCCGTCTCGTTGTGGTTCACCGAATTGTCCTTGCCGGTAATGCGCCATTTCACGATGGTGTCGTATCCGCAGAAAGGCAGGTAGGCCTCATAGGTGCCCGTCTGGCCCGCAATCGGGGTCATCGTCTTGCGGCGCACAATGCCGTCGCTGCCAAGCTGATAGCTGACATACACCGAGTCGTTGCACATACCCTGCGTCAGCTGCGTCTGGAAGCTTGCCTTGAGGTGCGTAGCACGGCTGGTGGGATATTTGTCCAGGTCCGGATAGTCGATCATCGTTATCACAGGAAGCAGCATCGAGTTGGGGCTGCACTGCACCTTGATGTTGTCCAGATACCAGCCCGACGTCGTCGCGCCGACAGCGGTGCGCGGGCGCAGGCGGAACCGCACCAGCAGCTTACGCTCGGCCAAAGGCACCGTCGACACCTTGAGGGCCAGCATAAAGCGCTCGCGCTTCCACCAGGTGTTGTTCATCAGCGTGCCGCTCCAGGTGTTGTACGACCTTTGCGAGTAGGAGTCGAGGCTGGCAAAGTCGCTGCTGCCGCCGCCCCACGTAACGTCGTAGAAGTCCGTACCGTCCAGTCGCGTCCAGTCGGTCTCGTTCGGACGGCGCACCTCGACGGTGGCCACGTTGGTAGCCGAGGCGCAGGTTTGCGGATCGACGTCGCAAATGTGCATAAAGTCCAGATAGAAATACTGGAACGAGCCGTTGTCCGTAAAGTCGATCGTGTCGAGCTGGATCACGGTCTCGGTCGAGCCGTGCTGCAGCTTCAGGCTTCGGCTGCCCGAGGTGGCAACGCTGGTCACCGGAGTGGCCGTGCCCGACACCACGGTGTAGCCCTGTGTCTCGCCCGTGGCCTCAAATCCTTGTTGGTACTTTGTCACTATCTGACCTTGCGCCGAAAAGGACAAAATCAGAAAAATCAGTCCCGTTAACAATGATGCTTTTTTCATATTGATATATTTATATTTTATTCTTTTTTAATATCTTATACACACATTACACTCTACCGCAGGGCTTCTGGGCAGAATGCTTACAAACATACAAAGTTACACATAAAAAACATATTTTCGACATTTTTTTTCAAATTTATTTTCACACAACTCTAAAACATTAATATTCTTTCCTTTAGCGAAAGCCCGAATCTTCGGCGCAAAATGCCCGTTTTATTGGATTCGGACCACCAACGCCTATATAGTAGAACAAGGGCCAAAAAAAGTTTTAAAAACTTAGTTAAAAAAACTTAAAATTTGCAAAATTGAGATTATATCATTGATTTTCAATCGAATACATAAAAACTCAACCAAACTCCATAACCCACTCTGCTTCAGAGCGTTAAGACACCTTCCCTGCCCGTTGTACAGTATAT
>DFHL01000007.1:4473-6832 GCA_002371315.1 Bacteroidales bacterium UBA3724 | reverse complement strand
TGTACATATACTGTACAACGGGCACAGCAGGTGGTGCAAAAACCTAAGAATGAACGGCGCCCGAAATGGGGCCGAAACCGTCATCGCTGGGTCCGCAGGGCGACGGCGGCGGGGCCGCCCGGGGCGGAAAGTGGGGCAAAGAACATCGCAAAGGGGGCAAATCAAAAAAAAAGTGTAAATTTGCATCTCAATCCTAAAGACCGTATGCAGAAGCAAAAATCTGACAATCAACTTTCTTCATTCCTCAAGAGCGGCAGCCTGCTCTCGATTCTCGTCATTGCCTGCACAGCCGTATGGGTGCTGACGCTCTTTTTCCCGCTTGCCGACTACCTCTACGAGCTGCCTTCGGGCACCTCGCGGGCCGGATGGTTCGGCTGGCTGGCGCTCTCGTCGGCCTGGGCCGACCTGCTGCGGCGCCCGTGGACGCTGCTCACCTATATGTTCCTGCACGACGGGCTGTGGCACCTGCTGCTGAATATGGTGATGCTGTGGTTCGGCGGCCTGATGTGCTGCCGCTATCTGGGGCAGAAGCGTTTTGGCTGGATCTACTTCCTGTCGGGCATCATCGGAGGGCTGTTCTACCTTCTGGTTTTCAACCTTTTTCCCGTCGGGCGCAACTCGGTGTCGACCCTTGTCGGCGCCTCGGCGGCCGTGCTGGGCGTCTTCATCGCCGTGGCCGTCTACGTGCCCAACCAGGAGGTGGCCGTCTGGCCCTTCCGCAACAGCCGCATCAAGCTGAAATACATAGCCATTGCCTTCGTCGTCATCGACCTGCTGTCGATACCGGCATCGAACGCCGGCGGCCACATTGCCCACCTTGGCGGCGCGCTGACGGGATGGCTCTATGTCGTCGCACTGCGTGCCGACATCGGCAAACTGCTGAAAAAGAAACCTTTCAAAGCCAAGGAAACCAAACGCAACTCCGCCTCGTCACGCCCGCTGAGCGACGAGGAATATAACCGCCGCCGGGCGCGCGACCAGAAGCGCGTGGACGAGATTCTGGACAAAATCTCGCGCTCGGGCTACGACAACCTGACCAAGGAGGAGAAGGAGTTCCTCTTCAAAATGTGACGGCCAGCCGCGAACGGCCACCGGCGCAAAAGCCACATCCACAACCACCTGCAAACATTCATTCACCGACACACTGCCAATGAAAAGACTACTGAAATCAATACTGCTGATACTCAACATCGTGCTGGCACTGCTGCTGCTTGGCTCGACCCTGGCGGGACACGTCGCCCCGTCGCGCTTCATCGGCTTCTCGCTGCTGGGCTACGGCTACCTCTACCTGCTGGCGGCCAACGTTGCCTTTGTCGTCCTGTGGCTGCTGTTCGGCAGCAAATGGTTCATCCTTTCGGCAGCCGCCATTGTGGTCCGCTGGGCCTTCATACCGCTCTATTTCCAAATCGGGGGCAGCGAGGTGCCGGCCAGCGACACCGACGGCGGACGGACGCTGAAGGTGCTGACTTTCAACGCCCACCATTTCCACGGAATCAATCTCGACAGCTCGACGGGCGACACGAATATGTCGCTTTTCCTGCAAATCGTCGACGAGGAGCAGCCCGACCTGATGGCTATGCAGGAATACATAGGCCGCGGCGACACGCTGCACCTCACCGAACAGCTGCGCCGGCGCGGATACGTGCACCAGGCTTCGGGCTACGAGAGCGGCTCGATGACCGGCGAGGTGATTTTCTCGAAGCTGCCCATTCTGCGCGTGGTGCGCATCGAAGGACCCGCCAAGCTGTACACCGAACTGCTGTGGGACAGCGACACCCTGCGCCTCTACGACCTGCACCTCAACTCGTATGGCCTCGACGACAGCGACCACCAGCAGATACACGACATCTCGCACGGCAACGTCGACAGCCTGACGGGTCGCAGCACGCTGAAGAAATTCTGCGCCACCATCAAGGAGCACGAGGAGGAATGGCAGCTGCTGCAGCCCTATCTGGACAACCACCGGCGCCTGTCGGTGGTGGCCGCCGACCTCAACGACCCGCCGGCAGCATACTTCTACCAGCAAAGCCGCGCCTACCTGAAGGACAGCTATTGCGAGGCAGGGCAGGGCTTCAGCACCACCTACCACGGCTCATTCACGCGCCGCAGCAGCACCACATTCCCGGCTTTCCGCATCGATATGATTCTGCATACACCCGACCTTAAAGCCGTGGCCTACAAACGGATAAAGTCCGAAATATCGGACCACTACCCCATCATCGTCACACTGAAGGAGGAAAAACAGCCCGCCCCCTAACCCATCCCCTAAAACCCTCAAACCCTAAAACCCTCAAACCCTCAAAACCTTCAAACCCTCAAACCCTAAAACCTTCAAACCCTAAAACCCTAAAACCCTAAA
>DFHL01000007.1:0-4410 GCA_002371315.1 Bacteroidales bacterium UBA3724 | reverse complement strand
CTAAAACCCTAAAACCCTAAAACCTTCAAACCCTAAAACCTTCAAACCCTCAGACCCCCAAACCCCTCAAACCCTATGCGCACACAGGAAAGATACGACAGGCTGATTGAATACTTCGAGCAGGAGCGCCCTACGGCACAGAGCGAGCTGAACTACGACAACCCGTTCCAGCTGCTGGTGGCGGTGATGCTTTCGGCACAGTGCACCGACAAGCGGGTGAATATGGTCACCCCCGCCCTCTTTGCCGCTATGCCCGACGCGGCGGCGATGGCGGCGGCAACGGTTGAAGAGATCTACGGCTACATCCGCTCGGTGTCGTACCCCAACAGCAAGTCGCGCCACCTCAAGGCTATGGCCGAAAAGCTGGAGCAGGACTTCGGCGGCACAGTCCCCGACGACGTCGAACAGCTGCAGACGCTGCCCGGTGTGGGGCGCAAGACGGCCAACGTGATTGCGGCGGTGATATTCAACCAGTCGGTGATGCCCGTGGACACGCACGTCTTCCGCGTGTCGAACCGCATAGGCCTTACCACCAACTCGAAAACACCGCTGCAGACCGAGCTGACGCTGGAGAAACACATACCGGCCGAAAAGATACCCATAGCCCACCACTGGCTGATACTGCACGGGCGCTATGTGTGCACGGCACGCAAGCCCCACTGCAGCGAGTGCGGCATCAGCGCCATCTGCCGATACTGGCTTAAAACCCAAAAACAAGAACAACAGCAATGACATTCACCGCGCCTCTGTTTCTGATAGGCCTTGCGGCCATAGCGATTCCCATTGTCGTCCACCTGTTCAACTTCCGCAGGTACAGGAAGGTGTATTTCAGCAACGTGGACCAGCTGGAGCAAATCCAGACCGAGACACGCCGCCAGTCGACGCTGCGCCAGCTGCTGATACTGCTGTGCCGCATCCTGGCCATCGCGTTCCTCGTGCTGGCCTTTGCGCGCCCCGTCATTCCCGGCAGCAACAGCACCATCGGCAAAGGGTCCAACGACATCAGCATCTATGTCGACAACTCGTTCAGTATGGACAACACCAATGGCACGACGACGCTGCTCGAAAGCGCCAAGACCAAATGCCGCGAGATTGTGGCCGCCTACGGCCCCACCGACCGCTTCCAGCTGCTGACCAGCGACCTCGAAGGGCGCCACTTCCACTGGGTGACGAAGGACGAGATGCTGCTGCTGATCGACGCCATCGAAGCCGGCAGCTCATCCCCCACCCTGTCGAGCGTGGCACGGCGCCAGTTCGACTTCCTGGCCACCGGCCGGGGCAACAACAAGCAGGCCTACATCATTTCAGACTTCCAGTCGTCGGCGGCCGATATCGACAACTTCCCGAAAGACAGCACAATAACAGCCACTTTCATTCCCCTCGAATCGGCTTCGCAGAACAACGTCTACATCGACTCGCTGGCATTGAACGCCCCGGCGTTCCACCGAGGCAACAGCGTGGCCGCCGAGGTGTGGCTGCGCAACGACGGCGACGAGGACCTGAGCCGGGTGCCCGTGACGCTCTACACCAACGACAAACAGCGCGCGCTGGCCACCGCCGACATACCGGCACGCGGCAGCGCCACGGTGACGATGCACTTCACCATCGACGAAGGCGGCATCATCGACGGGCGCGTCGAGACCACCGACTATCCCGTCACCTTCGACGACCGCTACTTCTTCACGCTCAACATACGCGACCGCGTGAAGATGCTGACCGTCGAGGGACAGGGCCGCAACGAGTTCCTCACGCGCCTGTTCAGCGGCGACACGTCGGTGGCCTACAGCACGCTGGACCTTCAGCAGATGGACTTCAGCCGCATCGAAGGCACCGACATCATACTGCTCGACGAGCTGCCATCGCTGTCGACAGGAATGATGCAGACGCTACACACCTTTGTCGAAGACGGCGGCACGCTGGTCGTCGTCCCGGCCGAGGGCTGCGACGAGGCAAGCTACAACGAAGCGCTGCGCCTCTTTGCCGCTCCGCAGCTGGCCGGACGCAACAAAGGGCGCCTAACAGCATCGACCGTCGACTTCGACAACACCCTCTACCGCAACGTTTTCAGCTCGAAAAACACCGACAACATCGAGCTGCCGACAGTGACAGGCCACTACCGGCTGGCCACCAGCGCCGGCACGCTGCGCGAAAGCATCATCACCCTTGCCAACGGCGACGACTACCTGTGCGCCACGCCCTGCGGCAACGGACGCCTTTACCTCTTCACGGCGCCGCTGCGCGACGCCAGCACCGACTTTGTGCGCCAGGCGCTGTTCGTGCCCACGATGTACAATATGGCCCTCTACAGCATCCGCCCCACGCCGCCAGCCTCGACCATCGGCGCGGCCAGCCCCATACCGCTGGCAGGCGACTATGCGGGCAGCGAAGGCACTGTGAAACTGACAGGTACGGGCAGCAACGCCTACGAAGAGATACCCGACATACGCCGCATCGGCGGCATCAACACCCTGATGCCGCACAACACCATCACCGAGGCCGGCAACTACCGCCTGACGCAGAACGGCGAAGAGCGCGAAGGACTGTCGTTCAACTACTCGCGGCGCGAGTCGCAGATGGACTTCCTCGGCCGCGACGCGCTGACAAAGATGCTCAAGGACTACAACCTCAGCAACTGCACGGTGATACGCAACGCCGACAAGCCGCTCGACAGCTACCTGAAAGAACAGATGCAGGGACGCCGCCTGTGGCGCTGGTGCATCGCCATCGTGCTGCTGATGCTGCTGGCCGAAGTGGTTTTGATACGCCTGCCCCGCCGCAAATGACACTTCGGCACAAAAACACGCGCCTTGCGCTGCGCCAACCAATAAAAAGCGTATCTTTGCAAAACGAAACACAAACGCGAAATGCACCATAAACGCCTGATACTATTCCTGTTTGCCGCACTTTGGCTGATACCATTCGCTGCGGAGGCCACCGATATGCCCTGCCGGCACACAGGAAGCATCAGCCGTCCTGTCGACGAAATCAGCTGGGACGACATCGGGATGAGAGACCTGCTTGCCGCCAACGGCCAGTCCGTCGTCGCCCCGCCAACAACGATGCGCACCCACCAAGACGCCACCCCCGACGTCTGCCCGACAGCCCCGACGCTGCTGACAGTGCGCTATCGCACCTTCCGCACGCACCTGGCACACAGAGCGCTATGGATGCGCGGATACATCTACCTGATTCAGTGCCTCAGGCTCTGAACAATGTTCCATACACAGTCCTGACTCCTGCGAAGCATCGCCGATGCTCCGCCTTTGCGGCATTGTAAGACAACACAACAATCTGGTTCGCGTGCCGCGACAAAGACCAACATTTTATTTAAACAAAGATATGGAACATATAAAAACAAAAATCTATACACTGCCCGAGATGCGCCACTCGCTGAAGCCTCTCTGGTCGGCCTGGGTCCTGGTTGCCATCGGCATCGTGGGCTGCTATTTCCTGTTCAGCGTGCAAAACCTTTCGGCAGGCCTGTCGTCGACGCTTGCCGGGCTGGCAATTGTCGGCGCCGTCAGCCTCGTCACAGTGCTGTGCTACTACCTGTTCGGCGACAGCCGCCGCCCCTACGACCGCGAGCTGCACGAGCGCCTGGAGCCCACCTACGCCTACTATTCCGCCTCGGCCAGAGAGCAGCTTGTAGCCGCCCTCGAAAGCAAGGACGAGAAGGCCCTCGAAGGCATAAAATGCTCAGCGCAGCCCGAAATAATACTGGTGCGCTACAGCGACAAAGCCGAAACCGTCTACTACTCGCAGCTGCTGCTCGCCGAAGGCAAGAAGCACGCCGAGCCGCTGACCGGCATAATCGAAAACAAAACTCAAAAATAACCTTAAATCCACAAAGACAAATGAATATAGATGAATATATAGCATCGCAGATGCAAGATAAAATAGTGCGTCGCAACAATTCTCCGCTGCTGCCCGCCGCAATAACAGTCATTGGCGCCGCCGCCCTTGCGACGGCCTTTACCGTCCCGATGTCCGACAGCCTGCAGACCGGCCTCATCGCCGTGGGCTTCCTTGTCGCCGCCGCAGGGCTGGTGTGGACCCTGATGTGCCTGTCGGGCAACGCCTGGCACTACCACTACCTGCCAACCAACTGCGCAATGAGCGACCGCAAGCTGTACATTGCACAGAGCGACTTCCAGCGCTGCACCGACTGCCTGAACCGCGGCGACCTCCAGTCGCTCGGCTCCGTCACCTTTGTGCCTTCCGGCAACCTGGAGCTGCGCCTCGTCAGCAGCCGCGACGGCGCCATAGCGCTGCTGCAGGCCGGACGGGCCGACTCGACAACCCTCGAGCCCACCACCGACGTCATCGTCGCCAGCGGCCCCGAGGTGGCGCACCTGTCGGCCCTCAAGGCCTGACGGCCACCATCCGCACCGCCCGTTGTACAGTATATGT
>DFHL01000048.1:226-39862 GCA_002371315.1 Bacteroidales bacterium UBA3724 | reverse complement strand
GTGAAGCCGACATACTGGCGAATATATTTCCGAATATGCTCGTCAATGATAGGACACAGGCCCTCCTGATTCTCGTGATTGCGGTTCAAAAACGCCAACTTCTTCTGCATCAACTTTTCAGCCTTGGCAATATCAATATCCTCGGGCGTAAAACGGCCGTCCTGATTCTCAACCGTTATGTCCACAGCCCAGTCCTTGTTGAAAACATAGCCGTGATAGTTACTTCCAAGCACTTCGGTATGATACCAAGTCTCCTCGGGGACTATATAGTCTTGAGCCTGTACTGCACTAGCAATCAGCACAGTCAAACCTACAAATAGAGCAATTTTTTTCATATATTACTACCTGTTTCGCTTTGCAAAATTACTTAAAAAACGCAATCCGACAAAAAATATTATCCATTTTCAAAAAAAATCTTATATTTGCAATCGCTTTCGGAAAGATACGGCACATCGTGATTTCGAAAAGAAGACACTGATAACCAAATCTTTCTACATTATTGACTAATTAAAATAAAACAAATAATTATGAACAAATTCGTTTCAGTAAAGCAGGCCGCTGAAAAAATCCACGACGGTATGACCGTTATGGTTGGCGGTTTCCTCGGAGTCGGCAACCCCATTGCCCTGATTGACGCACTGGTGGAAAAAGGCGTCAAAGACCTTACCATCATCTGCAACGATACCGCCTATCCCGAAGTCGGCGTCGGCAAACTTATCACCAACCATCAGGTCAAAAACCTGATTGCCACACATATCGGCACCAACAACAACACCATCGACCAGATGAACGCTGGCGAGCTCAACGTCACGCTGCAGCCCCAGGGCACCCTGGCCGAGCAGATCCGCGCCGCAGGCGCAGGTCTCGGCGGCGTGCTGACCCAGACCGGCCTTGGCACCATCGTCGAAAACGGCAAGGAGAAAATCACCGTCGACGGCAAGGAATACCTGCTTGAGAAGCCCGTCCGCGCCGATGTCGCCATCATTGGCGCAAACATCTGCGACGAAACCGGCAACCTGGTCTACAAAGGCACCAGCCAGAACTTCTGCCCGCTGATGGCCACCGCAGCCGATGTCGTCATCGTCGAGCCTCAGGAAATTGTCCCCACCGGCAGCATCGCTCCCGAGAACGTGAAGACCCCCGGCATCTTCGTCGACTTCATCATCAAGAAGTAAAACAACAACTTACGCCAATACAAAATGGGCCAATGTCGCATCCCAAGACATTGGCCCATTTTCATAACCCGACAAGCCAGCCCTTCCCTTTCGTCCCGAAAAAAAAAATCCATCCCCTGTAAATTTCTGTCGCATATTGTTACATATAGTATGTAACCAAAAACAAAAACACGATGAAACGAATCGCACTTGCCATCGCCCTGCTGCTGCCCCTGCTGGCGGCGGCGCAGAACGGAATCAGCAAAAAGCAAAGCCGCTACCGGCTCGACGCCCTGAAGCGGCTGGAGCAGACCTATCATTCCCTTATTGGTCTATATTCCGGCGACCTTGTCGTCGTCGGCAAAGACAACCGCTATGGCGTTGTCGACCTTGAGGGGCGCACGGTCATCCCGCTGCAGTACGACCAGGTTGTGCCCGCGTTGAACGGCGAGCGGTTTCTGCTGTTCAGCGACACGCTGATGGGCATTGCCGACCGTTCGGGCCGTATGGTTGTGCCTCTGGAGTACGACTACAGATTATACGCAGATGGAGTCTCCGATCCTTTCCGCTACGGCCTCATCGTTATGTCAAAAGGTGGCAAATATGGAGTCCTCGACTCCGCCGGCCGCACGGTCGTTCCGATGGTGTACGACGTGGTTTGGCTTGTCGATTCCAATCTGATGATTTTGCAGGGCTACGACCCTCAAATCACGCAACCTTACGAAACCCTGATGCAACTCGATGGCGACACGGTGATACCCACCCATCGCTATATCAGCTGGGACGAGGATCTAATCTATGTGCAGAACAACAAGAAGCTTTGGGGCCTCTACGACCGCTCGGGGCGCGTGGTCGTAGCGTGCCAATACGACCATATTGATTATCTACACAACGGTCTTGCCACCGTGAAGAAGGACGGCCGCACCGGCGTCATCGACAGCCGTGGCCGCGAGGTGATCCCCGTCGCCGAAGACCGCTTCGGCGGCAAAAGGCCCTACCCGCAGACTCGCAACCTCTTCGTCCTGGAAAAGGATGGCCGCATCGGAGCTGTCGACAGCCTGGGCAATACGGTGATACCGTTCGAATATGACTTTAATCCCGAAGGATCAGCCTCGCACCTTGTCTTAGTCCGGGGCGACACGGCCTATTTCCTGTTCGACACCACGGGGCGCCTCGTCTGCACCTACGACAACATTGACTGGGATTCAGAATGCGAGTTGAGCGAACCTCAGTTGCTCTTTGCCGTTTGTCGCAATGGATTGTGGGGGCTGGTCGACACAGCTTGGCGCGAGGTGGCGCCCTGCATTTACAAGGGAGCCGACTTTGTCGACGGCCACCATTGGCTGATGAGGCTCGACGAGAACAACAGCTGCCTCATCGACGAGCAGGGGCAGGTGCTCTTCAAGGGCCCTTATCGGTTTGCATATCCTTTCGGCGACGGCATCTGGCGTGTCGAGACCGGCGCTTACGGCGGCGACATTGTGCTCGGCGGATATGTCGACGCCTACGGCCAGACGACACTCGACTGCAAGACATTACGCACAATGAAACGCCGTATGCGCGAGTTCGCCAAAATGTCCGAAGCGTTTCAGGATTAAAGGGGAGTTAAAGGAAATCAAGGGAAGTTAAAGGAAATTAAGGGACAAATGCGACCGGCAGAAACTATTTAATTATACGGCCACCTCTAAAATTCGCTTAATTAGCATTTTGCTTGCAAAATAATTTTCCAATATTAATTTGTTTAATTCGCTTAATTCGCCGTTTAAAAATGGCCGCTATAAGCATTTTTATTTTGCCAATCGCCCTTATTTGCGTAACTTTGCAACTGTCGCAGCCGATGGCCGGCCGACCGAAAATAACCATCAAAAGACTGACAATCAATTTTTAATATCACACAATAAAACTAAAATTATGGCAGTAAAATCAATGCTCCGCGTTCGTATGAGCGCAAAAGACGCGCACTATGGCGGAAACCTCGTCGACGGTGCACATATGCTTCACCTTTTTGGCGACGTGGCCACCGAACTCCTTATCATCCAGGACGGTGACGAAGGCCTCTTCTGCGCCTACGATATGGTCGAATTCAAAGCCCCCGTCTATGCCGGCGACTACATCGAGGCTTACGGCGAAATCACCCACGTGGGCAACACCAGCCGCAAGATGAGCTTCGAGGCCTACAAGGTCATCAAGACCCGCCCCGACATCAGCGACAGCGCCGCCGACGTGCTGGAAGAGAAAATCCTCGTCTGCCGCGCCAGCGGCACCTGCGTCACGCCCAAGGATTGCCAGCGCAAGAACAAATAA
Organism: Bacteroidales bacterium UBA3724; assembly: GCA_002371315.1. Classification (GTDB taxonomy): domain Bacteria; phylum Bacteroidota; class Bacteroidia; order Bacteroidales; family P3; genus Colimorpha. The sequence goes on along the minus strand of DFHL01000048.1, from coordinate 36,404 downwards.
AAACATCACATCCGGCAGCCCCCTCTGCCACCACAAAAAGGCACCCGTCGAGGTGCCTTTTTTTTGTACCCCAAAGGAACATTTCCACACCCCAAAATTTGCTTTTTGCACCCTCCGAAATTGTTAATAACTCGCCCTGAAAAGGGGTCAAAAAAGGGCCAAAAACGCCATTTCATAACCCCCTGTTTTCCAGGTACCATCTTCTTACCAAATTCTACCCAAGTTCTTATCAAATTCTACCCATATTCTACCTCAGTAGAAGATGGTCAGAAATTGTTAATAACTTTTTCAGAACGGGGTGCTGCGCGGACCCGTTTCCGGGGGCCTCGGAAGGGTGCCGGGGGCGGCGGAGTGATTTTTTTTGCCCGCGTGCAATAAATTATGCGCGACGTGCGTTATGAAGGCATAAACAACCTATGTCAAACTCACAAAAACTTACAAACAATGAAAGGTAGCCAAATTCCATTCAAGAAAAACTACATCCTCGGAACCAGCATCGTGCTGGCCGCTTTTGTGCTGGGCCTTATGCTGGTGTGGACCGTGCGCACGCTGAAGTCGTTCGACGACACGGTGACCGTCAGGGGCCTGTGCGAGCGCGAGGTGCCGGCCGACAACGTGGTGCTGCGCGTCAGCTACACGGCTCAGGACAACTCGTTTGCCGACCTGCGCGCCACCGTTGAGCGCAACGACCGCGCCATCGTCGACCTCATCAAGAAGGCCGGCATCGGCGAAGACGAAATCAAGTTCAACACCGCCAACTACAACGACCGCTTTACGGACTACTACGTCAGCGACAACATCAAGTTCCGCTACACCGCCAACCAGACCATCAGCGTCTTCAGCTCGAATATGGACGCCGTGCGCAAGCTGCAGAACACCATCGACGCCGACCTGCTGAAGATGGACATCATCTCGAACACCAGCGCCGACTACAATTACGACGGCCTCAACGACATCAAGCCGTCGATGATTGCCGAAAGCCTTGAGAAGGCCCGCGAAAGCGCCGAAGAGTTCGCCAAGAACAGCCACAGCAAAATCGGCAAGATGCGCACCGCCTCGCAGGGATACTTCGAAATCAACGACCTGGACGAGAACACGCCGCAAATCAAGAAGATACGCGTCGTGACCACCGTCGAGTACTACCTCAAATAAGCTGAAAGTCGAAAGTCGGAAGTTGAAAATTGGAGACAACAATTAAATTGATTGCAAAGTGAAAAGATTCATTTTCATTGGGATATTATTTTCAATTTTCAATTTCCAACTTCCTATTGCCCGCGCCCAGCAGGGCGACGAGCAGATGGCGTCGTACTACTACCAGAACCGCGAGTACGACAAGGCCATCGAACTATACGAACCCCTCTATGCGCGCACCCAGAGCGTCTACTACTACCAGATGCTCTACACGTGCTATCTTGAAACAGAACAGTTTAAGGAGGCAGAAAAGCTGGTAGAGAAGCGGATGAAGCGGCAGGGACGCGACCTGACGCTCTATGTCGACCTGGGCAACCTGCACCTGAAGCGCGGCGAGCGGAAGAAGGCCGAAAAACAGTATGCGGCAGCCGTCGACAAACTGGGCCGCGACTCGAAGCAGGCCATCGACCTGGCCCTGGCCTTCGAAAACAGCGGCCGCACCGACTACGCCATCGCCACCTTCCTGCGCTCGCGCCAGAATCTGGGCAACGAGCTGCTGTACGTTATGGAACTGGCCACACTGTACGGCAAATCAGGCCAATATGACAAGATGACTGCCGAGTACTTCAACCTGCTCGACCGTGCGCCGGGCAACATCGGCGCGGTGCAGATAGCCCTGCAAAGGGCCCTGAACGAGACCTCGTCGACCGAGCTGGCCGACGGCCTGAGGCGCACGCTGGTGTCGCGCATCCGCGAGCATCCCGACAACCGCAGCTATCTGGATATGATGATATGGTTCTCGCTGCAGCAGAAGGACTTCGATTTCGCGCTGACGCAAGCCAAAGCCGTCGATGCGCGCTTCCCCGACCAGGGCGGCCAGCAGGTGATGCGCGTGGCACGCATAGCCGCCAACAACGAGGCCTACGACGTTGCGTCGGCCGCCTACAAGCACCTGATAGCCAAAGGTAAGGACAACCCCTATTATTTCGACAGCCGCGTGGGTGACCTTGAGGTCCGCTTTGCGCGCATCAATACGAATTTCGCCACCAGCGCCAAAGAGCAGGCGGCCCTGGAAGCCGAATACGAGAGCGCCATCGCCGAACTGGGCAAGATGCAGCAAACCGTGCCGCTGATGCGCAACTACGCCCACCTGCTGGCCTACGGCAACAACGCCTCGAACAACGACACCGCACGGCTGCAAAAGGCCGCCGACCTGCTTTACGACATCATCGAGATGCCGCGCGTCGCGGCCACGACCGTCAGCGAGGTGAAACTGGACCTGGGCGACCTGCTGCTCTTTTCGGGCGAGGTGTGGGACGCCTCGCTGCTCTACAGTCAGGTGGAGAAGGCCAACCGCAACGACGTTGTCGGCGCGATGGCCAAGTTCAAAAACGCCAAACTGAGCTACTACAACAATGATTTCCAGTGGGCAAAGACCCAGCTCGACGTGCTGCGCGCCTCGACGTCGAAGCTCATTGCCAACGACGCAATGCAGCTCTCGCTGCTAATCAGCGACAATATGGAGGAGGACAGCACCTACGAGACCCTCGGCTACTATGCCGCCGCCGACCTGATGCTCTATCGCGGCCAGCTCGATTCGGCCTGGAGCCTGCTGAACGACATCGAGATACGCAACCTGTCGCACTCGCTGCTCGACGAGGTGCTGATACAGAAGGCGCGCATCCGTATGAAGCAGGCCCGCTACGCGGAGGCCGATTCGCTGCTGCAACGCATTGTGGATCACTACTCGGAGGACATCCTTGCCGACGACGCCCTGTTTATGCTAGCCGAGCTCAACGAGCAACAGCTGGGCAACAAGGTCCGCGCCCGCGAGTGTTATGAAAAGCTCATTCTCGACCATCCCGCCAGCCTCTACACCGACCGCGCCCGCAAACGCTACAACGCGCTGAAAACGGATAGCGGGAATTAAGGGAAGTTAAAGGAAGTTAAGGGGAGTTAAAGGACAATACAACCAATTTCTCCGTTTTCAGTTCTCCGTTCTCAGTTTTCCGTTCTCACTTCCTTGCTGGCCAAAAGAATCATCCAGAACAGGCCAATGAACATTATGCCCAGCTGACGGTTCAAGAGAGCTTCGAAAAGGCCGCTGAAGGCGACGCTGAAAACGAGCGATATAAGGATGAAATCGCGTCGGCGCCACGCCATAACCGCAGGCACCGCCAACGCAGCAAGCAGGAGCAGCAAGCCGGGAATGCCCATCGTCAGCGTCGCGTCAAGATAGATGTTGTGCGAGTTGTACTGCTTCTCGACCGTGAAATCCTTCCCTTTCGCTTTGTAAATCTCTGCCAGCACTTCCTCCTTGTCGCCAATGCCGGTACCGAAAGGCAGATTTTGGCCTATGCCTTCCAGCGAACTGCTGAAAATGAGGAACCGCGCATCGCTGGTGTCGCCGTCGCTCACTTCAGTCAAAGTCTTGGTGATGCGCCGCGCGCTGTCGGGCAGCATAAAATAGACGCCCGTCCCCACAACGGCCACGGCAGCAAGCATCAGCAGGCCGCGACGCACCACCTTGAGGCAGAAGAGATGGTAGGCGATGATGGCAAATACCATCACAACAAGGCCGGCAATGCCGGTCCGCGACAGGACCATAACGAGGTAGGCCAGCATAATCAGCACGACGAGGCTGAAAAGCAGCTGCACAGTCCGCGACATATCCTTGCGACGGTTGAGCCACTCGTCGTAGAGAAATCCAAGCACAAACATAAGATACATAGCAACATACGTATGATGCACCGGGTCGAACGACGAGGCAAAGACAAACTTGTGGCTTACGGCAAGCATCACTATGAAACGGATGATGAATTTTACGGTCAGGCTCAGCGTGAAAATCCACATCAGCACACGCAAACGGCTGCGCGTAAGGTAGCCCGAATCGGCAGCCAGCGCACAGAGGACAAAGAGCAGCAACGGCAGGCGCCGCAGAATCATATTCCATCCATTAGCCTGATTGACACTGTATAGCATCGAAACCAACTGATAGGCGAAGAACGCCACCATCAGCCAGAGCGCCCAGCGTGCACCCTTGGACAGCGACGGGTTGCCGATGCGACGGGCGGCAAAGATGCGCGCTATCGTATTGACAACCAGCAGCGGCAGGAGCCACATCACCAGCTGCCAGTCGTAGGGCAGCACAATGACCATAAGTCCCATAAGGACAAGTTCGCTCATTTCCAGCGGCTTCATACCGCCGAATACACTTTTCACAGAGTCTTTGATTCGCAAATCCATAGTCTTGTTTTTCACCAATAAACTATATTAACCATTTTTTATTGTATTGTGCCGCCATTTCGGACAATAAAAAAAAGGAATGCGCGTTTTGACAATAAAACCGCAACAGACAGTGGAACAAGTAAGAGCAAAGAAATTTCTTGGACAGCACTTCCTGACCGACGAGAGCATCGCCGAGCGCATAGCCCGCAGCCTGACGGGACGCACGGCGAACCTGCTCGAAATCGGTCCCGGTATGGGTGTGCTGACCAAATACCTTGTCGACGATGCACACTATCGCTTCAAAGCCATCGAGTTGGACACCGAGTCGGTCGACTACCTGCATCGCCACTACCCCACCCTCGATGTCATCGAAGGCGACTTCCTGCGGCTGGACCTGAGCAAGATTTTCGACAATGCAACATTCTCTATCATAGGTAATTTTCCGTACAACATATCGTCGCAGATACTCTTCCGCGTCTTCGAGCAGCGGGGCAGCGTTCCAGAAGTGGTGGGGATGTTCCAGAAGGAGGTGGCCGAGCGCGTCGCCGCCGGACCCGGCAGCAAGACCTACGGCATCCTCAGCGTGCTGCTGTCGGCATTCTACAATATTGAATATCTGTTCACCGTCCACGAGTATGTCTTCAATCCACCGCCCAAAGTCAAGTCGGCCGTGATACGACTGACGCGCAACGATGTGGCGAAACTGGATTGCGACGAGAAGCTCTTTGTACAGGTGGTGAAAACCGGCTTCAACCAGCGCCGCAAGACGCTGCGCAACGCCCTCAAGCCGCTGAACCTCAGCCTTGACAACATTCCAGACGACCTGCTCGCCAAACGCGCCGAACAGCTGTCGGTTGCCGACTTTACTTTAATTACAAACAAGCTGTCGGTTGCGGCGGATTCCGTTGCGGCGGATTTGCAATCCGACGCAAATTAATATAAGGATTTGTAATCCGCACAAAAATAAAACAATATGTCCGTTGCGGCGGATTTACAATCCGACGCAAATTAATATAAGGATTTGCAATCCGCACAAAAATAAAACAATATGTCGATAATTGAATTCATAATACTTAGCATTGCCCTTTCGTTCGAGGCGATGATTGTTATGCACGGCTGCGCGCTGAAAAGCCCCATCAAGCTTACCAAAGGCCTTGGCGAGGCGTTCTGTATCGCCGCCGTCAATGCCCTGATGCTCGTTGTTGGCATCTGGCTGGGCAACCTGTTGCGTTTCACGCCTGACACGCTCGACCCCACAGCCAGCTCGATCAACAGTCTGCTCACCGATACCGACAATCTGGTCTATCTGGGACTTTTGATTCTCGTTGCCGTGCGTCTGCTGTTCCGCAGCGGCAAGAAAGGTCGCCAGGTGCAGCCCTACGACATCAGCCGTTTCTCGACGACGTTGCTGCTGGGTGTGGCCATAGGCATCAACACATTGATTGTCGGCCTTGCACTCGGTTTCCGCATCCCACTGGGCGAAAACATCTGGCGCGCCACCATTCCTTTACTGGTGATTATGACCCTCTTTGCCCTGCTGGGCGTTATGCTGGGCCGCCAGCAGAAAGAGCTCCGCGCCCGCCGCTATACGCTCTTTGCCGTCCTCTTCCTCCTTGCCTTCGCCCTGAAGGGCGCCTTCTGGGGCTGACGCTATCGTATCATCCAATGCACGCCGAGCATAAGGTTTGAACTCATCGAATAAGCGCTGCCTGTTCCAGCACCGACTATGCTGCCTTCGAGCGACAGCTGCAGGTCGTCGGTCAACCGGTACATTGCCGTCAGGTTGTAGTGATGCATATTGCTTGCATATATTAGGTTGGCAATATGAAAATCCGGATTGGCCAAAGCGTGAACAACCTTACGACCATACGACACGCCCAACGCAAGGCGATCGGTCGGCAGCCAGGTGACGGCCGTCGTGTAGCGGAAGCCGTCGTCGCTCAACGTGCTGTAGCCGTGCCAGCCGTAGCCCAGCGAGATATCGACCACAACACGGCGCAAAACCTTGCGCAGCATCAGTTCCACCGATGGCTCGGGAGCAATCTTGTTGTCGTTGCTGTTCCACAGACGCATCATCGGAACGGTGACATCGGTGCGGAACGTCACTTGCGGCAGGTGCGCGCTGCCGTCATAGAGGTTCACCTTCACGCCAACTGAAGGCACAAACATATACGACCGCTCCACATCCCCGTTGTCCTTCCTCTTCGACAGGCAGAAACCGCCCTCTATCGTGGTGACGATTTCCGACTTGCCGCCCACGCCGAAGCGCAGGTTGGTGTTGAGCGACGTCAGATGGCTCGTAAAGCGGTGCAGCCACCATTCGTCGCCCGTGGCATCGTCCAGATGCAACTCGTTATCGAAATCCCTATAGTCCCAGCCAACGGCGCTGTTCAATTGTATCTTCCCTGCCGGAAGGACGTTGGGCCCCGTGGTAGCCACCAGCGGATTGTCGTTCAACGAAGTACTGTCGTTCTGCGCCGATGCAACCGGCACCATTATCATTGCGCCTACAAGAAAGGCTATATGTCTTATTCTATTCATTATTATTGAAAGTTTAAGGTTTAAAGATAAACACATTGTCTCTTCACAATTCACTAATCACTATTCACCATTCAAAATTCACTACAGGAACAGTGTCACTCCCATTGTGCGGAACTTGTCGCCCGTTATGGGGTCCTGGTAGCGCGGCAGCAGGTCGCCGAAAATGCGCATCCCGTGGATGATGCCGATATAGTCGGTCGACAGGGTCACGCCAAGTTCCAGTTTCCACGGCAGCAGCGAAGCATCACCTTTGGCGGCACGGCTGCCGATGCTATAGCTTACGGGCTGGCCCGACGCGTTGGTCGAAGTGGTCGTAATCTCCTTGTATCTAATACTATAGAACTGGTTCACAGCGTATGCTGCGAAGATGTCAAAACCGATGCTGAACAGGCGGTGGTCGTCGGCGCGCGGATACCAGGTAAATTTCAGCGGTATGCCCATATATCCGTGGAATATGTGCGCGTGCTGCGTGCCCGTCAGCGGCATTGTGTTCATCTGCAATCCTTGACTTTCAAAGTCCGCATCCTCAACCAGTTCCGTCACCCCATTGTATAGCGGATCCCAGTTGAAGTCGTAGCGCAAGCCTGTCGACACGCGCCATTGCGATGTCAAGTCGTAGTGCACCAAGACGGGAATCTGCAGCTGGAACCCATATTTGCTGTAGTATGGCGACGGGTCGTTGGCGTTGACATAGAGCGTCGCGCCGGCCGACAACCCCACCTGCACCGAGAAGCGGCTGGGTTCGCTCGCCGTGTCCTGCACCTCGCTTTGTGCCGACACCAAGCCCACCATAGCAAGCATAAGCGTCATTATCATTATCCGTTTCATATCACCTAAATATTTGATTATTCAATTACAATATGTTGAATGCCAACATCGTGCCATCCATCTTACTTCGATTGTCCCTGTGGTGGCGCACCCAGCGGCTACGCTGCTTGGCGGGTTTGGGGGCAGGGGTATTGGCAGCCACCTGCGCAGGCTGCGGCGAGGCTGGCGTAGGCGTTACAGCCTCATTCTCTTCGCTTCCTGGCAAATCCGCTTCCGCCAACTGGCCAGCATCGTAAAGCACCTCATCGCCCAGCGTAACAGTATCGGTAGCCTCCTCCTCGACCGGCAGCATCGGAGTTGTCTCCTCCTGCGGTGCCGTCGTCTCGGCCATCATCGATGTCGGTTCGGAAGCAGTCGATGTGAAGATTTCACGGGACCTGGTTGGCAACGAATTGAGTTGCACGTTGCTGTCGTTGGCAACGGTGTCGGCGACGGTATCGCCGCTCACAACCGGCCTGCCATCCACCTCGGCAGTCAGCGGACCAGCCGCAACGCCATCACCTATGTTGGTCAGCCGCACTATCGTAGTGACGAACAGAAGCAGGCAGGCAGCAGCCGAAATGCCTATGCTCCAGCGGCGACGCACCACCTTGCGATGCGCGGCAGCCTCTGCGGCGGCCATCTGGTCGAGCATAGCCGACAAGGCCTCGCGGCGGCGACTGTCGCGGCCGGCCTTCTCCAAGGCCTTGAGCATCAGTTCCAGCTCGGCATCGGCACGCGACGCATCGTCTGGCAGTCCTTTTATGTTGTCATCATCTCTTTTCATATTCTAAAATCATTTGTTTCAAGCCATTGTAAGCACGCGAAAGCAGCGTATACACATTCCCTTCGCTTATCTGCATCGCGGTGGCGATGCTTTGGGTGTCGCAAGCGTCAAAGTGTTTGAGCCTTACGACGCGTGCCTGTCGTTCCGGCAGGCGGTCTATGAACTTCATCGCCAGCGTCAGGCGCTCCTCGTCAGCACGGTCGTCTTCGACTTCCAAATCCATCCTGTCGTCGATCTCGACTGTCGGTCTCCGTTTGCGCAGCAGGTCAACGCACTTTCGCTTCACCAGCGTGACGCACCAAGCCTCCTTGTTTACAACACGTTCCAGCTTGTCGCGCTCCGTCCAGAGCGACACAAAACAGTCCTGCACCACATCAGCGGCATCGTCCTCATTGCCCAGCAGGCTCTCAGCCATTCGCTGCATTGTCGCTTGTAGGGGCAATATCTCGTTCTTGAACTGTTCTATGTCTTTCATATCTTGTAGTCGCAAACAGTTCAAAAATCTTACAGAGAAAAATAATGTTTTTGAAATTATCCTATAGAAGCTTGAATTACAGCATCGAACGACTGACTATCTTCAAGCTTCACCTTGATAGGGATATAAAACAGCGGCAGCGGCTGCAAATATTTTCGGACATCGGCATCGCGCATCCTTGCCGCGTCCTTTTCGGTCGTAAAAACAACCGCATTGCTAATTTTCAATTGATTATACATTTCGATAATCCTTTGGCAGTCGTCCTCACCAAACGGATGATGGTCGGCAAAACGCAGATGATGAACCCTGTATTTTCCCGACAGATGCTTCACAAGGGGGTCGGGATGCGCTATGCCAGTCACCAGCACGACATCTTCGACCGCGTCGGGCATCACGGCATCGTACACCGCAACTGGCTCAGCGTATGATATATGCGAGAAAAACAGTTGCTGCCTGTCGTCAAGCTTCAATTTGCGCCGCATCTCCTGTTGCTCATTGTCGCCAAGATGTTCGGGGCACTTGGTAACGACGACAATATCGGCTCTGCGGCGACCGCGACGCCCTTCGCGCAAGTTGCCGAAAGGAAGTATGTGATCGTTGCAGTAGGGGTCGCCGTATTCGGTCAGCAGGATATTCAGCGCAGGGCGGATATGGCGATGCTGATAAACGTCGTCGAGCAAGACAACATCAGGCTTTTGCGGCATTTCCATCAGCCGGCGCACGCCCTCCACCCTATCCTCGCACACCGCCACCGTAAGCTGCGGAAACTTGCGCGCCATCATCAGCGGCTCGTCGCCAATCTGCGAAGCGGTGCTGCTATCGTCGGCCAAAACAAAACCCTGTGTCTTGCGTCCGTAGCCGCGGCTTAGCAGTGCCACGCGTCGACCCGCCAGCAGGCGGATCAGGTACTCCGTATGCGGTGTCTTGCCGGTGCCGCCCACGCGCAGATTGCCGATACCGATGGTGGGCACCCTGGGCCTGACGGAGCGTTTCACGCCCCAATCAAAAAGCAGGTTGCGCACAGCCACACCGATAGCATACCACATCGTCAGCGGCAGCAGCAGGAAGCAGACTATGAGCCTCGCCGTCTTCATTTTACGTCGGGATATAGCAGGTATTTCTTGCGGATTTCTTTGTATTGCGACAGGGCCGGTTCCCAGCTGGCACGTATCTCTGCCTCGCTCTTTCCGGCTTTTATCTGCTTGCGCAGCTGGTCGGTGCCGGCAAGCTTCTCAAAACTGTTGGTCTGCTTGAAGAACGACTCTTTGGGCGTATGGTTGTACATCCATAGCAGGTAGGTCAGGTCGAAGCAGGCCCGAGCCTTTACATCCCTCAAATCCAACCCACTGCACAGTTGTCCCTTGTACGGCGGATTCTCGCTGACACCCTTGATGGGCACCGGCGTGAAAGCAGTAGGACGGCCAGGCTCCTCGCCGTTCTGCGACTCCATATAGGTGGTCTTGTACTGCGGCGCACCGATTAGCTCGAACGGATGCTCCGTGCCACGGCCAACGCTGATATTGGTGCCCTCGAAAAGACACAGCGAGGGATAGAGCAGTATGGAGTGCAGCGTCTGCAAGTTGGGCGACGGGGCCACAGGCAGCGCATAGCTGCTATCGCGGCGGTAGTTCTCCATCGGCACGACGGTGAGGTCGCACCGCACACTGTCCTTCAGCCACCGCTCGCCATTGATCATCTGCGCATACTCGCCGATGGTCAGGCCATAGACTATCGGCACTGGGTGCATACCTATGAAACTCTTGTACTTAGGCTCAAGCACCGGTCCGTCGACATAGTGGCAGTTGGGATTGGGCCGGTCAAGGACGATGCAAGGAATACCGCGCTCGGCACAGGCCTCCATAACATAATGCAGCGTAGAGATATAGGTATAGAAACGGCATCCCACATCCTGCAGGTCGAAAATGACGCAATCGATATCTGCCATCTGCTCCGGCATCGGTTTCTTGTTCTTGCCGTAGAGCGACACGATGGGCAGACCTGTCTTGGCGTCGACCTCATTGTCCACACGGGCGCCGGCCTCAGCTTTGCCGCGAAAGCCGTGCTCAGGACAGAAAATCTTGGTGACATTGATGCCGCAGGCCAACAGGGTGTCCACCAGATGCGTTTTGCCCACCAGCGACGACTGGTTGCCAACCACGACAACGCCACCGCCATTGGTGTTGCGCAGGTCCTTCACCATATCGGCGACACTCTCATCGGGCTGCAGAATCATCTCCATCAGCATCTCGGCACCTGCCTGCAACGGCATTACACGCTCTGCCTCACGCTGTTGGGCGCGACAGGCGTTGCAGGTTATCAGCACCAACAAAATTACAATATGTTTACGAAAAATCATATCAAATTATGTTCACTTCTTCCCCGTATGCCCGAATCCGCCGGTGCCGCGTTCGGTGTCGGTCAGCTCCTGCACCTCGACGATTTCGGCCTGCTCGTGGCGGGCGATGACCATCTGGGCGATGCGCTCGCCGTCGTTGATAACGAACTCCTCGTTCGAGAGGTTGATAAGTATGACGCAAATCTCGCCGCGATAGTCGGCGTCGATGGTGCCGGGGCTGTTCAGCACGGTGATGCCCTTCTTCAGCGCCAGGCCGCTGCGCGGACGCACCTGCGCCTCGTAGCCGGCGGGCAGCTCCATAAAGAGGCCTGTCTTTATCAGGCCTCTTTCAAGGGGTTTCAGCGTCACCGGCCCATCGGGCAGGAAGGCACGGAGGTCCATTCCTGCCGACAGGGCTGTCTCGTATTTCGGCAGCGGATGATGGCTGCGATTTATAAACTTTACTTGCATAACAAATTAATTATCAGCCTTGCGCACCAGCACCTCGTCAATCATACCGTAGGCTTTGGCCTCCTCGGCGGTGAACCAGTGGTCGCGGTCGCTGTCCTTCTCCACCTGCTCGAAAGGCTGGCCGCTGTGGTGGGCAATGATTTCGTACAGTTCCTTCTTCAGCTTCTGTATCTCGCGGACGGTGATTTCCATATCCGTGGCCTGGCCTTCGGCGCCACCCATCGGCTGATGGATCATCACGCGACTGTGCGGCAGGGCGCAGCGCATACCTTTCTCGCCGGCGCAGAGCAGCACGCTGGCCATCGAAGCGGCAAGGCCCGTGCAGATGGTGGCGATTTTGGGCTGTATGTACTGCATCGTGTCATAGATGCCAAGGCCGGCATAGACCGAGCCTCCCGGCGAGTTCAGGTAGATCTGGATATCCTTCTGGCTGTCAACGCTCTCAAGGAAGAGCAGCTGGGCCTGGATGACGTTGCTCGTATAGTCGTCGATGGCGGTGCCGAGGAAGATGATGCGGTCCATCATCAGGCGGCTGAAGACATCCATCTGGGTCATATTCAGCTGGCGCTCCTCGATGATGTAGGGGGTCAGCGAGTCGGTGACGATGCCGCCGGCCATAGGGTTCTTGTTTATTGCCGAAGTATATTTGGCGTAAGTTGTACTGCTGATGCCACAATGACGTGTGGCAAATTTTTCAAATTCGTTCATATTGTTCTATGTTTTTATCTTATTCGTCTAAAAATCCGTTCCCGATCTGGGGATTGAAATCCGTCTCTGGCGGACCATACATACATATATACTCCCTTGGTTCCGGTTCGAAAGTCCCTGGTTCCGGTTCTAAATCTTTTGGCTCTATTGTCGTCAATTTTTCCATAAAGCCATCGTACAAGTCCGGCCGGCGCTGCCTGGTTCTTTCCAAGGCCTGGTCGAAGCGCCACTGCTCTATCTTGGCGTGGTTGCCGCTCAATAGGACATCCGGCACCTTCCATCCACGAAACTCCACCGGGCGCGTATATTCCGGCGGTGCCAGCAGGCCGTCCTGAAACGAGTCTTCCAGGGCCGACTGCTCGTCGCCTATCACGCCGGGCAGCAGGCGTATGACGGCATCGCTGATCACCGCAGCCGCCAGCTCGCCACCCGTCAGCACATAGTCGCCTATGCTTATCTCCTTGGTGATGAAATGCTCGCGCAGCCGCTCGTCCACGCCCTTATAGTGTCCGCACAAAATGATGATGTTCTCTTTCAGGCTCAAGCTGTTGGCCATTGGCTGGTCGAACATCTCGCCGTCAGGGGCGGTATAGATGACCTCGTCGTAGTGCCGCTCGCCCTGCAGCTTCTCGATGCAGTTGGCCAGAGGCTCTACGGCCATCACCATACCGGCGCTGCCGCCGTAGGGGTAGTCGTCCACGCTGCCGTAGCGCGTCAGCGAATAGTCGTGCAGATTGTGCAGATGCACCTCTGCCAGCCCCTTCTTCTGCGCGCGGCTCAGGATGCTCTCCTCAAAGAACATCGACATCATATTAGGGAAAAGTGTCAGTATATCTATGCGCATTTTATTCCTTTTTTGTTCGTTATCCTGTTGTCGTTATACCGTTATAACGAAATAACGTTATAACGAAAAAACAACACCCACTTATCTCACCCTCAGCCTTTTGCCTATTTGCAGGACTGTCGTCTCCTTTATGCCGTTCAGCTTGCACAGCTTCTTGACCGTCGTGCCGTTGCGGGCGGCAATCTTGCTCAGCGTGTCGCCGCTGCGCACCTTATAGTATTTGGCCTGGCTGGTCGCTGTCGGTTTGGGCTTGGGCTTCGACGGGTCGCGCTGCTGGCTCTCGGCCACGGTGGCCTTGCTGTTGTCGGCGGTGCCGGCCTGCTGGTTGATGCGGTGCAGGTCCGAAGCCGACGGCGAGCTGTGGCTGCTGCCACGCTTGCTGAAATAGGCCGGCGTCAGCACCAGCTCGTCGCACAGCAGCTTGTGGTCGGTGCAGTCCAACACATATTCCGGGTTCATCGCCTTGCCCATATATCTGATTTCGAAGTGCAGATGGCTGCCATAGCTGCGGCCCGTGTTGCCGCACAGCGCTATGACCTGGCCCGCACGCACCGTGTCGCCGGGTTCCACGTCGCGCTGCGACAGGTGGGCGTAGTAGGTCTCCAAGCCGTTGAAGTGGCGCACCACCACCAGGTTGCCGTAGCTCTTGTTCCAGCGCGAGATGCGCACTATGCCGTCGAAGGCGGCATAGATGGGCTCGCCCGTGGGCATTGCCAGGTCCACGCCATAGTGCCAGCGGCGGCGGCGGGCGCCGAAATGCGACGACATACGCGCGTGTTCGGGCGTCGGGAAGCAGAACTTGCGACCCTTCTCCTTCTCCGTCAGGTGGATGGTCACCCCGTCGGGCAGCTCCGAGTTGCTGGCATAGTGTATCACCGTGCTGTCCATCGTGGCGTAGAGGATGTCGAACTCGCTTTCCACACCGTCGCCCATCTGTTCCGGACGGTACATCTGCGACGACACCTCCAGTTCCTCGTCGGGTTCGCCGTCGGGCTGCATCAGCGTCGACGGGATATTGTTGCGCTTAGGCTCGCCGGACTGGTCTATCACCACGCCCTGGTACTCGTCGTCCTGGTCCTGATAGATTACATCCAGCTTGTTGACATTGACAACCTTCTTCTGGTTGTTCTGGTTGCCACTGTTCGTGTTCTGGCACAATGCCGCCAGCGGCAGCAGCAAGACTATAGTCGATATTATGATTCTCTTCATTCAATTAGCATTTTTTAGTAAAACAAAAAAACAATCACACACTCACACATTAACGAATTAACACATTAGCGCGTCCCCTCCCAGAAGTCGGCCCCTTCCATCTCCAGCGCCTTGGGGTCGAACACAGGCTCCACACCCAGCCGCTGCTGACGCTCATAGTCGCGCAGGCTGCGCAGCGCCTTGGGCGAAAGCAGCAGGATGGCGATGATGTTGATCCACGCCATTGCACCAACGCCGATGTCGCCAAGCGTCCACACGATGCCGCTGCCCGCCGTCGAGCCCAGAAACACCGCCACGATGCACAGCAGGCGCAGCGTCCACACCGCAGCCTTCTCGCCGCGGTCGTCGCCGAAACGCTCGTCGGCACGGCGGAAGCGCTCCTCCATAGCCTTCAGCCGCCGCTCCTCCTTCTCCATCCAGCGCCGACCCTCGTCGCCCGTGTCGGGACCGTTGGTGTCGCGCTCGGCATCCACCATCGTCTGCATCGCCTGCAGACGGCGCCGCCGCGCACGCGAAAAGAGGTACACCAGATTGGTCTCGGCATAGTAGTAGTAGGCCATTATCGTCGTGAAGGCGAAGAAGAACAGCGCAAAACTGATGATGATGTCGCCAAGGCGCGCACCCGTCACCGTGGCCAGCGCCCCCGACGTGTAGAACACGCCCGGCTCGCCCAGCGGCGCACCGGCGTTCTGCTGCAGATAGGTCACCACGGCACCGCTGCCAGGCACCAGCTGCACACTCTCGATGACGTTATACGTGCCGCAGGCCAGAATCATCAGCGCCGTGGCCGTACACACCAGCAGCGTGTCGATATAGACCGAAAAGGCCTGCACCAGACCCTGCTTCACCGGGTGGCTCACCTTGGCGGCTGCCGCCACAATGGGACCCGTGCCCTGACCGGCCTCGTTGCTGTAGATGCCGCGCTTCACGCCCCACGCTATCGTGCTGCCCAGGATGGCACCGCCCAGCTGGCCGGCACCCACCGCGCTACGCAGCATTTCCATAAACACCGCAGGAACAACCTCATAGTGCAGCGCCAGCACCACCACCGAAAGCAGTATATAGAGCAACGCCATAAACGGCGCCACAATCTGCGCCACATTGGCAATGCGCTTCACGCCACCGATGATGACCATCCCGATAAGGGCAGCCACGCAAAGGCCTATAACCCAAGCCTCGACGCCCAGCGTGCGCTCCATCGACAGCGCGATGCCGTTGCACTGCACCGGCGGCAGGAAGATGCCGCACGCCACAGCGGCCAGAACGGCAAAAAGGCTGCCGAAGAAAGGACTGCGCAGCCCCTTCTCGATATAGTAGGC
Organism: Bacteroidales bacterium UBA3724; assembly: GCA_002371315.1. Lineage (GTDB taxonomy): Bacteria > Bacteroidota > Bacteroidia > Bacteroidales > P3 > Colimorpha. The sequence goes on along the minus strand of DFHL01000048.1, from coordinate 20,549 downwards.
CGGGCCGCCGCGGAACTGCCCGTTGTGGTTCTCCTTGAAAATCTGCGCCAGCGTGGCCTCAACAAAGGCACTGCCAGCACCGAAAAAGGCAATGACCCACATCCACACTATCGCCCCAGGGCCGCCAAAGCCGATGGCCGTGGCCACGCCCACGATGTTGCCCGTACCCACGCGCCCGCTCAGCGCCATAGCGAAAGCCTGAAACGACGTGATGCCTGTCTTCTGGCTCTTGTCGGTCTTGAACAGCAGGCGGCACATCTCGCCGAAGCGGCGCACCTGCACAAAGCGCGTGCGCAGCGAAAAATACAGACCCGCACCAAGGCACAGCACCACCAACGGGGTGCTCCACACCAGTCCGTTGACGGTCTCGATGGCGCGCGTCAGCACGTTCGACAAGGCAAGGAAGAAGTCATTCATACCCCACATAACGACCCACCGCGCCATTTATTGTACAGGTGGGAAACAAAAACTACCACAATTATATTACGAGATTGACACATAGCAGACGTTGTCCTCATTCTCACTGATGTCGCAAAGACCGGCGGCGTGGAACATTCCCTCAAAGCTCAGGTCTTCGTCGATGGCAGGCCAGTGGATGCCGCTATAGGAAAGCTCAAACTGCGCCCGTTGTTCGGGGCTGGCGTCGCGCAGCCTGGGCCAGCGGCTGAAGTCGTACGAAGCCGTGAGGCCGTCGGTAGTGGCGGCATACACCGAGTGGTCGTCAATCCATACTCTGCTTATTCTCATAGCGTATCATTTTTTGAAGAATTCGTGCCAACGGTCAACAATCACGTCCACATTCTCTTCGACCAGCGACTCGATGAGCGACAACTCGTGCTTCTTGAAGCCGTGGTTGTAGACCATCCTGACGGGCTGCACGTTGTACTTCGCCTCGCGCCCGCCGTTAGTGATGTGGACGTGCACCGGCTCGTGGTCATCTGAGTAGAACATAAAACGCAGTCCAAAAAGTGTGAATATCGTTGGCATAATTAATACTGTTTTGCTTCTATAACGCAATCATACATCGTTTATTGCACCGCAGCGGAAAAAAGTACTATCCAAGCATCGAGGTTTTAATTGCGCAATTTGACGGTGCAAGCATCGGGACTGCACAGCTCTATTTGACGGTGCAAGCATCGGGACTGCACAGTGCGATTTGACGGTGCGACACACCACAGAACCCTCACAAAACTGCAATCACAAGCCCCTTCCAAATGTTAAAATTCCGCAAATTTTAACATTTCTTTTTAACATTTGCATTCCGCTGATTATCAATGGCATAAAAATGCTATCTTCACAGACTGCACCCTGAATGCCCCGAATTTCGGCCTTGTAAAACCCTGACCTTCCACCTATTAAAGCCCACTGGCGAAGGCTTTGGTAAGGCTTTGATTGGGCTTTGGGTGAACTTTGGTAGGTATTTGGTACCTATAAAACAGCGAGTTGAGGTAGGGCAAAAATGGGCAAAAATGCGGCCTGAAATGTTAAAATTTAACATTTGTTTTTTGGGGAAAAGGGAGTTAAAAGGGGAGTTAAAAAGGGAGTTAAAAGGGACAATAGTATTTGTATCTGAGGTTAAGGTTAAAGTTAAAGTTTAGGGAAGTTAAAATGGACAATAGTATTTGTATCTGAGGTTAAGGTTAACGTTAAAGTTAAAGTTTAGGGAAGTTAAGGGGAGTTAAAGGAAGTTAAGGGACAAATGTACCTGCTGGTCACAATTGTCCCTTAACTTCCTTTAACTTCCCTTAACTCCCCTTGATTTCCTCTTTAACTCCCTCTTTTACTCCCACTTAGAAAGTGAAATTTGCTCCCAGGCAGACGAGGATGGGGAGCTGGTCGACGCGGTCGAAGCTTATGCGGTCGAAATAGAAGATGTTGTTGCGGTTGTAGGTGTTGGTGACGCTGAGCGACAGTTCGAGCAGGCCGCGGCGGCCGATGCTGAACTTGCGCTTGGCAGCCAGGTCGAGGCGGTGGTAGGCCGGCATACGGCCGGCATAGAGGTCGGCATAGTAGATGCCCATCTCGCCGTTCTCGGTGGTGTAGTCGGTGCGTATGCCACCGGCAAAGACGATGTTTTCGTACAGGCCCGCCGTTTGCGTGAAGGGGAATCCGCTGCCCAGGCTCCAGCGGCCGCTGAGTTCCCACTGGCGTTCCTCGCCGAGGGCGTAGGTGGCCAGCAGGTTGACGGTGTGGCGCCGGTCGTAGTGCGGGAAATAGGTCTGCACCTCGTCGGTGCGGTTGACGAAGGCCAGCGAGTAGGTCATCCACAGGTAGAGGCGCTCCAGGTCGTAGCAGGCGCTGATGTCGATGCCGGCGGCGCGGCCCTTCTCGATGATGAAGTCGGTCAGATAGTACTGCGGCTTCTCGTAGATGCCGCCGCTGGCGTAGGCGGGGTCGCTGCGGTCGTAGATCTGGTTGTGGTTGATGCTGAGCAGCTGGCTGAAGTTCTTGTAGTACAGCTCGGCGTTGAGCGTGAGGTGCTCGATGGGGTCGTATTCGGCGCCGACCACGAGGTGCTGGGCCCTCTGCAGGCAGCTTTCGACGGGCGTGCCGTTGTAGAGCGACGGGATGTTCAGCTGGCCCGAGCCTGTGAGGAAGCCGGTGAAGAGGTTGACGATGTCGTGGTCCGAGCGGGCGTCGAGGAGCGTCTGGCTGTAGAGGCCCGCAGCCAGCTTGAAGCGCAGTTTCTCGCTGGCGTTGTATTTTGCCGCCAGGCGGGGCTCGAAGCTGGGCTGGCCCATCGAGCCGTAGTAGACGAAGCGGATGCCGGGGTCGAGGAGCAGCTTGCCGAGGTGGGCGTTGTAGGTGGCATAGGCCGAGAAGGTGCTGCTGTTCTCGTCCTGCGAGCGGTTGACGCCGTAGGCGTTGGTGTAGCGGTAGCCGGTGGAGAAGCCCTCGATGCCGATGCCGTACTTGAGCTTGTTGACACCGAAGAAATTGCTGATGCCGAGCGACATATTGAATCCGCCGACGCTGCTGTACTTGGGGCTGTTGCTGCCGTCGTCGAGGCTGATGTTGTAGTTGGAGTAGGCCACCGTACCGTCGACGAGCGACGACGAGCCGGTCATCAGGGCGAAGTTGGTGCCGGCACCGAAATTGCGCCAGTGGAAGTCGGCCAGCGACTGGTAGCCGTTGACGCGGTCGTCGAAGCGGAAGCCGAAGAAGTTGATCTTGCTGCCCAGGCCCGAGTTGATGGACACCTTGCCGTAGAGGTCGAGGAAGTCGAAGGGCAGGCCGCCGTCGATGTAGGGGTAGATGAGCTTGGACGAGCGCGAGAGGTAGGAGTTTTTGGCTGTGAGCAGGTAGCTCACCGTCGATGTGGAGCCTTTCTTCTCCTTCTTCAGGGGGCCTTCGAGGACCAGGTTGGCGCCGAAGGTGTTGAGGCCCACCTTGCCGGTGTGGTGCCGCTTGTTGCCGTCGCGCGTGCTGATGTCGATGACCGACGAGAGGCGTCCGCCATATTCGGCGCCGAAGCCGCCGGTGAAGACGTCGGCGTTGAGGATGACGTCGGTCTCGAAGATGGAATAGAGGCCGATGCTGTGGAAGGGGTTGTAGACCACCATACCGTCGAGGAGCGTGAGGTTCTGCACCATCGAGCCGCCGCGGATGTAGAGTTGGCCGCCCTGGTCGCCGGTCGAGTTGACGCCGGGCAGCACCTGCAGGTACTGCGCCAGGTCGGCCTGGCCTCCGATGGAGGGCATCTGCTGGATTTGCGAGGCGGTGATTTTTTCGACCGACACCTGCGTCTGCATCTTGCGTTCGCGGGCCTTGTTGGCCGTGACGACGACGTCCTTCAGGCGCATCTTGGCGGGCTTGAGGTGTATGTTGCGCGTGATGGTCTGGTGCTTCAGGACGACGGGCTCGCTGTATTCCTCATAGCCTATGTATTTGACCTTGATGGTGTAGCTGCCGTCGGGGATTTTGTTGATGACGAAATAGCCGTTGATGTCGGTCGAGGCCCAGTGCTTGGTGCCGTCGAGGAAGACCTGCGCGAAGGGAATGGCCTCGCCCTTCTCGTCGTCGAGCAGCACGCCCTTGATGATGTTCTGGGCTGAGAGGCTCGTAAAGCCGATAAGGAGGAAAAAGAGTATCGATAGTGTTCGTTTCATCGCTGATTCGTTATCCCGTCATATCGTTATCCCTTTATCTCGACATAACGTTATAGCGGGATAACGATATAACTACATTTTTCAATGTGTTATCTTAAATACCAGTTCTTTGAGCAGTTCGCCGTCGGTGACGGTGCCGTTGTTGCGCACGCCTTTGCTGCGCAGGTCGGCGTCGTAGAGATAGCCTATGCAGCTGGCCAGCTTGCCGAGGGTGTAGTTGCGCGCGGCGGTCTCGTAGTCCTTCAGGAAATAGGGGTTGACGTTCATCACGGCCATAGCCTTCTTTTTGTCGGGCTCCTGGTGGAAGAGCATCACCTTGATGAAGAAGCCGTAGAGCAGCGGCAGCAGCATCTGGATGGGGTATTCCTTGGGATTGGCGGCCAGATGGTTGACGATGCGTGTGCACTGGGCCACGTCGCGGCGCCCTATGGCGTTCTGCAGCTCGAAGACATTGTAGTCCTTGCTGATGCCGATGTTGGTTTCGATGACGTCCTCGTTGATGACCGTCCCTTTGGGTAGCGAGATGTAGACCTTCGACAGCTCGTTGACGATTTTGCCGAGGTCGTTGCCCAGCGATTCGGCGATGAGGACGGCGCCTTTCTGGGTGATCTGGTAGCCCTGCTGCATAACGATGCGGGCTATCCAGTCGGGCACCTCGTAGTCGCGCATCTTGTTCTTCTCGTAGACGACGCCTTTGGTGCTGATGGCCTTGTAGGTCTTGGTGCGCTTGTCCATCTTCTTGTGGCGATAGCAGAAGACGAGGAGGGTCTGCGGCTGGGGATGGTCCAGATAGTCGGCCAGCAGCTCCCAGTCCTTGGCGATATCCTGCGCCTCCTTGACCAGCACCAGCTGGACGGGCGACATCATAGGGTAGCGCTTGGCGAGGCTGACGACGGTCTTCATATCCGTTTCGCGCCCATAGACCACCGTCTGGTCGAAGTCGCGGAACTCTTCGGCAATGACCTTGTTCTCGAAATAGTCGGAGACGAGATCGATATAGTAGTTCTCCTCGCCGGTCAGCAAATATACAGGAGCGTACTTCTGCGCCTTGAGGTCTTCGATCAGTTGTTTCTCGCTAATGGCCATTGTCGTTATTTGAGGGAGTTAAATTGGAAGTTAAAAGGGAAGTTAAAAAGGGAAGTTAAAATGGGAAGTTAAAATGGGAAGTTAAAATGGACAATACGAATTATCTTTCCGTTCTCCGTTCTTCTCACTTTCTCTTTCCCTTGCCAGGCATACCGGTATCGAAGACGGGTCGCGTTCCCGTAGAGTATTTCCATTTGTAGTATTTGCCGGGCTCGGTGGCGTTGTGGGCATCGGCCCAGGCGTTGAGTGCCTTGCCGCAATGCTGATACAGGTATTCCGACACGGGGCCGTAGGCCGTCTGTTCTTCGTGCATCATCACGACTTCGTATGCGTTGTAGGAATGGCCGTCGATGGTGGTAGAGGAGTTGGTGATGCGGTTGCAATAGGTGGCGCGGATGGTTGCCGAGAAGCAGAAGTCGCCGACCTGATGCTGGGTTGCGTCCTCATACATACCCACGAAGCCCTGGCCCTGTGCGCTCCAGCAGTTCTGCACGTCGGCAGCCGGGTTGTTGGCCAGATAGCCAATCATACCGCCCGAATTTTCGGCGCCGGTAACGATGCTGGCATTGTAGCAGTTGTAGACCTTGCCCTGCTGCAGCATACCGACGATACCGCCGATATTGTCGGCTTTCTGCAGGTCGACAGCGCCGAAGAGGCTCAAGGTGCGGGTGCAGCAGTTGTAGACCTCGGCCGAGGCATTGTCCATCGTGGCCACGATGCCGCCGACGTTGCCCTTGGTGGCACGGATTTCGACGTTGTTGGTGCAGTTCTTGACGATGCCGCTGTTGGTGTTGCAGATGCCGCCCACGCTGCCGTCGATGGTGAAGACGACGGTACCCGTGGTGGTGCAGTTGTCAATGGTGGCGCCGGCATTGTTGTTGAAGGCCACGATGCCCCAGTTGCCAGTCGAGTTGACAGCCACGTTGGATGCCACCTGGCAGTCCTTGACGGTGTTGTAGTTGTCGTAGGTGATGCCGGCGATGTTGAGGGCTTGGGGCAAGGCAATCGAAAGGGTGAAGTTGCCCTGAATCTCACCACGGTTGGTGTAGCAGATGCCTGCCACGCTGCCCGCCGAGGAGGTGAGGCTGGCCTCGTTGGCACCGCCGATGATGGAGCCGGAGTTGGTCACGCAAAGGCCTGCCAGCTTGGCATTGGCGGCATTGGTGCTGACGGCGCACTTGTTGTGGCACTCGACCATCGTGCCGCGATTTGTTTCGCACATTGGCGAATAGCTGCTGCCGGTAGAAAGGTTTGGGGTGCAGGTGCCTTTGACGAAGACACGCTCCACATAGCCGTCCGGTTCGATGGACTCGAAGAGGGGTTTGTCGCTTTGGTTGGTGATGCCGCCATTGGTGGCCGTCGACGAGGCAAAGTACATATAGCCTTTGAATTTCTGTATGCCTTCATTCCATCTGGCATAGCGCGAGTTGGGCTTGTCGAGCTCTTCGCTGGGTATGTCCGCATCATTGCTGAGGATGATATCGCTACGCACAATTTTGATGTAGGTAGCATTCTCTTTATCCGAGGCCGAATAGCCGCGGATTGTCTGGCCGTTGATGGTGCCGCTGTTGTTGTAGGCGTCGCGCAGCTGCTCCAGCTCCTTGCCGGTATAGATCTGGAAGGGGCGGTCCTTGGTGCCGCTGCCAACCAGACGGACATCGCTCTGCGAGCCGGTGCCGGTTTCGGAGGCAGACCAGGTTTTGATATTGATGGCACGCATCATCGTGATGTTGCGGCGATGGATGTCGGCCTTGAAGTCGCGGGTGAAATACTTGCTGCCACCGTCGGCCTTGACGGTCATACGCAGAATGTATTGAGTATAGTCGCTGGCGCTGCCGACAGCGGGCAGGGGCAGATAGAAAGTCAGCAGTTTTTGGGGACCTATCTTCTTGCCGATGTTGGTGATTTTGATGGTGCGCGAGGCGTCGCTTACCGTCGTGCCGGTCAGGTAGGGCGCGTTCTCCTTGATATCGTGGACATTGAACTGGCCCGAGATCTGCTTGTTAGTCGAGCTATGCGACCCGCCGACCTCCTGGAAGGTGATTTCGTTGACAGTCACTTCGGTGTTGCTGAAGAGCTGCACACGCAGTATGCCAGCCACGACGTGGAAGAACATCGTGCCCTGCTGTGCCATTCCCGTGCCGTCGTAGGCCACCATAGGCAGCGCGCCGCGCCCGAAGGAAGAGTCGGGGTCGGTGGCATTGGCATCTTGGCGGTACTCCTGCTCGGAGGGGAAAACAATCTTGGGCGAAGCAACCGTACTGCCATCCACATAGGACGAGGCCGGATAGATGGCGAAGAGCTGCGCAGCCTCGGCATTGACTTCGCTCTCGCTCTTGAAGAAGGCGTTGAGGGTGCCGGCGCCGGTGATGAGGGTGCAGTTCACGGGGCCGTTGCCGTCGTTGACCTTGATTTGGTCGCCGGACTCCCAGTAGATCCACTCCTCGGCGTGACCCAGATAGGTCTTGCTGCCTTCAGGGTCGGTGGCGGCAAACTGGTCCATCTTGCCGCCGAAGGTCAGAATCTCCTTCTTCTTGCACGACGTTGCGGCAACGCAGAGGAAACCTAAAAGAATAGCTATATAAGTTCTTGACAGTCTCATTATTCTTAAACTTTAACTTTAAAACATTTAAACCTTAAAACCTTTAAACTTTAAAACTTTAAAACTTTTAAACCTTAAAACTCTTAAACTTTAAAACTTTTAAACCTTAAAACCTTTAAACTTTAAAACTTTTAAACCTTAAAACTCTTAAACTTTAAAACTTTTAAACCTTAAAACCTTTAAGCCAAAATCAATACCACTCGCCGTGGTAGTTTTCGCCTGCGGCACCCGGACCGCCGAGGCCCTCCGACTGGTCGTTGATCTCGCTGAAGGTTTCGGCCCTTGTCGATGCTGCCGGCGACTCGGCAAATCCGTGCTCCACCTCGTACAGATAGATATCAAGCCGAGGGGCGGCATAAGGCTGTTTTTTGTTGTTGTTTTGGGTAGTATTCATTTTTTCTTCCTTAAGTTCTGAAAATAATTGTCAATACCTTCATCAAGTTCGTCGAAGAAATCCTCTTCGCTAATCTCAACGTCGTAGTCGCTGGGATCCATAACGTCCTCGATGGGGACTTCCTTTTGCTCGGGTTGCTCGCCTCTGCAAATATCGTCGTCTTTTTCTTCTGGTTTCATCGTTGTTATATTTTTCGTTATCTCGTTATAACGGTATCACGATATAACGATTTTTTCGTTTTCGTTTTCGTCTTCGTTTTCGTTATCGTTTTCGTTATCGTTTTCGTTACTTCTTGATAACCTTCTTGACCACTGTGCCGAAGGCGGTGCGGACGCGGACGTAGTACGACCCAGCGGGATAGTTGCCGAGGTCGAAGTCGGCCTTGCTGCCTTCAACGGCCTTGTTGAGCAGGCGGTGGCTGACGTTGTCGTAGACCTCGATGCTGAGCAGGTCGCTGCCCTCGACGTTGACGATACCACGGGTCGGGTTGGGATAGACCTTGACGTCGACCAGCTTCTGCACCTCGGGTGTGCCTACGTAGCCCGTCACATAGAGGGTCAGCACCACGGTCGAGTCGCATCCGTTGGCGTTCTGCAGGCTGTCGACAAACTGGAGCACGGCGATGTCGCTGTGGTTGCCGCTGCCTATGGCGGCACGCAGCTCGTCGGCGCTGATGCTGAAGCCGTTGCCTTCATAGCCGTTGCCAAAGTCGACGCTGTCGGTCACCACGGTGGTGTCGCCATAGTTGACGGTGAGCATCACGGTGAGGGTGCTGTCGACAAAGTCAGCGCTATCGACAACGTGGAAGACATAGACGCCCGACTGGTCGAAGGTGATGCCGTCGATTTCAAAATTGTCGCACGCCGTGGTGACGAGGGTATCGTTGACCGGGATCAGGTCGGGCTCGCCAAAGAGCGGGTAGCCGTTGTTGACACCCTCCAGGTCGCTGCGCCAGGTGTTGTAGATGGTGTCGCCGTGGTCGCGAACCCAGGCGTTGAGCGAGCGCGTCAGGTTGGTGTAGCCGTCGACCGACTCGGTCAGGACAACCTTGTTGCCCTTGCCCTTGAAGGTGGTGGACTTCTGCGGCATCGAGCCCATACTGGCGCCAACCATATTGTTGGCCATACCATCGACATAGTAGCAGTTGCTGATGCTGACATTGTCGTCGATATAGCCGGCGATACCGCCACAGAGGCCAAACTGCTTGTCGTAGTCTGTGACGCCATAGACATAGTTGTTGTTCATATCTATATCCTTGGCATAGCCAATCAGACCACCCACACGCTGCGACTTGCTGGAGGTGTAGATGCGTGCAAAGTTGTTGTTGAGGATGGTTCTTTCGCCAGATTTCTGCATAATAACCTGACCCTTGTTGTAGCCAACGAGGGCGCCGACATAGAGTGCCGACAACTGGGAGATGTCGATATAGCCATAAGTGTGGCTGTTGTTTATGGCTGTATTCGTACCCTCCAGCAGGCCGAGGAAACCACCTGCATAGATGGCGTTACCATAGGCTCCGATGGTATTCGAATTTTCCAAAACCGTCTCACCCACCTTGTCAAGCTTGCAGCCAAGCAGCTTCGAATCTATCATATGCGAGATGAAACCGCCGATGACATATTCGCCGAAGATGGCACCCTGCTGGATGGTGATGTCTTCAAGAACGGTATTTTCCGTAGCCTCGGCAACGATGGCCGAGACATAGGTGTTGCCGCGCATAAGCGCTGCGTCGACAACGAAGTTCTTGATAGAGGCACCCTTGGTGTGGCCGAACATACCCACCAGCGGGATGGTTGTCTCGTTGCAGATGATGTTGGAGACGTGCTTGCCGTTGCCGTCGAAGACTCCCTCGAAGGGGTTGTTGACGTTGCCCAGCGGCGTCCACTTGTGGGCTTCCATATTGATGGGGTCGGTATTGTCCAGGGTGATGGTGTTGAAGTGGAAGGTCTGCGCATTCTGGCCGTTGTAGCCGTTGACGGTGCTGATGAGCCAAGCCAGACCCTTGTTGGTTCTGATAGTCACGTTGCCGTAGTAGTCAACCTCGTAGTCGGCCTTGGTGGCCACATTCGGGCTTGACGACGCAGCATCGGTGTTCTGGTAAGTGTTGACCACCTGCCACCAGTAGTCGCCAGGGGCATAGTAGACAACGGGGGTATTGAAGCGGTCCTCGTTGCTGACGACGAAGTTGGCGCTGGCAGGCGACGAGGGGTCGAAATCCCAGCCGATGAACTCCCAGTTGCCGGTAACGGAGTCGGAAGTCGGCGTAAGGTGCAGAATCTCGCCCGGGCAGAACTCGCGCTCCCAATACCAGTCGGGATTTTTCATTTCCGACTCGTCAATGGTCGTCAGGTTGTTGTCAGCAGCATCGGCAATGGCAATCTCGCCGCGTGCATCGACAGGATAGATGGAGGGCTTGACCCTGTAGGAGCGGAAAATGCGCAGGTAGCGCGGCGTCATATCGCCGTCATTGCAGCTGCCGTCGCCGGCATAGGGATGGCCGCTGAAATCGGCGTTGCCGTTGCCTTCGCCACCATTGAGGCTCTGGTCGTAATCGTTGCAGTCGGCAAGGTGCGTCCATCCTGCGCGGCGCAGACCGCCGTGGTCAGCAGCATCTGCGGGTCTGTGGTGGTCGGGGACGCGGCCTTCGCGGTCGTGGAAGCTGGAGCTGTCCACGCCGGGCGACTTGATGCGGTAGAAGAGCTCTTGCGAGCGTGCTGCCGCGATTTCGGCATCCGAAGCGTTGTCAGCGATGGCGCCATTCTTGCGGTGCTGCAGGAAGTTGGCATAGTCGTACATAAACTGGCCTTGGTCGTGGTGGTGGTCGGTAGCGATCTTGACGACGCGGATTTTGACATCCTGCGTCACGGGGCAGTTGCCCGTCAGGTCGTTGGCCACAGCCCTGAAGGTGTAGTTGATACGGTTGGCGCTGGTGGCCACCTCGGTACGGAACACGAGGGTGTCGAACTCAGCGGCACGGCGCAGGTCGGCATACTCGTTCGAGCCGAAACGGCTGATGGCATTCGAGCCGACGGTGGTGCGGGTGTGCAGCAGGGTGTTTTTGGTTCCGCCGCCTTCGATTTCGCTGACGTCATACCAGCTGTAGGTGTAGGGGAAGAAACCGCCGCCCACGCGGTAGCGCAGCGTGTCCATAGCAAGGGCACAGGTGGCGGCACCGTTGATGTGGTACGAAATGCTGTCACCATACTCGTAGTCATTGTACTGCAGACCCTGGGTGTTGGCAAAGCAGCTGGAGGTCTCCAGTTTTTGCGTCACACCCTTGCCGAACGAGGCGCAGCGCTGGAAATAGATATTGTAGGGCGACAGCGACGAGTGGCGGAAGATGAAGACCTTGTCGTTATAGTTGGCATAGTCCGTCGTGTTGCCGCTGTAGGTCACGTTGGGATATTCGCTCTGGAACGAGGGGTCGGTGTTGCCGCTGGCGCGGGTACCCATCGAATAATAGCTCGAGTCGTTGAAGAAGATTTTGCTATTGTAGTTATTGTCGACGACCGACGTGTTGGCCTTGCCGCGGCCGACACGTGCGATGGAGATGGTGTCGCGCGGCATAGTCCCGTTGAGGAAGTTGCTGCCCGTGGTGCGGGGGTTGGTGTAGCGATAGCCCGGGAACCACTTGCTGATACCGATGCGCGACGTTTCCTTCAGCGAACTGAGGAAGTAGACCACATCGTTCTGCTTGTCGAGGCGCACCAGGCTCTCGGCCGAGCCGTCGCCGTCGGCGTCGCACACCACGGCGTCGCGTTTCAGGTAGACATTGCTCAGCGAGAAATACTCAGAGTTGTTCAGCGTGTCGAGGTAGTAGACATCGAACGGCAGCGATGAGTAAGAATCGCCGGAATCATCGGTGAACATATAAGCCGTCTTCACATCGATGCCGAAACTGGGGTTGGCATTCTTGATATAGAAGTTGCGCTTGATGTTGACTTCGGCACCGTCGCCACCTCCGACAAGCAGCTGGCCACCGTCCACATAGACGCCGCCGCCGTAGTTGTGCGGCAGCCAGTCGGTGGTGCCGCCCGTGGTGGCAGCATTCCAGTCGAAGACCACGTTGTCATAGATATGGCCCATATCACCGAATGTGACGGTCGGGGACGAACCCGAGCGCGCTCCGTCAACGATAGGATTGTCGTTGACCAAGGCAATGGCGCCGCCGCAAATCGAGTCGGGATGGGCTACATTGTCGGTACGGTTGAAGTTGTTCGAGAAGATGACGTTCTTGGTGAATGCCGCCTCGCCGTGCTCGTGGCAGTATATGATCGGCGCATTGGCATAGATCAGGGCATTGACGCGGCGATGCTGGTCATAGTATTTCTCCGAACCCACCTGCGTATAGCCCTCGCCACCGCCGTCGCCAGGCTCCTTGGTGCGGGTGCAGCCGCTACCGTTGAACCACACGTTGCGCATCGTCAGGTGGCCGTTGCCCTTGACTTCGATCAGCGGATTGTAGTTGGCGCAAGCCAGCGTCGGGAACTTGTAGTGGTTGCCCGAATAGCGGATAACCTGGATGATACTGTAGTCTTCGCCCTTCACCGTGACAGGCTCTTCGCCGTTCTCGATCGGGATGGTCTCCATAATGGAAATCACGTCGCCCTCGTCATAAATCCTCATAACCTGCTTGAAGGATTGCAGGTAGTTGTCTGGGTTGTTCTTGATGGACATCTTGACGGCCTCGGCGGTGATCTGCGAATAGTCGGGCACGGCTCCTGCCGCAGGTTCAAACGAATGGTCCGACCCGTCGTATCCATAGCCGTAGGCGTGCATCTTCAGCGTTGCGTCGCCCGAGCCGTTGGTCGACACGGCCGTGCGTGTCAGGGTCGGTTCGGGAGCCATATAGATGGTGTCGCCCTGCAGACGCGTGCGGATCTGGATAAGGATATCGAACTTGTTGTCGGTCGGCGTGGTGGTCTTGGTGTTGATGTATTCGCAATGCAGCTTCACCCAGGCCAGCGGCGTCGGGTACTGGTCGTGATAGTAGTAGAGGCCGTTGAACTTCAGGCTGACGTCAATCGAAGCCGTCGAGCGGCCGTCGAGGGTGCCAAGCCAGATGCCGTGGTCCTTCTTGGCAATATCGGTGTTGTAAGTGGTAGAATGGTATTCCTTGCTGACATCGGTTATAGCATTAAATTTGTTGCCGGTGCTGCTCTCATAGTCTTTCTGGGCAATTTCAAAGACGTCGACACCGTCGCGTTCGTTGATGTGGTACCATCCAAGGGTATTGTTGATGTTCTCCGAGGTGCTTTCCGTGGGCGTTACAATCACCGAGAAATGGTTGTTGTTGTTGGGTGCCACGCCGGTATCGGCCTCCAGGTTGAACCAGTTGGCCTTTCTCGGGTCGTAATACACCGTCGTGGTAACCGAGTCGGTTGCACCCGAAGGCAGATAGGTATAGGGCGTAAGGTTATCCTTCAGCCATTCGATGCCCGTGATATAGACGTGGCGCTGCTGGAACGAGGCGGGGATGGTCACCTTGCGCACATACTCGTTGGTGGTGCCCTCGTTGAACATTGCCAGCACCGGGGCCTCCAGGTCGGTGAATTCCTTGATGACGGTCGAAATGGTGACCGTGACCTCGACGGGACCGACGAAATCGCCGTGACTGTCAAACTCGTACATCGTGAAGACGACGTCGCGTGTAATGGTGGTGCTGAGGTTCTTGCTGTATGTCAGCGTGAAGCTCATCGTCGGGATGGCACCGATGGCGGTGGGGATGATGGCATTGGAGATATAGCCACCCTGGTTGGTGATATACTGGTTTCCCGAAATCACCGAGTGGTTCCAGCAGGCGTAGCGCTCGTTGTGCTCGTCAAGAAGGTCGCGGCTGAAGGTGCCGTTGGTGATTTGAGTCAGGGTTGTCGACGAGTTGTTGTTCCAGCACTCCGTCTGGAAGTTCTCGTTGCTGGCAAAGGCCAGGCCGAAGGTGAAGTTGGGGTCGTTGTATATATCTTTAAGATTGGTAGTGGCGTCGCTGGCGGTACGGAACATAATGCCGTCCTTGCTCTCATAGGAGAGGTCCACCAGCTGCAGCTGTCCACCGTTGTCCTGGTCGATAAGCACCGAGTTGATGACATAGAAGTTGCCGGCGTCTGCGGGGGGCAGCTCAAGCGTCGTGGTGGCATAGGCAAAGGGGTTGTCGCTGGTGCCTGTGATGGGGACGGTGACATTTTCGGTCGTGCTGCTGGCATCCTTGGTATAAAGAGGATACGTGGCTGACGGCAAGTTGGTGTTGAGGATGCCGTCGGGGTTGGCGTTGGCCACAAGGGTGATGTGGCGCACGCGCGAGCCCTGGTTGGTGCCGATGGTCCACGAGCGGTAGTGGCTCTCGCCCGGAACGTGGACGTTGGTATAGTCGATCTCGTTATGATAGCTGCCGCTTTCATTGTCGCAGTAGCAGGTCGAGACAAAGCCGCCGTCGGTAAGGTTGGCAGCGGGGTTGCCGCCCTCGGCCTCACGCTTGACGTCGGCGTAGACATACGACTTGGTGGCGTCCTGCGCCAGCAGGTACATCCAGCCATAGACGTGGCCGAACTCGTGGCCCGGGTCGTCAAGGCCGTCGGGGGTGGCGGTAGTGGTGCCGTTGATGTACTGGTCCTTGAAGGGCGACACCTTGACATACGAGCCGTTACGCATCATCAGCACGTTGCGGGCAGCGGTTTTCGTGGCCTGGCCACGCTCGGTGGGCAGACGCAGACAGATACCGAGGCTCTGGCACGAGTTCTCGTTGCACGACTCGCCTTCATTGGGATGACCCATCAGGTTATCGAAGAAGTCGTTGGGTACTTGGCTGTATGTTTCGGTGACACCGTCGCCGCTATCAAGAGGCTGTGCGACTACCCCGTTGTCGTACTGGTACGCGGCATTGTTGATATCATACACCTCGTCGGTCCTGAGGCTGGCCCAGTTGCCGATATAGATGGCTGGCGACTCGATCATAAGGATATTGTCGACGCGGAAAATCAGGGTGTCGATGCGGCACAGGCTGTAGCTCGGCGAAGCATAGGCCGAGTAGGCATCCTGCTCGCCGTAGAGGGTGAGGAAGACGCTGTCGAGAATCACCTTGTCGGCACGCTGGATAGAGAAGAGCGTCTTGGACGGGTCGGGGCACGAATAGTCGCCATAGTGGCGTATGGTGATGAGGCGGTTGATGTCGCCGCCCTCGGTCGAGGTGCCGGCGCCGATGACGCTGTTGGCTATATCCATAGCAGGAAGGACCACGTCGAAGGGGTTGGTCAGCGAGGTGTAGTAGCCCTTGCCGTCGATGAGTATGTTGGTCACGCCGCCGAACACGCCGCGGGTGAAGAAGTAGGCATTGGCACCGGCCTCGCCCCAGTCGCTGGCGTTGTAGACCGAAGCCTCAAGGTTGAGGACAGCCTTCTTCAGCGTGGGGTTGCCGGCAATGGTGCTCGACGTGACGGGCACGCGGGTCTTGACGACATTATTGCTGCCGTCGAGGGTGTTGGTCATCTTATATCCGCTGTGGTCGGTCAGGTTGGGCTTGTAGCTGGCAATGTTGACGTCGCCGAAGCTCTTCTCCCACACCGGGCAGTCGCGCACGGCGTCGATACCGATGTTGACATAGACCGAGCCGTAGATGTTGCCCTGATAGCCGCCGCCATAGACACTCTTCTCGATGCGGCCGCCGGTGATGTTCATAATCGTCGACGGGCGCTGGGTGGACCGGTGGTCGATGGAAGAGCCGGTAGCGTGGTTCACGGCGCCGATGCACTCATAGGGGAAGCCGTCGTCGACAGCCTCGCTGCCGCCATAGACGCTGAACATCACGTGGCCACCATCCATATTGAGAATCTTCTGGGCGTAGGCCAGCTGCTTGCCGAGCACCTGGCCGTCGGCGGCGGTGCCGTGGCCTTTCAGGCCGAAGAAGGTGCTGCCCTCCATATCGGTCTTGCCGCGGGCGCCGGTGTAGACGTGGCGGTGGAACTCGCCGTCGTGTATATTAAGAGTAATAGTACCTATATATTTGGCACGGTCGTTGACGGTGCCAACCATATTGGTGGCCACCATATCGCGGTCGCCAACCAGGCCCATATTGCCGCCGCCATAGACGGTGTTGAGGAATTCGCCTCCGTTGATGTCGATGTTGACGTCCATCGAGTAAGGCACCGTGTCGGTGCAGCCGCCGAGGGCCAGGGCGGTGCGGTCGTCGTTGAGGTCGGTGCGGTTGGCAATCCACTGGTCGTAGTTGTAGTCGCCGTTGCCGGCACCGAAGAGGTGGGTGAAGATGCCGCTGTTGACAATCATCCTGGTATGCTCCACGCGGCCCGTGAAGTCGTTGCCGCCATAGAGGGTGTCGATGATCCAGTCGCCGTCGGTGGGCGTATAGGCATCGATGACGCCGGTAGCCGTGCCGGTGACGTCCGAGGCCAGGCAGCCCAGATAGAGGGCCCCGAGGGGATTGACAGCCGTGCTCTCGTAGGTGACCATCGTGTTGCGCACATTGCCGCTCTGGCCGCCGCCGAACATAGCGCTACGGCCGCCCATCGACTTGAAGCGCTTGACGGTGAGCCAGGCCGTGTCGAGCACGTTGCCCATAGCGCTGCCGGTGCCGTAGACGATGTTGCCGCTGCCGTCGACGTCGGTCTTGCCGTCGCGGTTGGCATCCTGGGCCACGCCGATATAGAGTTCCTTGCAGGTGCCGTTGATGAGCAGACCCATATTGTCCACACGGCCGCGGCCGGCACCGAAGATCATACCGTTGAAGACGCCGTTCTCGGCATCGACCAGCACGTTGGTCTTGCGGCAGTCGCCGCTGATGCCGCCGCCATAGACGTTGCCGTCGATGGTGAACTCGCCGTTGAGCACCACGGCGGCGCTGTCGACGTAGGGACGGCCGTCGAGGTCGAAATATTCAAAATCTTTGTAGCAGTATTTGCCAGCCTCGCCGGCTTCGGCACCCTCGTCAGCCTTGGGGTTGCCTTTGGCATAGACCTGTACTATGTTTCCTTCGTCATCTCTCTTGGTGTAGTAGGCACCGTTGGTGGCGTCGCGCTGCTGCAGGTAGAAGGGATAGTCGCCGTTGCCGCCGCCATAGATGTTGCCGCCGATGGAGAGGTTGCCGCCGGCCAGACCGTCGATGATGACGTGGGCCACGCCCACCTCGCCCGACAGGTCGTTGCCGCCGAAGACATTGCCAAGGACGATGCCCTGGGTCAGCTTGACGTAGGTGTTGTTGGTGACGTCGGCCACGTTGCAGCCACCATAGATATTCTGGGTTACGACCACCGAGGGGCTCGGTGTGGCAACGTAGGTGCCCAAGGGCAGCGAGGCGATGTTGGCCAGGCCCGTCATAGCGCCCTGGTTGCCGCCGCCATAGACCTTGCCAACCTTGCCCTGCAGCATCACGATGCTGGGCACTTTGTTCATCTCGACGTTGTTGTTGCCGCCGAAGATGGTGCCGACGTTGACATTCTCGGTGTTGTTGGCCGGAGCGTCGGTGCAGTTGAGGAAGACGCAAACCTGACCCTCGTCGGCGCTACCGCTGCTGCGCGGAGCATAGCCAACGGTGCGGCTGTTGCCGCCGCCGAAGACGCGGCGGATGTAGCCCGTCTGGCCGACATTGAGGTCGACAAACGCGCTGCGTTCGTCGGCGGTGATGGACTCCGACGCGCAGTCGATGACGACGTGGTCGGGAGCGATGCCGTTGGCCACACGCGAGGCCTTCTCGGCATAAGTGTCTACATATATATAGTCACCGTTGCCGCCGCCATAGACGCTGCCGTAGATCTTGGGAGTGTTGGTGACGAGGGTGTAGGTGGCTGCATTCAGGATGTTGAGCGGCAGGGGCTGGCCGGCGGTGATGTCGGCCGGAAGGCCCGGATAGTCGGTACGCGAGGCCGAAGCCACGGCATTCGACGAGGTGTTGTGAAGCTCGGTAATCGTATTGGGCGAGGCCAGGCCACGCAGCGGGCCGAAGACGCGACCCGTCTTGTCGTTGCCGCCATAGACGTTGCCATAGATGATGGGGCTGCCGCTGATGATGACGTCGGCAGCGCCATAGACGCTACCCATATTGCCACCACCGTAGATGTTGGCCCACGAAGTGTCGGTGCCCTCAACGCGGCCGAAGGTGCCGCCGGTGATGTGGAGCAGGGCGATGCCGGCCGAGTCGAGCACCACGCCCGAGGGGTCGACAGCTTCAGGCTTGCCGACGGCGGCCATATTGCCCGACGAATAGACGTTGCCGCACAGCGTGCCGCCGGTGATGTAGACATAGCTGTTGAAGACCGACGGGGTCGGCTTGCCAACCAGGTAGGCGTAGGCATTGGCGTCGGCAAAGAAGGGGTTGTCGCCAGCCAGATAGTTCAAACCGTTGTGGCAGCGATAGAAACCGTTGCTGGCGCCGAAGACGGTCTTGTGGACCGTGCCGCCGTGGATATAGACGTTGGTCTTGGCCAGGTCGCGCGGAGCGATGGTGGGCTCGAAGACACCGATGCGGCCCATAATGTTGGTGCCGCCATAGACCACGCCGACGTTGCCGCCGCCAATCTCGACATAGGTGTCGTGGAGCGTACCGGCGCTCTGGCCGCCGCCATAGACGGTGTCGGCTATGAAGTCGGCGCTGCTGATGACGACGTTGGTGCTGCGCTTGGCACCCTCCTTGTGGTTGGCGTTGTTGGTCGGGGTTATATTTTCAATAGCATAGTTGTCGGCATAGGTCACGCCGGCCAGCATCACACCCTTGTTGCCGCCGCCATAGACGTTGTGGACACCGCCCTTGGTGAGGTTCAGCGTGGGCAGGCCCGTCATATCGGCAGCGTTGTTGCCGCCAAAGAGGCAGCGGATGTCGAAGACGCTGCTCGTAGTGCTGTAGGTTGCCGTAGAGCCATAGGGATAGGGCGACTGGGCGAGGGTGTAGAGCGGATTGGTGACGTTGACGTCGACGATGGTGGTTCCCACGTCGGCGCTATTGCCGCCACCGAAGCAGGTGTCGATCTGGCCGCCGTTGACGACGATGTGGACATTCTGGCCCTCCACCTTGTTGCCGCCGCCAAAGAGGTAGCGGATACCGTGCTCGCTGCCGTTGCTGGTCCAGGCGTGGCCGGTCAGGACGTTGCCGCCAAGGTTCACCGAGCTGCTGTTGTCGGTCTTGGTGCCCGCCACGGTGATGAAGTGCGTCGAGCCGGCACCCAGCGTGCCGCCATAGTTGTTGCCGCCAAAGACGGAATAGATGGTGCCGCCGTTGATGGTGATCTCGGTGCTGTTGTTAGCGGTGTTGGTGACAAACGCATTCTTGGCACCGCCAAACAGGGAGTCGATGAACACAAAGTCGGTATTGACCGTGATGGCAGTCTTGCTGATCGAGGGGATGGTGCCCGCAGTCATATAGGGCTCCGTGCCGTCCACCTCGGTGACGCCGGTGCTGAAGGTGCGGCCGTTCAGCACGCTGACACCCACATTGGGACCGGGCTTGTTGCCATCGTACTTGTAGTAGCCGTTGCCACCGCCGTAGACCGAGCCCACGCTGATGCGGCTATTGGTAACGCCGAGCTCATTGCCCGCCACGGTACCCACAACGATGGTCGAACCGTCGGCACCACTGACGGTACCGGCAATGTCGTTGCCGCCATAGATGGCCGAGATGGTGTCGCAGTTGACGATGGTCACCTCGGTCTTGCCGCCGACGTCGGCCATACGGCCGCCGCCAAAGACGGCGCCGCCAATAGTGACACCAGTCGTAACAGATTGAGCCTGCAAGCCAAACGCTGGCAGCAGGGCTGCGAAAAGGATTACAAGTTTCTTAAAAATAACAGTCATTCTATAGTTCATTGTCTCTCTGTTTTTCATTGTCGGAAGCAGGTTTACTGCCGTTATATTCTTGTTATGCATCGAATTAGTCGTTCTAACGTTATATCTTTTTTCTCCTGCGAATTTGTCTTATTCTTAACTGCGAATTTATCGAATTATGTGAATTACACTCTGTTAAACTGCTTTATTTACTGCGAATTACTCTTTGTTTTATCTGCGAATCTCTCTTTATTTCTTCTGCGGATATATCTTTTTTTCTCCTGCGGATTTATCGAATTAATGATTATCCTCATTTGCCATAAGGAAGCCTCGGAGAGGCTTAATCTTAGTAACACCGTACAAGCGAAGCGCAGT
>DFHL01000048.1:0-137 GCA_002371315.1 Bacteroidales bacterium UBA3724 | reverse complement strand
GCGTCTCGGAGAGACGCGACATTTCCTATGTGCCAATTGCGGACGTTCATTATACGGTTTTATTAGAGGTTGCTATTAGTTAGTTTCAGTTTTAGTCTTCGTTATCGTTTTAGTTTTTCGTTTTCGTCTTCGTTTTC
>DFHL01000037.1:7234-15676 GCA_002371315.1 Bacteroidales bacterium UBA3724 | reverse complement strand
GACCAGGGAATGATGTTCGGCTATGCCTGCCGCGAGACGGCGGAGCTGATGCCGCTGCCTATCACACTGGCGCACATCATCTTGCAGGAACTGTCGCGCATACGCCGCGAAGGGCGCCAGATGCGCTATCTGCGTCCCGACGCCAAGAGCCAGGTGACGGTGCAATACAGCGACGAGGGCCGTCCGGAGCGCATCGACACCATCGTGGTGAGCACGCAGCACGACCCCGACGTGGAGCAGGAGCAGATACGTGCCGACATTGAGAAAATCCTTCTTCCCCGCGTCGTAAAACGCCTTCCGAAAGAGACGCAAAAGCTTTTCAAAGAGCAATATAAGCTGTATGTCAACCCCACGGGCAAGTTCGTCATCGGCGGTCCGCACGGCGACACGGGCCTAACGGGTCGCAAAATCATCGTCGACACCTACGGCGGTCGCGGTGCCCACGGCGGCGGCGCCTTCAGCGGCAAGGATGCATCGAAGGTGGACCGCTCGGCGGCCTACGCCACGCGCCACATAGCGAAAAACCTTGTTGCCGCAGGCCTTTGCGACGAGTGCCTCGTGCAGGTGGCCTACGCCATCGGGGTGGCCCGACCTGTGGGTCTGTACGTCAACACCTACGGCACGGCCAAGGTGCAGATGACCGACGGCGAGATTGCCACGAAGGTGGACAAGTTGTTCGATATGAGGCCCTACGCCATCGTGGAACGCTTCGGGCTGAAGAACCCCATTTTCCTCCCCACGGCGGCCTACGGCCATATGGGCCGCGACCCCTACGAGGCCGAGGTCACCGTCTATAAGAACGAAAAACCGCAGCAGAAGAAGGTGCAGTTTTTCGGCTGGGAGAAGCTGGATATGGTCGACGCCATAAAGAAAGCGTTCAAGATATGAACTTCAACGGACTGATAATAGGCGCCGCTACATTCCTGTGTATCGGCGCTTTCCATCCTTTGGTCATCAAGGCCGAGTACCATTTTGGCACAGGGTGCTGGTGGGTTTTCCTGCTGCTGGGACTGGTATGCATAGCCGGTTCGCTTGCGGTTGCCAACGCCATAGCCTCCACCCTGCTTGGCGTGGTGGCATTTTCGAGCCTTTGGTCAATACTTGAGCTGTTCAAGCAAAAGAAGCGCGTGGAGAAAGGCTGGTTCCCCGCCAACCCCAAGCGCCAAAAACATCAATAAAACCTAACCGTTGCCCTATGCCACACAACGTCAACCGAAAGCCCGTATATCCAGACCGGAGCAAGCAGTCGAAGAGAAAGCCTCGAGTCGATTTCAAGAAAATCGGCAAAGGTATTCTGAGGTGGACTCCCTTATGGATACCTATGGCGATTTGGCTGTGGTTCTTAATTCCAGACATTGTTGACGACTACCGCTTGAAACATAACTATGTTGAGACAACAGCGCGAGTGGAACGTAAATATAAAGGTGGGCTGAGACACAATCTCAAAATGGTCAAATACTACTTCTATGTCGGCGACTCGCTCTACTATGGCTACAAGTCGCCCTCAGATTCAGTGTGGGACCAATTGCAACCACACGCCCCAATCGACATTGTGTACGAAAAAGGCAATCCCAACAACAGCGGTTGGGCGGGATACTATAAAGACAAATAATAAAAAACGATATAAACACTTATGACAAAACTCAGCGTGAATATCAACAAGGTGGCTACCATCCGCAACGCGCGCGGCGGCAACACCCCTAATGTCAAACAATTTGCAATAGATTGCGAGCGCTTCGGCGCACAAGGCATCACGGTCCATCCGCGTCCGGACGAGCGGCATATCCGCTACGCCGACGTGTACGAGATCAAGCCCATCGTGACCACCGAGTTCAATATCGAAGGCAATCCCAAGGGAGTGCGGAAAACGGAAAACGGCAAGCCGAAAGCGGACAACTGCCCCGACGGTTTCATCGACCTTGTCAAGGAGATACGCCCCACACAGGTGACACTGGTGCCCGACGCCGAAGGGGTGCTGACCAGCAATGCAGGCTGGGACACAGTGCGCAACTTCGACTATCTTTGCGACATCGTCAAGGAGTTCAAACAGTGCAACATACGTGTAAGCATCTTTATCGACGCAAATCCGAGGATGATTGAAATGGCTGCCAAGACCGGCACCGACCGCGTGGAACTCTACACCGAGAGCTATGCCAGCCGCTATGCCGCCGGCCGCGACGAGGCGATAAAGCCGTTTGTCGAGGCTGCACGTGTGGCGCGCGACTGCGGACTGGGACTGAACGCCGGCCACGACCTGTCGCTCGAGAATCTGGCCTTCTTCCACCAGCAGATACCCTGGTGCGACGAGGTCTCGATAGGCCACGCCCTGATAAGCGATGCGTTGTATTTAGGAATCGAAGAGACTATCCACCGGTACCTGAACTGCCTGAAATAGAGTCGGCTCAGCTGTAGTTGTGGTCGACGACGATGCTGAACCGATATTGCGGGAACTGCTGCTCAAGGTAAGTTTCCATAGTTTTCTCGAAGGCACGGTCGTCGGGAATGCTGTCGTCGGGCACGATGTCGATAGTAATCAGGTTACGGTCCTTATAATAATAGAAGGCGTGGGTCTGCACAACGCCTTCATACTGGTTGGCAGCCTGAAGCACAGCGTTCTGCAACTTCGCCTCGGGGCTGTCGTCCGTATAGAGGGCATATATGCCGATGGTCATAACGATGCCCATATCGGCATAGAAACTTTCAACCATCGAGCGCGTAAGCAGGTGCACCTGGCGCGCCGTCATCGACTCGTCGACGCTGATGTGCAGCGAGCCGATAAGCACATTGGGGCCATAGTTATTGACGATGATGTCGTACACGCCATAGACGCCGTCGAACGAGAGGGCCTTCTCTTTGATTTGCGTCACCAACTCGGGCGAAATGCGGCTGCCAAGCAGCTCGCCGATGGGCGATGCCAGCATTTCGATACCGGCTTTAATGATAATCAAGGAAATAAGTGTGCCGATAATGCCGTCGAGGTTCACGTCCCAGATCAGCATTATGCCGGCCGAAACAAGAGTGGAGAGCGTCACGATGGCATCGAACAGGGCATCGGCGCCACTGGCAATCAGGGCATCGCTTTTCAACTT
The DNA here is from genome assembly GCA_002371315.1 of Bacteroidales bacterium UBA3724. GTDB lineage: Bacteria > Bacteroidota > Bacteroidia > Bacteroidales > P3 > Colimorpha. The sequence continues at coordinate 12,587 of DFHL01000037.1, read as the reverse complement.
TTTGCCCTCGCGCTTGACGTAGCTGCCCAGAATCAGCTTGACAGCAATGGCCACAATGATGACAATAAGCGTAACCGTCGAATATGACGGCCTACTGGGATTGAACAGTTTCTGCACCGACTCGACCAGCGATGTGACACCCGCCGCCGAGACGATAAGGGCTATAACGATGGCCGTAAGGTATTCCACACGGCCGTGTCCGAACGGGTGTTCGCGGTCGGCCGGGCGAGCCGAAAGCCGCGTTCCGACGATGGTGATGACCGACGACAGGGCGTCGCTCAGGTTGTTGACGGCATCCATCACGACGGCAATGGAGCCAGCCACCAAGCCGACAGCAGCCTTGAAGGCCGCCAAAAACACGTTGGCCACAATGCCAACGATGCTTACTCTGATTATTCTCTGGTTTCTTTCCATAACCGTTTTCTAACGGTAATGTCCGCCGCAAATTGTATCACGCAGCAAAAACATTCCGCCAAATGAAAAAAAAATCGTACTTTTGCAATTTGTTTCACAAATCAAGTTCTAATAATATGAAGCGAATACTATTGGTTATGCTGCTGGCTGTGTGCGGGTCGGCAATGGCACAAAAGGCAGTCAACCTCGGCGTGATACCCACGCCGCAGGAGGTGTCCCTCTCGCCGGAGGGCAAATCGTGTGTGCTGACCAAGGCCAAGGTGAAGGAACAGCGCGTTAAATGGGGGCGCGGACCGCAGGAGCCTCATTTCGACGGCAACTGGAGCCAGGCTTACCGCTTGACCATCGAGCCTCGCAAGATCACCATCGAGTACGAGGGTGCCAAGGGCTTGGAGTATGCCCGCCTGACCCTCGCCCAACTGCGTCAGCTGCACGACACGCTGCCCTGTATGACCATCACCGACTGGCCAGCATATAAATACCGCGGCTGGATGGACGACCAGAGCCGCGGCCCCGTGCCGCACGCCGCCTACCGCCAGCGGCAATGGCAGACGCTGCACGCGCTAAAGTACAACTTCTGCAACTACTACACCGAGCACACCCTCTACCAGCCTGAGTTCCCCGACCTGGCACCGGCTTATCTGGCCGACTGCACGCCGCACCCCGACGAGGTCATCAACCTGCAGCTCTTCGCTCACGCCGAAGAGACGTTGCGCATCCCCTTTTACGAGGACCTGATGGACAGCCGCGCCAACTTTAACCCCGGCAATCCCAAGGTCTACAACTTCCTCCGCCAGCGCATCGCCGCGGCCTTCAAGCGTATTCCCAACTCGCCCTTCTTCATCATCAATTGCGACGAGACCGAGCAGCTCGGCACAGGCCGTGCCAAGCAGTTGGTGAACGAGAAGGGCGCCGACCAAGTCTATGTCAATTTCATCAACTGGTGCTACGATGCAATCGGTATGCAGTCTGCCGACCTACGCCTCGGCAGCGGAGGCAAGTTGTCACAGCGCCAGCCTCGCGTCGTTATGTGGGGTGACATCGTGGCCAAGAACCCCGATATGATGCGCCAGCTGCCCGATGACATAACCTACATTATGTGGGCCTATGAACCACTGGAGAGCTACGACCACCTCATCAAGCCTTTCAAAGAGAACGGCACGCCCTTCTGGGTGGCGCCGTCGCTGAGCCACAGCAGCAATATGATTCCCAACCCCTACCGCTATATGAAGAACATCGCCAACTTGGCACGCGACGGTTTTCTTAATGGCGCGGAGGGGCTGATGAACACCTGCTGGGACGACAACGGCGAGGCCTTGTTCGACAACTGCTGGCACGGCCTCTTCTGGAGTGCCGAAATGGCTTGGAACCCGATCAAGACCAACGACCCCGAGGAGTTTAAAAGCAGGGAACAGCAGTTCAACGAAAACTTCGAGCGACTTTTCTACGGCAGGGACCCCAAAACGCCAACGCAATACGAAAAAGAACAACCTTTCTTGTTTAATAACGCCCCATCAAACAATCCCGCAATTGGATACACCGCAGATTTATACGCTGTTGGAGCATTGGAAAACGACCACGATGTAGCCGATTGGTACACATCAGCACCATTGATGGAACCCTTGCTCAACTTCAACCCCGAAAACACCTCGAATGCAATAAGTGAGCGTATCGGCAGAGTACACGACAAAATCAGACCTCTTCTGGACAGAATCGACTCTACAGCAAACCCTCACGCTTATTATGCCTTGCATCGCATCCAACTCACACATTACAAGTATGCCTACCGAAGACTCATTTACCGGTTTCTTAACGAGGACGAGCCCTCCCTGCCCTTGCGTCTACAGATGATGAAACATCAATATATGATTTTCCTTACCGAACTCAAAAACGAATATCTTCGCCTGTGGGACCAGGAGAACGGCGAGTATGAACGCTATATTGTCTGCAACCGTTACGACGCCCTCGCACGCGAAGTCCTCGACCTAGACCGCCACGTCTTTATGCAGGTCGGGTGTGATGCAACATCGCTGCATCCGCAGGTCACCCTCCGCACCCTCTACAACGACCGTCCCATCTACTACACCCTCGACGGCTCAGAGCCCGACTCCACCGCCACCCGCTATTCAGGCCCCTTCCCCCTGGAGCGCTCCGCCACCATCAAGGCCATCAGCTACAACGAATACGGCGAAGGCGTCGTAAGCGAGCAGTACCTCCTCTCCCACCTTGCTATGGGAGCCAAGATAACGCTCAACACACAGTACAGCAACTACAAAGCAATCTACAGTGGCGGCGGCCCCGAGGCCCTTATCGACGGACAGCTGGGCAGCAACGCCACCTACGCCGACGGACACTGGCAGGGCTATTGGGGCGACAGCATCGATGCCATCATTGACTTTGGCAAGCCGACAGAAACCAACGAAGTCACAATGCGTTTTATGCAGAACACCTTCGACTGGATTCTTTCGCCGACAAACATAAAAGCCTATACCTCAAGCGACGGCGAGCACTGGACTTCTGTTGCTGACAAACAATTCACGATGGACCCACGCGAGACTGGTATGCGCCTGAAACGCTACACGGTGCAGCTGCCGAGCAACACATCGACACGCTACCTCCGCATTATCGTCCCCAACCCCGGTCCGCTGCCCTCGTGGCACCCCGCCCCCGGCCAGCCCAGCTACCTCTTCATCGACGAAATTGTTATAAAATAGTGAATAGTGAATTGTGAATAGTGAAACGAGCGCATACGTGTCACAGGTCACAATTCACAATTCACTATTCATTGGGCCCCATCAGCCTGTGGTAGTGGCAGAAAAGCAGCTCCTCATTGTCGTCGTAGAGGTGCATTCCGCTGCCCTCGCAGTATTTCCACAGGTCGCAGTCCGAGCATTGCCCCTTCTTCATCCAACTGTGGTCGCGGTACTTCTGGAATCGGTTCTGCCACACGTCCCAAAGGTTATCCTTGTAGATATTGCCCTGATGAAAATTGGAACGTATTGAAGTACATCCAGATATGGAGCCGTCGCACAGCACCGAGGCCACCTCGACGCCCGCGCGGCAATGGAAATAATAGTCGCGCACCTCGCCCTCGTAGGGACCCAGAAAGCCCTCGCAGCCGTAGCTGGCGTGGATGCGGCCCTCCTCGCGTGTGCGCTTGATGAAGTCGAAAAGCCCGCGGAACTGCTCGTCGCTGAGCTGCAACTCCGGGTTGTCGGCGGCGCGCCCCATCGGGAAGATGGAAAAGAGGCGCCAGTTGCGGACACCAATCGAAATCAGATACTCCTTGAACTCGTCCAAACGGCTGTAGTTGCGCGGATTGACGCAGGTGACGATGTCCCACACGATGTCGGGCGTGCGCACCAGCATCTTGATGGCCGCATCGGCGCGCTCAAAGCTGCGCTCGTTGCGGCGTATCCAGTTATGGTCGTCCGCAAAGCCGTCGAAAGATATTGTAATAGAATGCATTCCGGCACGCAGAAGGCTGTCCAGCCTGCGCTCGTCGAGCAGCAGGCCATTGGTCACCACACCCCACGGAAAACCGCGACGGTACAGCTCCAGTCCCACCTCCTCAAGGTCTTGACGCACAAGGGCTTCGCCGCCGGTAAAGGTGATGAACGTCTTATGGGAATCCACAAAGGGCGTTATGTCGTTGATGGCCTTGAAGAAATCCTTCGCCGGCATATCCTCCACCGCCGGGGCCTGCTTGCAGTCGCTGCCGCAGTGGCGGCAATTCATATTGCAGCGCAACGTACACTCCCAGAACAGGTTGCGCAGTTCGTGCAACTCGGCCTTGTTGTGACGTATGCCGCGATGCAAGGTCAGCGCCATACGCTGGCGGCGGCTCAAGGACTTGCGTTCGTTCATTGCGGTTATTTCTTGCGTTTCATCTTGACAGTCACCTCGGCATTGCGTTCGCCCAGCTTCCACTTGTCGCGGCCGCCTTCCGGATCGCCGAATTCGACCTCAACCACCTGTTTTTCAAACTTGCCGTTCTTGGCCCCGTCAATGTCGGTGACCATCACGCGCACCTGGTCCCAAGGACGGCGGTCGGTGGTGCGCACACTGAAATTGCCCTGCGCGTCGGTGGTGTCGGCAATGCGCTTCAGCTGCTCGTTCCAATAGGGCGACTCGGGCAGGTTGTCAGGATCTATCTCACTGTTTATCAGCATCACCTGCACCCCCTTAATCGGCTTGCCGGCCGAATCCACAACGCGGCCCTTGACGGCAAAGTTCACCGTCGGGACACCGTAGACCGTCACCTGCGGCTCGCGCGGGTCGGGCTGGTCTTTTATCTTGGGGGGCGTGGCAAGCGTGTCCTGCCTATAGTCGGTCACCGGCCCGCCATACATCGGCCTCACCTGGTTGTCCCAGTCGCGGGGGCGCTCAATGTCGTTACCATCTTTCTCGGGCTCCGCCACCTGCTTATGGCAGTTACAGGCCGAAAAGCCAAAAAGACTCATCACGCTGACCAGAAGCCAGTTTTTAAGTTTCAAATATTTGATTTTCATTGTTCATCGGGTTTTCAGCATCACCTACTGCCGGCATATCTGCATCAGGCACACCCTTCTCGCAATACCTTGATGTAGGCGCGCCATACTCCGAAACGATATCCGGTTTCTTTTTGCAAGCCGACAGCCCGAGCAGCGACATCAACGCCACGACAACTAAATTGCTCAATTTCAAAAATCTAACCTTCATAATCGAATACATTTTTCATTGATGTTCTGCCTATATAACGATCGGAGAGTGTAAATGTCACACACCCGGCAGGGAAAAATTTTCAAAACCGATAACGGAAAACAATGCCATTTATTGTAAAAAAATTGAAATTAAACACAAATTACTGATTATCAACAAACAAGACACCTATACACCAGCCAATAATATAACCCACTGTAAACCAGGGCTTAACGCCACCTTCTCCGCCCGTTGTACA
>DFHL01000037.1:0-7109 GCA_002371315.1 Bacteroidales bacterium UBA3724 | reverse complement strand
TATACTGTACAACGGGCGGAGAAAACGGGGATTGCGGCCGTCGGAAACGGAAGCAATTTTTTTGTCGGCAAAAAGCCGATTAAAGAAAAAAATCGTAAATTTGCTGTCGCATTACAAAAGCACAAGAATGTCTAAACTGTTTGCTATCAAAGACAAACCGACAATCATCGCCGGACCGTGCAGCGCCGAAAGCCCACAGCAGATGCTCGCTGTGGCCGACTGCATTGCCAGCGACCCCCGCATCACGATGATGCGCTTCGGCGTGTGGAAGCCGCGCACGCGCCCCGGCGGCTTTGAAGGGCTGGGCGAACCGGCCTTGAGGTGGGCCGCCGACCTGCGCCGCAATCAGCCTTCGCTGCGCTTCTGCTGCGAAGTGGCGCGACCCGAACACGTTGAACTGTGCCTGCAGTACGGCATCGACGCCGTCTGGATCGGGGCCCGCACCAGCGTCAACCCCTTCCTGGTCGGCGAGCTGGCCGAAGCCCTGAAGGGGACGGCGATGGCCGTGATGGTCAAAAACCCCATCACGCCCGACATCGCGCTGTGGATCGGAGCCATCGAACGCCTGCAGCAGGCCGGCGTCGACGACATCGCCGCCGTGCATCGCGGTTTTTCGACCTACAACAATTTCGGCTACCGCAACAATCCGCTTTGGGAAATCCCCATCGAGCTGCGCCGCCGCCTGCCCGAGGTGCCGATGCTGTGCGACCCCAGCCACATCGGCGGCCGCCGCGACCTGGTGGCACCGCTGTCGCAGATGGCGCTCGACCTGCACTACGACGGCCTGATCGTCGAGTGCCACCCCGACCCCGACAATGCCCTGACCGACAGCGCGCAACAGATTACGCCCGACGAGCTGAGGGAGATGCTCGACAGTCTGCGGCCCCGCACCTACAACGAGACGGGCCCCAGCGACCTGCAGCGTTTGCGCGAGCAGCTCGACGTCATCGATGCCGAAATACTGCGCCTGCTCGGGCAGCGAATGAAGATTTCGAAAGACATCGGCACCATCAAGCGCGCACACAATATGCCCATCTTCCAGCCCCACCGCTGGCAGCAGGTACTCGACCGGCAGATGCAGGCAGCCACCGACATAGGGCTCGACCCCGAGTTTGTCCGCGAACTGACCGAAAAGATACACAGCGAAAGCCTGCGACAGCAGAAATAGACTTCGCGACTTGCCTTAAAAACAAAACGGGTGCCCCGAAAGGGACACCCGTTTTGATTCTCTGGAAATATCTTGTCCTGCTATAGGATGTTATTTCACAACGAGTTTGCTGACAGTGTTGACACTGTCGCTGGAGAGGCGGACAAAGTAGACGCCCTTGCTGAGGCCGCTGACATCGAGAGTCAGGCCCTGGGCATTGCCGCTCTGCTGCATCACAACGCGGCCGTTGAGGTCGACAAGCTGCACATCGACAGTACCTTCAACACCTTCGGCGCTGACGGTGACGACACTGGTGGCAGGGTTGGGATAGACGCTGACAGCGTTGTTTTCGGCCACATCGATGCCGACACCTTCCTGTGCAATCTTGATGTCGTCGATATCAAGATAGAACATATCGGTGACACCGTGGTGACGGAAAGCGATATAGACAGTCTGGCCGGCATACTGGCCCAGGCTTACATTGTGGCCAATCCAATTGGCGGTGCTGGTACCGTCGTAAAGGACTGTGGTGAAATCGCTGGCGCTGTTACCCGTGGTCGAGAGGACGACGCTGTAGTGCTCGGCAGCGTAGTTGGAATCCTGGCCCTTGTCGAACCAGCTGAGGATAAGCTCAGAACCAGCAGGCAGCTGGAGAGCAGGCATAACAAGGTAGTTGTCAGGAGTGAGGGCTCCGACATTGTTGACATAAGAAGCAGAAGCAATGGCATTGGCGCTGTTGTGGCCATACGTACTGCCGCTCTGCGACAAAAGCTGCCAGTTGTAGCCATCGCCGTCGGCGTCGATCAGGCGCCAGCAGCCATAGTCCTCGTTGCTCTCGAAGCCCATAGTGTAGGGGAACGTGCTGATAGGATCGCAGGTAACGATGTTGATTACGGCAGAAGCAGTATTGCTGCCGATAGTATTGGTAGCGGTAACGGTAACGGTGTGGTCGCCAGCGGTGGTGAAGCTGGTAGTCAGCACATTGGAAGTCTCGCTGACAGCATTGCCGTCGACAGTCCAACTGAAGCTGGAAGCCAGCGGAGCGGTGGCGGTGAAGGTCACCTCGTCGCCAGCCATAGCGCTTGCAGGACCGGCAACGGTCACATCGGGAGCCTGGTTGAGTTCCTGGATGGTGATGTTGTCAACGCCAAGATAATACTGGTAGTCGCCATAATAGTTGATTGCAACATACTTGGTTCCGGCGGGCAGCGTAGCGGAAGCAACGGTCCACTCGGTGGCTACGCTGGGATAGTCGGCGATTTCGGTGAAACTGGCAATATTTTTGTCGGTGCTGGAAGCCATAATGCGGAACGAGTCATCTGTATTTCTGGCCTTGTAGGGGAACGTGACAACGTAAACGCCAGTGGCCGGCAGCGTCATTTCGGGCGAAATGAGATACTGGTTGTAGTCCGAAGCGGTGTTGTAGCTGCTGAAGAGGAAGCTGGCATTGCCTTCGTAGACAAAAGTACTATCGTAGTTGAGGCCGAAGCGGTCGTTGTTGGCGGGGTCGATGCTGATGGCATCCCAGCACCGGTGGCCGTTCTCGAAGGTCATTGTGTAGGGGAACGAGGTGATGCCTTCGCAGGTGTACACACTCACGGTGATGTCATCGGTGGCGGTACCCACGCTGTTGGTAGCGGTGACGGCAACGGTGTGGCTACCATCGGCGGTGAAGGTGTGGTTCAGCACGTTGGTGGTATTGCCAGCAACGGCGGTGCCGTCAACGGTCCAGCTGAAGCTGGTGGCGTTGGGAGCAACGGCGGTGAAAGTTACCTCAACACCGTTCTCAGCTTCCGTGGGACCCTGCAAGGTCAGCGCAGGAATTGAAAGGCTGCGGATCTGGATGCTGTCGAGGACGATAACATAGCCGCTTACGCTGTTGAAGTGGCGGAAAGCGACCTGGAAGTCGCCAGTGATGGTGCTGGGGATGACAGCCATACGCTGAACAAAGTCGGTGATGCCGGTAAGGGATTCCTCATAGAGCATAGTGGTGTCGGTGCCGCTGATGACGTAAACGCCATAGTGGTCGCCTTGATAGCTCGACAGATAAGGTCTCACCTGCCAAGCGATTTCATAACCGTTGTCGGCGCCAGTGGCCGTAGGCATAGTGATTTCGGGGCTAATCAGCCAGTTGTCGACGGGGACATCCATCATAAAGATTCCCATATAGTTCTGGGCAGAGATGGAAATCACCTGTCCGACGGGGTTGCTTTCGAACATATCAACACTGGGGAACCAGCCCGTACCCTGGGTAAGCAAGCCGACAGTGTCCCAGCAGCCGAGACCGCCAGAGAAATCGGGAACGAAAGGAAGCGTAATGTCTTCGCAACTGTAGACATTGACGTCGATAGTGTCGCTAACGCTACCAATACTGTTGGTGGCCGTAGCGATAACCTGGTGCATACCGAGGGTGGTGAAAGTGGTGGTCAGCGTGGTGCCTGCGGCAGTGGCATCGGCGGTGCCGTCCACAGTCCAGGCAATATTGTTCACCGTGCTGTTGGCAGTGAAGGTGACAGGCTCATTCAAGCGGGCCGAAGCCGGGCCGACAAGGGTCAGCTCGGGAGCCTCGCTGCCGCCGATACGGATATCGTCGATGTTCAGGAAGAACATATCGGTGCAGTTGTAGTGGCGGAAAGCGATGTGGATCGTCTGGCCGGCATAGCTGCTCAGGTCGACGCTGCGCTTCACCCAAGCACCAGTTGCAGTGGCGCTGAAGACAGCGGTGGTGGCGGTGAAGTTGCTGACAGCGTGGCCACTGGTGGTGATGTACACGCTATAGTATTCGTTGGCATAGTTGGCATCCTGAGCAATCTCATACCACGAAAGGGTGGCGTCGGTCAGCGTGGCGGGAATCTGCATCACAGGCAGAATCATCCAGTTGTCAGGCGTAAGGGCAACCTGGTTGTCATTGTCATACGAAGCCGACACGATGCAGGCATCTCCGCTGTTTACGCTGAAATTGTCGACACTGCTGGTCACAATCATCCAGTTGAAACCGTCGTTGTCGCTGTCGACGAAAGTGAATCCCGTCGTGCCGTTCTCGAAGCCCTCAGTCCAAGGGAAAACGCTGATAGTGTCACCGGCGGCCTTGGCCGAAGCCTTGGAAGCCTGCTTTTTGTTGACCTGGGCTTTGAACGCAGCAGCTGCATTCACGCCCGTCTGTCCGCGACGCGCACCGCCCTGAGCAAAACTTACAGAGGCAAGCAACATCACGGCTGCAAAAAGTGTAAATAATTTTTTCATTGTCTGTGAGATTTGGTTTGTAAATATAAATAAATTATTGATTTCACTCTATTTCTCAAAACCTTACGCTTATACCGAATACTTCTTCGCAATATGCAAAATTACAAAGATTATCTCTAACGCGCCAATTTTAAAATATAAATATTGTTAAACCAAAAAAGGGCATCCCATAAGGGTGCCCTAAATGATTTTGTCGTCAGGGGTTTATTCGGCATTGGGGACGACCGACACGAACGAACGGTCCTCACGGCCTTTGTGGAACTTCACCACGCCGTCGCACAGAGCGTAGAGCGTGTGGTCCTTGCCCATTCCAACGTTACGGCCGGGGTTGTGGACCGTACCGCGCTGGCGGATAATGATGTTGCCAGCGATACAGGGCTGACCGCCAAAAATCTTAACACCCAAACGTTTGCTTTCGGATTCACGTCCGTTGCTGGAACTACCGACACCTTTTTTGTGAGCCATACTATATACGTTTTAAAAGGTTAGTTACTCGATTTAGTTAATGCTGTTGATTTGGATCTGGGTGAGATAGTCACGGTGACCGTTCATCTTCTGGAATCCTTTGCGGCGGATTTTCTTGAAGACGAGCACCTTCTTACCCTTCAAATGTTTCACCACGGTGGCTTTCACGCTGGCGCCGCTGATGTAGGGCTGGCCAACGGTAATGTTACCATCATTGTCTTTGAGCATCACGGTGTCAAAAGAGACCTCGCTACCTTCCTCATTCTGAAGGCGGTTGACGAAGATCTTCTGATCTTGGGCTACCTTGAATTGCTTTCCTGCGATTTCAACTATTGCGTACATTTTTAACTATTTAAATTTTATTATTTTTCCATAAAATGGAGTGCAAAAGTACTACATTTTTCCTAAACGGCAAAATATTTTTTTGAAGAAATTCTCTTTTGTTTATATTTCAACATCTTACAGCATCAAAAATATTCTTTCACCTCGCCCTGGTCGGTGCATTCGTCAAGAAGTTGGCGCACCGTTTTGCCAAATTTTGGGTGCATCAGGTCAGGTACTATCTGCGCCAGCGGCTGCAGCACGAACCGGCGCAGGTGCATCCGCGGATGGGGCAGCTGCAGCGAAGGAGTCTGGACGATGTCGTTGTTATAGAAAATCAGGTCGATATCGATGGGCCGCGAGGCGTATGTCCTGTCGTCCGACTGCCAGTCCGCGCCGCCGGCTGGGCGCACACGCCCCAGCTCCTGCTCTATTGCCAAAGCCACCTCGAGCACCGACTGCGCATCCAGGTCGGTATCGACCACCAGCGCCTGGTTGAGGAATTTCTGCTCGGCCTCGAAGCCCCACGGCTCCGTTTCGTAGAGCGACGACACCACCGAAACGGTACCTATACGCTGCGCAATCAGTGCAATGGCCTGCATCATCAGGACCACGCGCTCGCCCTGGTTGCCACCTATGAGCAGCACCACGCTGTTGTTTTTCCATCGGCCACGATAGGTCTTGTCGATGTTGTTGTGCTCGAGCAGAGCGAGGAACTCTTCGCGCGGCATCTTCCTGGCCCCAAGTGACTCCAGGTGGCGCGTCGGCTGCTGCGCGTCGATGAAGCGGAAGCCGTGCATCGCGGCGAAATTCACCATACGCGCAAAAGCCACCTTCGAAGCGTCGCGCACCGTGTGGAACATCGACTCGCCGCTGAAATAGTCGCACAGGCTGACGCCGTACAGGCCACCCACCAGCTGCCCGTCCTGAAACGTCTCGAACGAGTGGGCAAAGCCCTGCCGGTGCATCTCGCAGTAGGCGTCGATGAAGCGCGGGCTGATCCACGTGCCGTCCTGTCCCGTGCGCTGCACGCCAGCACAAGCCTCCACCACCTGGCGGAAACAGGTGTCGACGCGCACCTCGAAGCGTCCCGACCGCAGCAGCCGCGCGAGCGACTGCGAGCAGCGGAACTCGCTGGGCAGCAGAACCATCCGCGGATCCAGCGAATACCAGTAGGGATGTCCCGCCTGGTCGTCATACCAAGGGAAGATGCCCATATAGTAGGCATTGAGCAGCCACAGCGGCTCAAGACTGCCGCCCACGGCCAGAAAGCCGTCGTCCTCGCTCAGGCGCGGATCGGGAAAGCCAACCTGCTCGTCGTCAAGAATATAAGCCATATTATCACTAAAAAAAGGCTCCGGCCTGCGGCCGGAGCCTTTCGCTTGTAGATTGCTTCACTAAGCAGCCTCAGATTTTATCGAAAGTGATTGTTCTACCATCTTCTATAAGAGTTAGAGTATTGCCATTGACCTCAAACACGCTTTCCAGACGGCCGCCGTCATCGCTGTCGGTGCCCATCATCTTTCCCTTGCCGTTCTTGTCGCAAGTGTAGGTAAAAGGCTGGTCCTCAGACTCGCCATACGCATAGAAGACCATATTTCCATCCGTCGCACTCGAGAAGGAAATGACGGTCCTCATCTCAAAGATATCTTCACCTTCTTCTTCAGCAGGAATTTCGATTGATCCTTCCCACGTGGTGTTGCCGAGGTCCATCTGGTTGTTCGAGCAGGCGCTCACACCTATCATTACAAAAGTTATCAAGGCAAAATAAAGAATTTTTTTCATAACATTTGTTTTTTGATTATTATTAATTATAGGATAACGATCCCTGTTGTGTTTTATTGCGCGGATGACATAAAAAAGTTACCGCGTAGACTCAACTACCAAGTGCAACACAGTTGTGCAAAGGTAGTAAGAATTTTTGTTTAGGAGA
>DFHL01000032.1 GCA_002371315.1 Bacteroidales bacterium UBA3724 | reverse complement strand
TACATATGACGGAGAAGGTACCCTTACGGCGCTGATTTTCACCATAGTTAGCCCTATCTATTGCGTAACGGCGTTTCGCTGTGGGCCACAATGTGTCACAGTGTGCCACACCGCACTTTGTCTGAGCTTTTTCGGCAGGCGTTGCAAAAAATTTGCTATCTTTGCAACGTGAAGCATCGGGCAACGATGCACACAACACACAATAAATCAAACCTATACAGCAAAAACCGACGAAATACAATGGACTACGCAAACATAATCGCCACCCAGCTGAACCTTGGCGTGCGCCAGGTTGAAAAGACCATCGGGCTGCTCGAAGCCGGCGCCACGGTGCCCTTCATTGCGCGCTACCGCAAGGAGATGACCGGCAACCTGAACGAAGTGCAGATTGCCGCCATCCGCGACCTGCTGCTGAAGCTGAAGGAGGTGGACAAACGCCGTGCCGCGATACTGCAAAGCATTGAAGAACAGGGCAAAATGACGCCCGAACTACGCACCGCCATCGAGCAGGCCCAGGGCCTCACCGAGCTCGAGGACCTCTATCTGCCCTACAAGCCCAAGCGCAAGACGCGCGCCTCGATGGCCGTCGAGCGCGGCCTGCAGCCCCTGGCCGAGGCGCTACTGAGGCAGTACCAGTGCAGCGTCGAGCAGCTGGCACAGCCGTTTGTGGACGAAGCCAAGGGCGTGGCCAGCACCGACGAGGCCCTGGCCGGCGCGCGCGACATCATCGCCGAGCGCGTCAGCGAGGACATCGCCGCCCGCAACAAGGTGCGCAACCTGTTCCGCCGCACGGCGATGATCACGTCCAAAGTGGTGAAAGCCAAGGAGGAAGAGGCCGGCAAGTTCCAGTCGTGGTTCGACTGGAAGGAGAACGCGATGCGCGCCCCGTCGCACCGCATACTGGCGATGTTCCGCGGCGAAAGCGAGGGCCTGCTGCGCGTCAAGATAGCCCCCGAGGAGGACGAGCCAGCCATCGAAGCCCTTGAGCGCCAGTTTGTTCGCGGCAACTACGAGTCGTCGCAGCAGGTGGCCGAGGCGGTGCGCGACGGCTACAAGCGCCTGCTGGCCCCCTCGATTGAGACCGAATACTATAACCTGCTGAAAGAGCGCGCCGACCGCGAGGCCATAAAGGTTTTTGCCGAGAACCTGCGCCAGCTGCTTCTGGCATCGCCGCTGGGGCAGAAGCGCACCCTGGCCATTGACCCGGGCTTCCGCACGGGCTGCAAGGTCGTCTGCCTCGACGCGCAAGGCCAACTGCTTCACAACGAAACAATTTACCCCTTCACATCGGTGCGCGAGGAGCGTGCCGCCGTGGCCAAGCTCGAAGCCCTTGTCGAGGCCTTCAAAATCGAAGCCATAGCCATCGGCAACGGCACGGCAGGCCGCGAGACCGAGGAGGTCGTCAAGCGTTGTCGCTTCAAGACCAAGGTGATAGCCGTGATGGTGAGCGAAAGCGGTGCCTCGGTCTACAGCGCCAGCGACGCCGCCCGCGCCGAGTTTCCGGAGTACGACGTCACCGTGCGCGGCGCCGTCAGCATCGGCCGCCGCCTGATGGACCCCCTGAGCGAGCTGGTGAAAATCGACCCCAAGAGCATCGGCGTGGGCCAGTACCAGCACGACGTGGACCAGAAGATGCTTCAGGACAGCCTTGAGGATGTGGTGGTTAGCTGCGTCAACAGCGTCGGCGTGGAGCTCAACACCGCCAGCCGCGAGCTGCTGTCGTACGTCAGCGGCATCGGCCCGGCGCTGGCCTCCAAGATTGTCGACCACCGCAACCGCCACGGCGCTTTCCGCAACCGCCACGAGCTGCTGCAGGTGGAGCGTCTTGGCGACAAGGCCTTCGAGCAGTGTGCCGGTTTTCTTCGCGTCCGCGAGAGCGACAATCCGCTGGACCGCAGCGCCGTACACCCCGAGCGCTACGCCCTCGTCGAGCGGATGGCCAAAGGCGTCGGCGCCACGGTCGAGGAGCTGATGAAGAGCCGCGACCTGCGTGCCGAAATCGACATCAACCAGTTTGTCAGCGACGACTGCGGACTGCCTACGCTTCAGGACATTATGAAGGAGCTGGACAAGCCCGGCCTGGACCCGCGCGCCAAGTTCGAGGTCTTCGAGTTCGACAAGAACGTGACCCGCATCGAGGACCTTCGCGAAGGGATGGTGCTGCCGGGCATCGTGACCAACATCACGGCCTTCGGCGCCTTTGTCGACGTCGGCGTGCATCAGGACGGTCTGGTCCACATCTCGCAGCTGGCCAACCGCCGTGTCAACGACCCCAATGAGGTGGTGCACCTGCACCAGCACGTGCAGGTCAAAGTGCTCGAAGTGGACCTGCGCCGCCACCGTATTTCGCTGACAATGAAGATATAATTAATGCGTTAATGCGTTAGTGCGTTAATGCGTTAGTGGCTGACGCGGTCAACTTTCAACTTTCAACTATGTTATACCGGTTTATTCCTATAATACTGTTTCTTGTCGGGCTGCTTGTCTATGTGGGCTGGCACGTCTGGGCCGTGGTGCCGCTGCCGATATGGGCCAAATGGACTTTGGTTGGCATCGGACTGCTTTGCTTCGCGCTCGAATTTGTGGGCTTCACGCCACTGATGAACCGCCTGCCGCTCGGCCTCGCCTCGGCGGTCTACAACATTGGCAACAAGACGCTTATAATCCTCTGCTATACGGTTATGGCCTTTCTGCTGCTCGATCTGGGACGACTTGTGCACCTGGTGCCGCGCACTATGCTGCACGACAGCCTGCCGACCAGCGTCGGGATGACGGTGCTGATGGCGATTGTCTTTGTCTATGCCGGCATCCACTACAACAACAAGAAGCGTGTGGCCATCGACCTCGACAGCGGCGGCCGCACGGAACGCCCCCTGACGCTGGTGATGGCATCGGACCTGCACATCGGCTACCACAACCGGCGTGCCGACCTGGCCCGCTGGGTCGACCTTATCAATGCCGAGAAACCCGACCTGGTGCTTATTGCCGGCGACATCATTGACTACAGTTTTCGTCCTGTGATTGAGGAAGATATGGCTGCCGAATTTCGCCGCATCAAAGCTCCCGTCTATGCCTGTCTGGGCAACCACGAGTACATTGCCGGCGAGCCAGATGCCGAACGCTTTTACCGCGAAGCGGGCATCAACCTGCTGATCGACAGCGCGGTCAGCGTCGACGGCATAACCATCATCGGTCGCGACGACCGCAGCAACAAGCGGCGCAAAACGCTGAAAGAGTTCGACATCGACGATTCGGCATACACCATCCTGCTCGACCATCAGCCCTACCACCTCGAAGAGGCTGAGCAGTGCGGCATCGACTTCCAGCTGAGCGGCCACACCCACCGCGGCCAGATATGGCCCGTGTCGTGGATTACCGACGCCCTCTACGAATGCTCGTGGGGAAGCCACCAGCGCGGCAAGACGCGCTATTATGTCAGCTCCGGCCTCGGCATCTGGGGCGCCAAATTCCGCATCGGCACCCAGTCGGAATACGTGGTAGCAAGATTGAATAGTGCGTTAATGCGTTAGTGCTACCGCGGCAGCCACTAACGCATTAACGCATTCACACATTAACGCATTCACACATTAACGCATTAAAAAAATGATTCACAACTGCCCTGAACTAATGGAAACCGTAGAGCGGATGGGCTTTCTGCCACTGCTCGACAGCTGCGTCGACGGCTTTTCGGCCGACGCGATGATTTCATCCGAATGCCGCTACCGCGTGCTCGACGACGGCGGCTGGGAGTGGCCACTGTGGGAATGGAAAGGGCCTGCCGTCAACGAGGGGCATTTCTTCTACGGCAAGTTTTTCGACAGCAAGGCGGGTTTCGTCAGCCAGCAATGGTGGCCCGACTTCTGCAACTGGCGCCGCAGCCGCCATCCGCAGCCCGAGGAGGACTCTATCGAGGGCACCATCCTTGCCGTGCTTCAGACCAACGGCAGTATGATTACGCGCGAGTTGCGCGCCGCCTGCGGCTTCACAGGCCCCAAGATGCGTGGTCGCTTCGATGCCTACGTCACGCGCCTGCAGATGGCTTGCCGCATTGTGACCGAGGATTTTGTCTATCCCCGTGACCGCCACGGCAACCGCTACGGCTGGGGCTGGTCGCTGCTGACCACCCCCGAAAGCCTCTACGGCCACGCCTCCTGCCAGTGCGACCGCAGCCCCGAAGAGAGCCGGCAGCTTTTGGAGCTGCACTTCCGTTCGCTGCTGCCCCACGCCTCGGCGAAACAACTGGAGAAACTGATAGGTTGATTTAATGGCAAAAACAGCGTTCATTTTTTAAACAGCAATTGTCAGCAATTAAACAGCAATTGAACAGCAATTAAATTGTTAATGCGTTAGTGTGCGAATGTACGCGAATTATCATAAATGTCAAATAAACCTGACTGATTACTAACATTATGGAACACCGTTTTACAGCCACCATCGAACGCAGCGGCGACATTGATGCCGCCTATGTTGTTGTGCCCGTCGACATCCGCGCCGTCTACGGCATAGGACGCCTGAAGGTGGAGGCCACCTTCGACGGCGAGCCCTACCGCGGCAGCGTGGTGAATATGGGCGTCAAGGACGCCGAGGGCAACATCTGCTACATCATCGGCATCACTAAAGCCATCCGCCAGCGCATAGGCAAAAGCTTCGGCGACCCAGTGGAAGTGACACTGCGAGCGGTGCTTAACTAAAACAGGCAAGGAATCGCCTTCGGCGAGAAATTACACAAAAATAGAATACCCAATTAATTGTTGTCGAACCACGTGAACAACGGCGGCAGGTTGCGCTTGAGGCTCAAATCGCACAGGTGAGTGTACTCACGCGCGATTGTTTCTATTTATACATAATCAAATTTGGGGATTCTATACGTTTTCGAGAAAATAAATTTGGGGATTTTATACATTTTTCTCAAAATAAATTTGGGGATTTTATATATTCTTCTCAAAAAAATCGAGAATAAATAACAATCGCCTTCGGCGAGTAATTTCACAAATCTCATTCAAATTATACAAAAAAGAAGGATTTGTTTAAAGAAATTGTTCAAACCATAAGCATAAGGGGCCATTTATTAAGCAAGCTTCTATTCGCCGAAATACAAACCCCATTGGGATTTCATTCATAATCAATTTATATATTTATCGAACCAATCAAAAATATTTTGCCATATCGCGAAATGTTTGTAATTTTGCATTCGCTTTCGAAAGGTAGAAAGCGTTAGCAAGAAAAGCATTGCGATATAGTCCCTTCATTGAAATTTCGCCAAAATTGTAACGGGAGGATGAGCATTTATGCTTTCGCTTGAATGTGTATGCTATACCTTTAGCATATCGTCAAGCGTGAGATATGTTCCCTAAAGAGTTCGTTCCCGTAAAGGTGTTTGGCGATACCTCAATGAAGACGACGTGAGCACATAACCTCACGCTTTTCTTATTGTAGTAGTTTAAGTTCCGTTGGAGGGTCGGGGCAGAAAAGGATAGAATAAATGAAAGTAAAACGATTACTGGCTTTAACTTTTATGGTGTTTTGCACCACATCGGTATGGGCCTACGACTTCTCGGCCGTGTCACCTTCGGGGCATACACTCTACTATAACATAGTAGACGGCCACGCCGAGGTCGTACAACCTGGAACGGCGAATAGTCTTCTTGCCAACTATTTGGCAGGATATGTTGTTATACCTGACTCAGTGACCAACAACAACATCACCTATTTTGTCACCTCGATAGGCAGCTACGCCTTCTATGACTGCAGCGGCCTGACTTCCGTTACCATACCGTCCAGCGTCACCTCGATAGGCGGCGGTGCCTTCTCTAGATGCAGCAACCTGACTTCCGTCACCATACCGTCCAGCGTCACCTCGATAGGCGGCGGTGCCTTCTCTAGCTGCAGCGGCCTGACTTCCGTTACCATACCGTCCAGCGTCACCTCGATAGGCTACGAAGCCTTCTCTGGCTGCAGCGGCCTGACATCTGTTACTATACCCTCCAGCGTCACCTCAATAGGCAATTACGCCTTCTATAACGTCCGTCATATTGAATACTATGGCAGTGCTACAGGAAGCCCCTGGGGTGCCATATCGATGAATGGTATAACAGATGGTGATTTCGTATTTAGCGACGCAACAAAGCATTTTTTACTGGCATACATTGGTGCAGGAGGAGATGTCACAATACCGTCAACAGTCGACACAATCGGCAACAAAGCCTTCTATGACTGCAGCGGTCCGACTTCCGTTACCATACCGTCCAGCGTCACCTCAATAGGCGGCTCCGCCTTCTCTGGCTGCAGCGGCCTGACTTCCGTTACCATACCGTCCAGCGTCACCTCAATAGGCAGTTCAGCCTTCAACAATGTCCGCCATATCGAATACTATGGCAGTGCAACTGGAAGTCCTTGGGATGCCATAACGATGAACGGAGTGACAGATGGTGATTTCGTATTTAGCGATGCAACAAAGCATTATTTACTGGCATACAGTGGTGCAGGAGGAGATGTCACAATACCGTCCAGTGTTACCTCGATAGGCTACTACGCCTTCTTTGGCTGCAGCGGCCTGACTTCCGTTACTATACCCTCCAGCGTCACCTCGATAGGCAGCACTGCCTTCTATGGCTGCAGTGGCCTGACATCCGTCACCATACCGTCCTGCGTCACCTCGATAGGCGAATACGCCTTCAGAGGCTGCAGTGGCCTGACTTCCGTAACAATCCCTTCCAGCGTCACTTCGATAGGCAGCTACGCCTTCGCTGGCTGCAGCGGCCTGACTTCCGTCACCATACCCACCAGCGTTACCTCGATAGGCGACTATGCCTTCTATAACTGCAGCGGCCTGACATCCGTAACAATCCCTTCCAGCGTCACCTCGATAGGCAGATACGCCTTCTCTGGCTGCAGCGGCCTGACTTCCGTCACCATACCGTCCAGTGTTACCTCGATAGGCTACTACGCCTTCTCTTGCTGCAGCGGCCTGACTTCCGTTACCATACCGTCCAGTGTTACATCAATTAACGGCTTCGCCTTCGAAGGCTGCAGCAACCTGACTTCCGTTACAATCCCCTCCAGCGTCACCTCGATAGGTGGATCCGCCTTCTATAACTGCAGCGGCCTGACATCCGTCACCATACCGTCAAGCGTCACCTCGATAGGCGAATCCGCCTTCCGTTACTGCAGTGGCCTAACTTCCGTTATCATCCCCTCCAGCGTCACATCAATAGGCAGCTTCGCCTTCTCAAGCTGCAGTGGCCTGACATCCGTTATCATTCCATCCAGCATCACATCGATAGGCGACTACGTCTTCTCTGGCTGCAGCGGCCTGACCGAAATCACGAGTCTATCGTCTGTAGCTCCCGTGTTGAGCATCAATGCTTTTAGTGGGGTCAGTCCATCTACTCCCATCAATATTCCTTGTGGCAGCAGTATGTCGTACTACTCCCGATGGAGTTATTTCTCCAACTTCGTAGAAGCGTTAGGATTCGTCTTTAGCGTACAGAGTGCAGACTCCACTATGGGCACCGTGGAGATACTAACAACACCCACCTGCCAAGCCCCACAGGCTGTGATAAATGCCACCGCCAACACCGGATTCATCTTCGACCATTGGAACGACGGCAATACTGATAACCCCCGCTCGCTCACGCTGACCTCCGATAGCATCATCACCGCCTATTTCTCCACCTTGGTCTACGATACTCTTTTTATATACGACACAACTTACATCACCCTGCACGACACCACCTACATTGATGTGCCAGTGCACGATACCACTTATATCGATGTACAGATACACGATACCACTTACATCAATGTACCCGTACACGATACCACTTACATCAGTGTACCCGTGCACGATACCACTTATATCGATGTGCCTGTGCACGACACCACTTATATTACTTTGACTGACACACTGACTGTGACGCAATACGACACGATTACGAACACCGTGTACGACACCGTTGACAATTACATTTACGACACTGTGACAGTGACGCAATACGACACCATCACGAACACCGTGTACGACACCGTCGACAATTACATTTACGACACACTGACAGTGACGCAATACGACACCATCACGAACACCGTGTACGACACCGTCGACAATTACATTTACGACACACTGACAGTGACGCAATACGACACCATCACGAACACCGTGTTCGACACCGTCGACAATTACATTTACGACACAGTGACCGTGACGCATTACGACACCATCACGAACACCGTGTTCGACACCGTCGACAATTACATTTACGACACGGT